>NZ_JBWPJO010000010.1:0-88360 GCF_056583835.1 Pauljensenia sp. C0254C2
AATGACTCAACCATAGATATGTCAACAAAATTAGCTCAGCGCTACAACCCCGCATGACGCACAAAAGTGAAGATCGCTGTCATCACCATCTGTGTGGCAATCGCCGCCAGCAGCAAACCGGCGATCTTCGTCAGGATCATGATGCCACCCTGGCCTAGGAATTTGGCCAGCTCAACGGAAAAACGCATCGTCAGCCAAATCACCACGTGCATCAGCACGACAGCCAGGGCAACTGCCACCCACCCGGAGATCGTCTTACCCGAATTCGTCACCGCCACCATGACGGCAACGATTGCGCCCGGACCGGCCAGGAGGGGCGTGCCCAGCGGAACCAGCGCGACGTTGACATTGTGATCCCCGGTGTCAGGTTCGTCCTGGTCTTTTTCCGTCAGCAACTCCATCGCCACTAGGAACAACAGGAAACCGCCCGACAGCTGCAGCGATTCAGTGGAAATCTCCAGAAACTGCAAAATGTACTGTCCGATCGCAGCGAACAGCAAGATCACACCCAGCGAGGTGACCGTGGCCTGCACTGCGGCGCGCCTCTTGTCGGCCACCGAATAGCGCCCCGTGAGCGACAAAAACACCGGGACCGTCCCAATCGGGTCCATGATGACAAACAGCTTCGTAAACGTCGTGGCGAGCAAACCGATATTGAGGATCTCAGCGACGTTCACGGGCGTACGACCTCCAGGCTGGCTTGTTCTTCCACTGCCCGATAAACATACTCTGATGTCAGATTTTCTCCAAGCTGGTTCGGCTTTCCCTGGCCGTGATAGTCCGACGATCCAGTCACATGCAGTCCCAGCCGATCCGCGATGCGCTCCACTTCCTCACGAGCAGCAGCGTCGTGGTCGCGGTGGTCACGTTCCAGACCGAATAAACCGGCTTCCGCCATGTCAGCAATGACGTCTTCGCTCAGGATTCGCTGCCTCGCCCTCGCCCTCGGATGCGCCAGAACCGGGACACCGCCCGCGCGACGAATCAGACGAACGGTATCAACCGGATCAGGAGCCCAGTAGTGCACGTAGTACTTCAGTGACGGATGCAGGGCGCCGTCAAATGCAGCCCCGCGATCAGGGAACACACCTGCCTCGACCAATGCGTCAGCAATGTGAGGGCGCCCCACCGGCACATTCTCGCCCCGCGTCTGCGCAACGACAGCGCCCCACGTGATCGGAAAGTCTGCTGACAGGTTCTGCACAATCTTGCGCGCCCGTCCCTCGCGCGACTCCCGCGAGCGCCGCATCGTCTCAACCAGCTCAGGGAACGAGGGGTCAGGCATGTACGCCAGCACGTGAGCACTGATCCCGTTCGACGCTGTGGACATTTCAATGCCACGCATGAGCGCCACCCCGGTGCGCTCCACCATCGCCGCCGCGTCCTCCCATCCGGCGGTCGTGTCGTGATCAGTCAGCCCCACCACGTCCAGGCCCACGCGGGATGCAGCCATCATGAGTTGAGCGGGAGTGTCCGTCCCATCCGAGCAGGCCGAGTGAGTATGCGGGTCAATGCGGATCATGTATGTACCGTATCGGCACACGCGCGCTAAGGAAAACTGGCGGGCTCAGCGCAGCATTGATCGCTGAAAGTGAGAACATAGAAACATGAGTGAGAACGAAACCGAATCTGAACAATCAACTGATCAAACGATGGCTGACCGCGGCAATACGCGCTCCCGCCGTCCCACCTCAGAGGCGTTCCGCGCTTTCATCGGCTCGAACTGGGGTCCTCGTCCCAGTGACCCGCCCGAACGAGGCGGAGCAGCGGACTTCCTGGCAGCCCGGCACCAACTCGCCGGCGCACCCTTTGCCGGACAGCGCCTGGTTATTCCAGCCGGCACCTACAAGGTACGTTCCAATGACTGCGACTACCGTTTCCGCCCGCATTCAGCGTTCGCGCACCTGTCCGGCCTGGGTGGAGAAAAGGAGCCTGACACCGTCCTCGTCCTCGACCCCATTGACGAGGGCGACGCATCAGGCGCTACCCATGAAGCTGTCCTGTACTTCAAGCCGCGCGCTTCACGATCCTCAGAGGAGTTCTACGCTGATTCACGCTACGGCGAATTCTGGGTGGGAGCACGCCCATCGATCGCTGAGATGGAAGCAATGACCGGCCTCAGGTGCGCGCATATCGACACGCTGCGCGACGCGCTGGCTAAAGATGCCGGCCAGGTTCAGCTGCGCATCGTGCCCGGTGTTGATGGGAACGTGGAAGCAATGGTTAACGAAGTGCGCCAGCAGGCGGGGCTACCCGTCGGCGGGGACGCACTGCCCGATGATGAGAAGCTCCAGGAGCATCTGTCTGAGATCCGCCTCAAGAAGGATGAATACGAGCTGTCGGAACTGCGCCACGCGGTTGAGGTCACCAAACAGGGTTTTGATGACATTATCCGCAGCCTGCCTCGCGCAGTCGGACACCGCCGTGGGGAGCGCGTCATTGAAGGTGCATTCGGTGCTGTCGCCCGCGAGGAGGGCAACGGCCTGGGCTATGAAACAATCGCCGCTTCCGGTAATCACGCAAACACTCTGCACTGGATTGACAATGACGGTCCCGTTCGCGAGGGCGACCTGGTTCTGGTCGACGCCGGCATCGAAGTCGACTCCCTCTACACCGCCGACATCACCCGAACACTGCCTGTCAACGGCACCTTCACCGAACCGCAGAAGAAGGTCTACCAGGCTGTGCTCGATGCGTGTGAAGCAGCCTTGAAGCGTGCAGGGCAACCGAACACCCGTTTCCGCGATATTCATGACGCGGCGATGGAGGTACTGGCGGATCGCCTCGAGCAGTGGGGCATTCTGCCGGTCAGCGCGAAGGAATCACTGTCCAGTGAAGGCCAGCAGCACCGCCGGTGGATGCCGCACGGCACGTCTCACCACCTGGGTCTCGACGTGCATGACTGCGCGCAGGCTCGTCGCGAGCTGTATCAGGATGCGCTGCTGGAGCCAGGTATGACCTTCACCATTGAGCCGGGACTGTACTTCCGTGCCGACGACCTCGCTGTTCCCGAGGAGCTGCGCGGAATCGGCGTGCGTATTGAAGATGACGTGCAGGTCAACGCTGATGGTTCAGTGACCCGCATTTCCGAGGACATTCCCCGCACCATCGACGATGTCGAAGCATGGATTGCCGAGGTGCAGGCCAGCGGCAAGTAACCGCTGACCGTTCGCACGAAGGCGGGGGCTACTGCTAAGCGGTGTCCCCGCCTTCTTTGCTGGGCGCCGCCCACGGGTCGACCGATTCATTCCGTGGAGCCTCGTCCGCCTGTTCCTGGTCTTGCTCGCGCTGTCCTTCTTCCAGGCGCACACCGAAACGTGGCTGTTCATCAGCACGTGAGCCGTACTCAGTCGGACCAGTCGGTTCCGGGCGCTGCCTGCGCTGACGGATCGGCTGGATCAGGTTGCCACGCGTATTTTGCAGCAACTTGTAGGCCTCTTCAATCTGCGCCGCTGCCAGCACCGCGTAGCGTGAGGCTACGGTCTGTGAATGCGACGTGAAATCTCGACGCGACCCTGTCAGCGCGTAGAACAGCACCGACATGATGACACCGATCAGTGCGCCACCACCCAGCGACAGCAGCATGAACGGCAACATGTTGCTTTGGAGTGAAAAGGACATCAGCAGCCCGATGAAAGCGCCCCACAATGCGCCCGACGCAGCACCCGACGCGGCGACCTTCCCGGTCGTCAGCTTGCCGGTCACACGCTCCACCATGTGCAGGTCCGTGCCGACAATCGTGATGAACTGAACATCGAATCCCTGATCACTCAGATAGTCAACCGCATCTGACGCTTCCATATAGGTCTTGTATGAGCCAACCTCTGTACCGGATGGCATTGTTGGCGCAAGGAGCGCCGAACCGTGGCGGCGTGCCATTTTTAATCCTCTTTCACATCACACCATAAAGTTTTCCTACGCCTCGTGAAACCTCACATCACCTGACGCGTATGAATTCAGCCTAGACTGATTGTGTGAATACTGCTGCTCCAACCACCGTGACGCCCGGACGTCGCCGCATCTTCGTCGCCAAGCTTGCCGGCACAGGCGTTTTTGACCCGTTGGGTGAAAAAGTTGGCACCATTCATGACGTCGTCGTGGCCATGCGACTCAAGACCCCGGCGAACGTCATCGGCTTCGTCATCGAGGTCGGACCGCGTCGCAGGATCTTCCTGCCTTTCACTCGCGTCACCTCCATCGAATCCGGAGCTGTTATCATCACGGGCCTGCTGAATCTGCGCCGCTTCAATCAGCGGCCAGCTGAAGCACTCGTCATTTCCCAGCTCTTCGACCGCATCATCACAATGAACGATGGCAGCGGCGAAGCAAAAATCCTCGACGTGGCGATGGAGCAGCGTCGCCCTCGTGACTGGGTGCTCACCAAACTGCACGTCCAGCGTCAGCGCCTCAACACGTTGGGATTCCGCCGCGGAGGCGAAACCCTGACCGTCGATATTCCACAAACCACCGGACTCTTCATTGCCGACTCCGACCAGACCGCCACCGCACTCATCCAATACACCGAGGACATGAAGGCAGCTGACCTGGCGGACTTCCTGCATGACCTGCCCGCTGACCGCCAGCTCGCGGTCGCTCAGGAACTGCCTGAACACCGACTGGCCGACGTGCTCGAAGAACTCGGTGATGATGACCGCGTGCAAATCGTGTCCGCATTGGAGACTGGACGCGCCGCCGACATCCTCGACGAAATGCAGCCTGACGACGCGGCCGACCTGATCTCTGAGCTGCCTGATCCGATTGCGCAATCCCTGCTGGCTCGGATGGGTCCCGAAGAAGCACAGGACGTGCGAAGGCTGCTGACCTATGCCGAATCAACGGCCGGCTCGCTGATGACCACCGAGCCCGTCATCCTCGGCCCTGACGCAACCGTGGCGCAGATGCTGGCCGCTGTGCGGCGCACTGACCTGCCCGCATCGCTGGCATCCATCGTGTGTGTCACGCGCCCACCCCAGGAAACACCGACCGGCCCGTTCCTGGGGGTTGTGCACATCCAGCGCGCGCTGCGTGAACCACCCCAAACACTGCTGGGAACGATCCTCGATGATGACATTGAGGCCGTCTCCCCCACCGTTCACATCGCGACAGTCACTCGTCTGATGGCAACGTACAACCTGTCTCTGGTGCCCGTCACCGACGAGGACGACGTTCTTCTGGGCGCTGTCTCCGTTGACGACGTCCTGGACGCGTTGCTGCCGACCGACTGGCGTGACTTTGATGATGACGTGACCGACAAGTTGATGGCAAGGAGCATCGATGGCTGACCGTTTGGACACACCCGCTGACCGCCGCCGCAGGCTCCCGCGCATCAACCTCGAATCGGAAGGAATGGGGCGCGCAGCCGAACGCCTCGCGCGTTTTTCCGGCACCCCGCAGTTCATCGTCTATCTGACGGTGTTCGTCGCCCTGTGGATCGGCTGGAACACTCTGGCGCCCGACAGGCTCCAATTCGACAAGGCAGAACTAGGTTTCACCGCACTGACGCTGATGCTGTCACTGCAGGCATCGTACTCGGCACCTCTGATCCTGCTGGCGCAGAACCGTCAGGACGATCGTGACCGCGTACAGGCCGAGCAGGACCGGCAGCGCGCCGAACGCAACCTGACGGACACGGAATACCTCACGCGCGAGATCGCCGGTTTGCGTTTGAGCCTGCAGGATATGGCCACCCGCGACTTCGTACGCTCCGAACTTCGTGACATGCTCGACGAACTCCAGGAAGGCAACGGAACCGACGAGGCGTCCCTACGCGCCCGGATCCGCGCCGAACTGGAAGACGAAGTCCGCCAGGAAGTGACCCAACAGGTCCGCGCCGAACTGGCTGGGCAGAAGGACGCCTAGCATTATCCGTCCCCGTGTGGCGTGACCCACCTGGCGAGTTTGTGTCGGCCAAGTACGATGGATTACATGTCTGAAACGTCCATTGAACACGCTGTCCACTCCGCTCTTGAAACGGTGATGGATCCGGAACTGCACCGCCCGGTCACCGACCTCAACATGATTGACGAGGTCCGTATCGACGGGACCACCGCTCATATCGGTGTCCTGCTGACCACTGCGGGCTGTCCCCTCCACGAGACGATCACGCGCGACATCAAGGCTGCGGTGGGTGCCGTTGACGGTATCGAAACCGTCGAGGTCACGATGGGCGTCATGAATGACGAGCAAAAGAAAGCTTTACGTGAAAAGCTCAACGACGGGAAGGCCGAACGCGAGATCCTCTTCAACAAGCCCGATTCACTCACCCGCATCATTGCGGTCACATCCGGCAAGGGCGGGGTTGGCAAGTCGTCCATGACGGCGAACCTGGCCGGAGCAATGGCGTCCGCCGGCCTGAAAGTTGGCGTCCTCGACGCTGACATTTATGGCTTCTCCATTCCGCGCATGATGGGCGTGGTTCATGAGCCGCAGGTTCTGGACGGCATGATCATTCCGCCGATCGGTGCCGGCGGCGTCAAGGTCGTCTCAATCGGCATGTTTGTTCCGGACGGCCAGGCCGTCGTGTGGCGCGGACCGATGCTACACCGCGCACTCCAGCAGTTCCTCGCGGACGTATTCTGGGGTGACCTGGACGTTCTGCTCATCGATATGCCTCCCGGCACCGGTGATGTGGCAATCTCCATCGCACAACTGCTGCCAACCTCTGAAATCCTGGTCGTCACCACTCCGCAGGTTGCGGCGGCAGAGGTTGCGGAACGTGCCGGCTCCATCGCAGCGCAGACCCAGCAGCACGTCCTCGGCGTCATCGAGAACATGTCCTACCTGGTCCAGCCGGACGGGTCGCGCCTCGAAGTGTTCGGCACCGGCGGCGGCGAATCCGTATCGGCACGCCTGAGTGCACAACTCGGATACGACGTGCCGCTCCTGGCCCAGATTCCGCTCGACATTCACTTGCGCGAGGGCGGCGACTCCGGCTCCCCCATCGTCCTGAGTGGCGAAGGTGACGCAGCAACCGTCTTGAAAACGGTGGGCGCGCTGCTGGGACAGCGCAAGCGCGGACTGGCCGGAATGCACCTGAACGTGACACCTGCACAGGGAGGGCGCCTCGGATAGCGCGGCACGTGAAATCACCAGCCGCCGTTCAATCAAGGTAGGCTTGAGGACAACGTGAATGATTCATGTGGGTGTGGGAGGACGTCGTGACATCAGATAAAGCGCAAACCTGGGTTTTTTCAGAAGAATACGTCAGCGAATCTGAGACCATTCGGCGCGCGCGCGACGTTGCCATCGAGCTGGGAGCTGAGCCTATTTCAACAGGTGTCGGCGCAACGCTGCGGATGCTTGCCTCGTGCACCGGAGCGAAAGCTGTCCTGGAAATCGGCACGGGTGCAGGTGTGTCAGGCCTGTGGATGCTTGAGGGGATTCCGACCAACGGTGTGCTCACCACAATTGACGTGGAACCTGAATTCCATCGTCATGCCCGCCGCGCATTTGAATCGGCCGGCCGGGGTTCCGGCCACACACGCCTGATCTCTGGCAGGGCGCTTGATGTACTGCCCCGCATGGCAGCCGGTGCCTACGACATGATCGTCATTGACGCTGACGTGAAGGAAACGCCCGAATACCTCGACCATGCGCTGCGCATCCTCCGCCCAGGCGGCACAGCGGTGGTGGTACACGCATTGTGGCATGACCGAGTCGCAGATCCGGCCCGCCGTGACGAGGAAACCGTTGTCATGCGTGAAGTGATTCGCGTGATGGGTGAAACGGAGGATTTCGTCACCTCGCTGCTTCCGGTCGGTGACGGCGTCCTGGTTGCTGTCAAAGCCTGACCGGGCATAAACGAAGGGTCTCACCATGCATCTGCCGCACGATGAGACCCCTTGGTCCAGCTACACGTCACACAGCCTGTGACAGTGCCTCGGAGAGGTCTTTCGCCTCCTCAGGCGTGAGCTCGATGACCAGCCGTCCGCCACCTTCACTGGGAATACGCATCACAATGCCGCGCCCTTCTTTGGTGGCCTCGAGGGGACCGTCACCAGTCCGAGGTTTCATGGCTGCCATGTCTCACGCTCCTTGGTATGGTTTTCACTGCTGCCGACACGCAATCTGCGCTTGGCAGTGGACACATCCATTCTACCGTGACTGCCGCAAAATGGGATGCGCACAGGCGAAATTACGCTGAAAAATCACTCTTTCGTGCGTTCACGAATGATGGCGACAGCTTCACGCGGATCGTCAACGAGCGTGAACAGGTCCGGGTCACCGGGCGAAATCGCACCGTGAGTCACCATTGTGGAACGTACCCACTCGACCAGCCCACCCCAGTAGTCTGACCCGATCAAGACCAACGGAAATGCCTGGACCTTGCCGGTCTGCACCAGCGTGACCGCTTCGAACAGTTCATCCATCGTGCCAAAACCACCGGGCATGACGATGAATCCACACGAATACTTCACGAACATGGTCTTACGGGCGAAGAAGTAGCGGAAGTTGATCCCCATGTTCACCCACTGGTTCATTGCCTGCTCCATCGGCAGCTCAATGCCCAGGCCGACGGAAGCCCCGCCCGCTTCAAAAGCACCTTTGTTCGCCGCCGCCATCGCCCCCGGACCACCGCCGGTGATGACGGCATATCCCGATTCGACCAGCAGTCGGCCAATCATCTGCGCGTATTCCCAATACGGATCGTCTTCCTGCGTGCGTGCCGAACCAAAGACCGACACAGCCGGCCCCAGCTCGCTCAGCGCTCCGAACCCTTCAACGAACTCCGCCTGGATCCTCAGCACGCGCCACGGGTCTTCATGCACCCAGTCAGTGTCTTTCTGTGGCCGCAGCAAGCGCGTTTCCGAGGTTTCCTTCGGTATCTGGTTTCCTCGCAGCATAACGGGGCCGCGCATATAGGTGCGTTTGTGGGGATGGTTTTCCTGACTTTCCATCAACCTCTCCTTGGTGTGATCGGCATGTCAGCGACGTTGCCCGATTGTTTACAGAAAAATAATAGGTCCTCGTTGTAGCGTTATCCTCATGACCCGATCTGACGTTCACACTCACGGCACCTGCGACGACTCTGCCGACCCCACACCTGGTGAACTTGCGCGGCACGCAGCGGACACCATTGCGCGCCGCTCCGGCATCGACCACCACGACATTGCGCTCGTGCTGGGATCAGGATGGGGCGGAGCAGCCGACCTGATCGGTGAAACAATCAGCGAAATCCCTGCAGCAGAAGTGCCGGGCTTCTTTGCTCCCGCAGTGGCTGGCCACGTTCCCGTCATGCGCTCAATTCGGGTGCACGGATCTGACACAGTCGCCCTCGTCCTGGGTTCACGAACGCACTACTACGAAGGCAAAGGAGTGCGAGCGGTTGCCCACGGGATGAGGACGGCAGCGGCCGCAGGAGCTCGCACCGTCGTCCTGACCAACGGGTGTGGAGGGCTGAACCCACAGTGGAGCCCCGGCCAGGCGGTTCTGATCCGCGACCATATCAATCTCACCGGCGCTTCCCCGCTGGAGGGCGCTACATTTGTCGACCTGACCGACCTGTATTCGCAGCGTCTGCGCACTGTCGCTCACACGATTGACCCGACCTTGCCTGAAGGCGTGTATGTCCAGTTCCCCGGCCCACACTATGAAACCCCCGCCGAAGTGAAGATGGCAGGGATCCTGGGCGGCGACCTGGTGGGCATGTCCACCACGCTCGAGGCGATAGCGGCGCGCGAAGCCGGCATGGAGATCCTCGGCATCTCACTCATGACGAATCTGGCAGCAGGAATCTCACCTGAACCCCTCTCGCATGCCGAGGTGATCGCAGCCGGTCAGGAGGCCGCTCCCAGAATTGCGCGCCTCTTGGCTGATATCGTTCAGGCAATCGCAACTGATGCTGAGTGATAGCGGAAGGACTGACAGTGACACACATGGATATCGACGTTGAAGCTGTTCGCCGGTGGATTGACGACGATCCTGACGAAGCGACCGCACGCGAGCTGACGGATCTGCTTGAGCAGTCCGCGACTAGCGAGGATGCGCGCATTGAACTGGCCGACCGTTTCAAGGGCCTCCTCGAATTCGGAACAGCCGGGCTGCGCGGCCATCTCGGAGGCGGGCCGAACAGAATGAACCGCGCTGTGGTGATCCGCGCTGCAGCCGGCCTCATGGAGGTTCTCAAACGCCATGCGGGCCCGGACTTTTCGATCGTCATCGGCTGCGATGCCCGATATGGGTCGCGCCAGTTCGCCCTCGATACGGCGGGGGTTGCGACCGCAGCCGGCGGCACTGCCTACGTCCTGCCGCTCGCCATGCCCACGCCCCTCACAGCGTTCGCATTGCGCCACCTGGAAGCCGATGCGGCAGTGATGGTGACGGCCTCGCACAACCCGGCCGAAGATAACGGCTACAAGGTCTACCTGGGTGGGCGCGTGGTCACAGATTCTGGTCAGGGCTCTCAGATCGTCCCGCCTTTCGATGCGGAAATTTTCGAGGCGATCCAGGCCGTCACTTCTGTTCGTGACGTTCCGCGCGCCCAGTCAGGCTGGCATGAACTCGACGACTCAGTCGTGGAAGCCTATCTGGATCGAGTCACCTCACTGGTGACGGGCGGGCCAGAAAATGCGCAGCTACGCATCGTCGTGACCTCCATGCACGGTGTGGGCGGAGCAACGATGAGTGAAGCACTGCGCCGGCGCGGCTTTTCCGATGTTCACGTCGTTGCCCAGCAGCAGGATCCTGATCCGGATTTCCCGACCGTGCGTTTCCCCAATCCTGAAGAGCCGGGGGCACTGGACCTGGCGATGCAGCTGGCGCGCGACGTTAATGCCGACATCATCCTGGCGAACGATCCAGATGCTGACCGCTGCAGCGCCGCGCTTCCCGATCCCTCCATCGAGGGTGGCTGGAGGCAGTTGACCGGAGATCAGGTAGGCGCACTGCTGGGACTGCGGGCAGTCACGCAGGCACGTGGCGGCGAGGGCAACCCGACCGTTGCCAACTCGATTGTGTCCTCACGTCTGCTGTCGCGCATCGCGCAGACGCACGGCGTGACACACCGTGTCACACTGACCGGTTTCAAGTGGATTTCCCGCGTACCGAACCTGGTCTTCGGCTATGAAGAAGCTTTGGGATACTGCGTCGATCCGGGGTATGTGCGCGACAAGGACGGCATTTCAGCGTGCCTGCAGTTGGCGCGCTTTGCAGCAGAACGCAAGGCTGACGGCTCTTCTCTTCGGGCAGTTCTCGATGAGCTGGCCTGCGAGTTCGGCCTGTATGCGACCTCTCCCCTGACTATCCGTGTCGATGACCTGGCCACAATTACGACCGGTATGGCGAATCTGCGCGAGCGCGGTGTGGATTCGCTGGCCGGCTCCCCCGTCATCGAGACAACAGACCTGACGAACGGCTCTGAGCAGCTCGATCTGCCCGGTACGGATGCGCTTATTTTCCGCACCGAATCCGATGACCGCGTGGTGGCTCGCCCCTCGGGCACTGAGCCGAAGTTGAAGTGCTACTGCGAGGTTGTGATCCCTGTTTCGGATGGGAATGTGGACGCGGCCCGAACACAAGCCGCCGAGCGCCTCGAGCGGGTCAAAACTGACCTGCGCGCAGCGCTCGGCGTGTAGCGCAACCTAGTCGTCCAGGCCGTCCAGCACGGCGGCCGAGGAGGACAGGCCAAGCCGGGAGGCGCCTGCTTCGATCATGGCGAGCGCGCTCTGAGCATCGCGAATTCCGCCCGATGCCTTGACTCCCAGGCGGTCTCCCACGGTCTGACGCATGAGTTCAACGGCGTGGACCGATGCGCCGCCCGAAGGGTGGAAACCGGTGGATGTCTTGACGAAGTCCGCTCCGGCAGCTTCTGCCTGCTTGCAGGTCTCCACGATTTCCTCATCGGTCAGGACGGCTGATTCGATGATGACTTTCAAAACCGAGTCGGGGCATGCTGCACGCACGGCCGCAATGTCGGCGCGCACACCATCCCAGTCTGCCTGCTTAACCAGCGCAAGGTTCACAACCATGTCAATCTCGTCAGCACCGTCACGAACGGCTTGAGCAGCTTCAGCGGCTTTCACCTCGGCCTTGTGCGCGCCGGAAGGGAATCCGCACACGCACGCCACGTGGAGTCCTTCAGGGGCGTCGATGGGCAGCATCGACGGTGACACGCACACGGAGTAGGTGCCCAGTTCCTGAGCCTGTGCAATCAGCGCGCGCACGTCCTGGTCGGTTGATTCCGGTTTGAGCAATGTGTGGTCGATCATCTGTGCGACGTCGGATCGAGTGGTCATGGGGTGTCTCCTTTTCAGTAGGTCAGGGCGCTACCACAAGGCTGGGCAGCGTCCAGTTTCCAAATTCTTGCCGAGGGTGCCCAGCGCGAGCCTGTGTGAACACGCTGGGAGAAGTAGTGATGACTTTCCCGCTGGATGGCTCGAAAACCACCCACTGCGAGTCAGCGGATTCCGCTGCGAGCACGGCGATGACGTGCCGAGGGATGAGGCGGTGCGCCCCCACGTAGACGAACGCATCGATTCCGCTGTTGACTGCCCGTTGAACCCGGTCAACACCCCCGCATTCCCATGGCGTCCAGCCGTAGCGCACTCCTACCGCGCTTGATGCCAGTGAAGCCAGTGCCCACGGCGAGGTGCCTAAGGCCTGCGGCCACGGGATCCCCACCCGCGCGGCCTGAGCGTGCAGCGCAACCTGGATCCGGTCAACAGCATCGCGCCGAGCATTCAGATAGGCGTGCTGCGGTCCGCCCGCCCGCGCGGCAACCGCTGCAAGCGCAGCGATCCCGCACGTTGTGCCGTCAACCTGATGCGGCATGACTGCGGGAAGTGGCCGAGGGTGCGCGGTGTTCACTGAGGATCCACTCGACCCAGCACGACGGAGTCAGCACCGCCGCGGCGATCAGGGCCAATCGCGATGGCTCCCGACAGGGCTTCACGCGCCCGCTCGATTCGCTCAGGTGTCTGCGTGTGCAGCGTCAACAGCGGCTGCCCCTTCGTGACGGCCTCACCCGGTTTGGCGTGGATTTCGATGCCTGCTTCCGCCTGCACGGCATCTTCCTTGCGTGCGCGGCCAGCCCCCAGGCGCCACGAGGCCACACCGATCGAGAGTGCATCCATCGCGGTGACATATCCGGAAGCTTCGGCAGCAATGACTTCCGTGTGCTGGGCAGCCGGCAGCGCAGCGTCAGGATCCCCGCCCTGGCCTGCGACCATTTCACGCCACTTGTCCATCGCGCGGCCATCAGCGAGCGCTTCAGCCGGGTCAACGTCTCCTCGTCCAGCCTGACGCAGCATTTCGCGTGCCAGAGCAACGGTCAGTTCCACCACGTCAGAGGGTCCGCCACCGGCCAGGACCTCCACAGCTTCACGCACTTCCAGCGCGTTGCCGACAGTACGTCCCAGCGGCGTGGACATGTCGGTGAGCAGCGCACAGATCGACAGACCTGCATCTGAACCAAGGTCCACCATCGTGCGTGCCAGTTCGCGCGCATGGTCAATGTCTTTCATGAAGGCACCGGAGCCGACCTTCACGTCCAGCACCAGTGAGCTGGTGCCTTCAGCAATCTTCTTCGACATAATCGACGATGCGATCAGCGGAATACAGTCAACGGTTCCGGTCGTGTCACGCAGCGCGTACAGCTTGCGGTCAGCGGGAGCCAACCCAGACCCTGCCGCGCAGATCACTGCCCCAACCGTATCCAGCATGTGCATGATTTCGTCATTGCTCAGGTTCGCGCGCCACCCGGGGATCGATTCCATCTTGTCCAGGGTTCCGCCGGTGTGCCCCAGGCCGCGCCCGGACAGCTGCGGCACGGCCACGTCATACACCGCGACGAGAGGTGCCAGCGGCAGCGTGATCTTGTCACCGACACCGCCGGTGGAGTGCTTGTCACTGGTGGGGCGCGTCAGGCTGGAAAAGTCCATCCGTTCCCCGGAGCTCATCATGGCCTGCGTCCAGCGCTCAATTTCACGGCGCTGCATCCCGTTGATGAAAATCGCCATCGCCAGCGCCGACATTTGCTCATCGGCAACGACGCCTCGCGTGTAGGCATCGATCACCCAGTCGATCTGATGGTTGTCCAGCTCACCTCCGTCACGCTTGGTTGAGATGACGTCGACAACGTCAAACTGTTCAACGCTCATTGCTTCCTCCGTTCTCAGGGTCTTCACCTGTCACTTCACGCACATTCCACGGGCCAAAGCCGCGCGGCAGTACCTCGTCCATCCGCATCAGGCCGCCAGGCATGGCGAGCATCAGGTCAGGGCCGCCATGTTCGAACAGGATCTGTCGGCACCGTCCGCACGGAGCGGTCGCCTCCTGGTGGGCATTGACGCACGCGAACGCGACCAGGTGCCCTCCACCTGTGTTGATCAGTTCAGATATCACGCCACATTCAGCGCACAGTGTCACACCGTACCCGGCGTTCTCAACGTTGCATCCCGACACGATTCGACCATCGTCGACGAGGGCGGCCGCGCCCACCGGATAGTGCGAATACGGGCAATAGGCTCGCTGCATGGCACTGACGGCTGCCTGGTGAAGGTCAGCCCACGTCTGGTCTGTGATCTCCATAGTTCTCCCTTGCCGTTCCATTTCTACTTTACGGGTAGGGAACGCCTTCTGCGGCTGGCGCGCGCACACGACCCACGAAGCCTGCAATCGCCAGAATCGTCACCACATAGGGGATCATCAGCATGATCTGTGACGGCATGGGTGATCCGATAATGGACAGCGTGTAGCCCAGGTTCATGGCGAAACCGAACAGCAGTGCTGCGGCCACTCCGCCGATCGGGGTCCAGCCGCCCAGAATCATGGCGGCCAGGGCGATGTAGCCGTTGCCCGATGCCATGTCCTTGGCGAATGCCAGGCCGTGCCCGATGGTGAAGAACGCACCGCCCAGGCCGGCCAGAGCGCCACCCAGGATCGCATTGTTGATGCGTGTCCTCATCACGTTGATGCCCACTGTGTCGGCCGCCTGCGGGTGCTCGCCGCACGCCCGCATACGCAGGCCCCATCGTGAGTGGAACAGCATGAACTGCAGCACTCCAACCACAACGTACATCGTGTACACCAAGATGGTCTGCTGGAACAGCACCGGGCCGATCAGAGGGATCCTGGACAGGATCGGAATCGAAATGACCGGCAGTGATACACCGGAGTTAAAGGCTTCGCGCGACTCCGCTGACACATTCAGCACCGTGGAGTAGAAGAAGCTGGTCAATCCCAATACCAGCACGTTCAGCACAACACCGACAATGATCTGGTCGACGCGGTATTTCAGTCCGAACAGCACCAGGAGCAGTGACACCAGCATGCCGGCGATCGGCGCGGCAATCAGGCCCACCCATGCGTTCCTGGCCAGCGAGGCGACGACCGCGCCGAGGAACGCTCCGAAAAGCAGCTGACCTTCAATGGCGATGTTGATGGTTCCAGAGCGCTCCCCCACCGTGCCGGCCATTGCGCCGAAAATCAATGGAACTGACAGGGTCAGTGCGCCCGCC
The DNA here is from genome assembly GCF_056583835.1 of Pauljensenia sp. C0254C2. Taxonomy (NCBI): domain Bacteria; kingdom Bacillati; phylum Actinomycetota; class Actinomycetes; order Actinomycetales; family Actinomycetaceae; genus Pauljensenia; species Pauljensenia sp. C0254C2. The sequence goes on from NZ_JBWPJO010000010.1 coordinate 15,456, forward strand.
AGCAATGTGACGATCGGGATGACGGTGTCGCGCCCCGCTCCAGCCCAGGTCAGGAACACGAGAATGAACAGCACGCCGACGATTGCATGCATCCACAGCGGAGTGCTCACGCGGCGCTGCCGCTGCATGAATGCGACGGCTGTCAGGGCTGCCAGAATCAGCGTGGCCACGATGGCGAAAGGCCGTGCAGGAACAGAGAAGTCCGGGATCGCCACGAAGTCCGAGGACCGTCCCAGCGCAAAGCGCGTGGAACTGTGGCAATAGAACGCCAACAGTGCGCTCAGTACCGCCGCCAGCGCGTAGGAAACAACAACTTTCACCGGCAGTGCGGGCTGCACAGACTGTGTAGTCGCTGTGGTACTCATGCTGCCACCTCTTTCTTCGCGATACGGGAATGCGGCAGCGGTTCAGGCAAACGGAAAATCGCGCGAACCAGTGGCGGCGCGGCAATGAACAACACGATCGTGGACTGGATGACCAGGACAATGTCGATCGGAGTCTGCGTCGCAGTCTGCATAATCGCACCGCCCGCTTTCAGCGCGCCGAACAGCAATCCGGCCAGCACCGTACCCAGTGGGCGTGACTTGCCCAGCAGCGCCACGGTGATCGCATCAAAACCGATTGATGCGGCAATGCCGGTAGTCAGATAGCGTTCAGTGCCCAGAGCCGGGGCCGAACCAGCCAGACCGCACAGCGCACCAGAAACAATCATGACCAGCGTCGTCACTTTTTCAACGGAGATACCCGCTGTGCGTGCCGCCGCAGGATTCAGGCCCGTCGCGCGGAATTCGAACCCGATCGTTGAACGCTCCAGCAGCCACCACACGAACAGTGCAGCCGCCAGAGCGGCAATGAATCCGAAGTGCACACGGAAGGAATCTCCCAGCAGCCTGGGGTACATCGCTGTTTCGAGGACCGGCATGGATTTCGGGTTCGTGTTCCCCTCGCCAATGAACGAGGGCCGGGTCAGGACGTACCCGATCAGCAAACCGGCGATCGAGTTGAGCATGATCGTCGTGATGACTTCGTTCGCGCCGGTCTTCGCTTTCAGGATGCCGGCAATTCCGGACCACAGTGCACCGCCGAGGGCGGCTCCGCACATGGCTGCCAGCAAGTGAATCACGGGTGGCAGGTGCCAGGCGAATCCCACGTAGCTGCCGAAGATTGCACCGAGCACGACCTGCCCCTGCGCACCGATGTTGAACAGGCCTGCCCGGAATCCCACTGCCACACCCAGGCCCGCAAAGATCAGGGGAACCGAGTTGGTGAGGGTTTCGGTGATCGGCCGCCACATGCGTGCTGTGCTGGACGCTTTCCAGTCAAAGACTGCACCGCGCAGCATCGCCTCGTAGGCGTCGCCCACTGCGGACCACAATGCGGCGAACGTGTCGACGGGGCGTGCGAAGAAATACCCGGCCGCTGTCTGAACGTTTGGGTTTGAAATGGCGATCAGCACTGATCCGACGACGAGTGCCACGACAACGGCCAGAACCGATACGAGCCAGGAGCCCGACATGACGCGTCGGATGAGGGAAGCCTGCGCACCGGAGCGGTCGGACACGTCTGGTGTTTCCTGTGCCTCTTTCACTGCTCCTCCTTTTCAGCCTGCTCGTCGGCAGCGCCCAGAATTGTTTCATGGTGAGCGGCCTGGCTGCGAGCTTCGTCGGCGGGCACACCCGCCATCATCAGTCCCAGCACGTCGCGCGGTGTATCGGCGGGGACGATGCCGACGATTCGTCCGCGATACATCACGGCGATCCGGTCAGCCAGCGCGACAACCTCGTCCAGTTCACTGGAGATGATCAGCACCGCGGTTCCTTCGTCACGCTCAGCAACAATGCGGCGGTGGACGAACTCGATCGATCCGACGTCCAGGCCGCGGGTCGGCTGCGAGGCCACCAGAAGGTCCAGGTCGCGCGAAATTTCACGTGCCAGCACGACCTTTTGCTGATTGCCGCCCGACAGAGTGGAGATCGGGTCAGAAACGTCGGTGACACGAATGTCGTACTCGTCAACTTTTTCGAGCGCGTTGGCGCGCACTTTCTTCGGATTTAACGACGGACCTGCGCCAAACTGCGCACTGTTCGAAATATCCAGGATGAGATTTTCGGCAATCGAGAAGCCTGCGATCATGCCGTCGGTCGAGCGATCCTCGGGCACGAACCCCATGCCGTGATGGATGCGCTGGCGCACACTCATCGGGGAGAGCTGCGCTCCTGACATTGTCATCGTCCCGGACGTCGGTGTTTCCAGTCCGAGCAGGCATTCAGCCAGTTCGGTCTGACCATTGCCCTGCACGCCGGCCACCGCCAGAATCTCTCCGCTGCGAATACTCAACGTCACATCATCGAGTGCAACTGCGCCCGCCGCATCAACCAGCGACAGTCCGTCCACATCCAGCACAACCTCGCCAGGTGAGGCCGGGCCTTTTTCCACCGTCAGATTCACGTCGCGGCCCACCATCATCGAGGCCAGCTCGTTCTCGCTTGAATCCGGAGCAGCTTCACCAACCACTTTTCCGCGCCGGATCACCGTGATGCGATCCGCGATTGCGCGCACTTCGCGCAGCTTATGCGTGATGAAAACGATGGATGTGCCGTCCTCTTTCAGTCCGCGCATAATCTCAATAAGTTCATCGGTTTCCTGCGGGGTGAGCACGGCAGTCGGCTCATCGAGGATCAGCACTTTAGCTTCACGCGAGAGTGCCTTGATGATCTCCACGCGCTGCTGAGCTCCCACAGGCAGGTCTTCGATTCGTGCTTTCGGATTCACGTCGAATCCGAATCGGGCTGAGATTTCAGTCACCTTACGGGCGGCGGCGACCTCGTCGATCACTCCAAACGTGCCGGTGGGTTCGTAACCCAGGGCCACGGATTCGGCAACGGTGAATACGGGGACGAGCATAAAGTGCTGGTGCACCATGCCGATTCCGGCTGCCACAGCGTCGCCGGGACCTTTAAAGCGGACGGGTTCCCCGTCGATGAGGATTTCACCGGCATCTGGTTGGTACAGGCCGTACAGCACATTCATCAACGTTGATTTACCTGCGCCGTTTTCACCCAGCAGGGCGTGAATCTGACCAGGTTCAACGGTCAGATCAATATGGTCATTGGCGACGAGGGGCCCGAAAACCTTAGTGATGCCTCGTAGTTCGAGTTTCACTCGCTGACTCTTTTCTGAAAGAACGAAGATGCCGTCGCCACCTCATATTCGGTTGCGACGGCATCTTCATCATTCGGTCGGTGTTACACGCTCACAGAGAGCGCATCACTTTGCCGGGTCGTACTGCGTGGACACATCCAGTGATCCGTCCACAATCTGCTGCTTCAGCTCTTCGACCTTGTCCTTGAGCTCCTGAGAAACCTGGGAGTCCATGTCGTAGAACGGAGCCATCGCCACGCCCTTGTTCTTCAGGTTGCCGATGTATGGCGTGGAGGAGAAGTTGCCGTCCTTCGCGTCCTTGACAGTGTCGAACACGGCATTTCCGATTTCCTTGACGACGGACGTGAAGATGGCTGGATCGCCCACTGATTCGTGACCGTCAGCGTCAACCCACACTGCCTTCAGTTCGCCCTTGTTCGGTGCTGCGTTGATGGCTGACAGGGTGCCTGAGCCGATTGGGCCGGCAACCGGCATGATGATGTCGGCGCCCTGAGAGATGAATCCTTCAGTCAGAGTCTGTCCCTTATCGATCGAGGAGAAGTCGCCCACGAATGAACCGGTCTTCTTCTCGGTGTCCCACCCCAGAACCTGGATGGCGCTGCCGTTGTCTTCGTTGTACTTCTCAACGCCCTTGGCGAAGCCTTCCATGAAGATCTGGACGGTCGGAATTTCCATGCCGCCGTAGGTTGCGACTGTGCCGCTCGTGGTGGTGCCGGCTGCAACATATCCGGCGAGGAACGCTGCCTCAGCCGTGTTGAAGATGAGCGGGCGGCCGTTTTCCAGTTCGATCGGGTTCTGCTGTGCGTCCTGGAACTGCGAGTCAACGAGTGCGAACTGGATATCCGGGTTGGCCTGTGCTGCCTCAGCCATGGTGATAGCCAGCTTGTATCCAACGCCGACGATCAGCGTGCATCCGTCCTGAATCATGGCGTCAACGTTGGTCTGGTAGTCACCGTCTGACGTTGATTCCGCGAACTTGACTTCCACGCCCAGTTCCTGGCCAGCGCGATCCATGCCTTCCTTACCGGATTCGTTGAAGGAGCGGTCGTCGAAGCCGCCCTCGTCAGAGACCATACAGGCCTTGACTTCACTGGAACCCGCCGCCTGACCGGACTGGCCACCGGCTCCTGATGCCGGTTCGGTTGATCCGCTTGATGCTTCGGGTGCTGCGCTGCATCCTGCGAGCGCGAGCGCTGCGATCGCTGCAACAGCGCCTAGTTTGAAGCTCTTCGTCATAGTCTTCCTCTCACGAATATGGCATGCCCTCGGTGGACATGTCGTCGCTGCAGAATCCTCATAACGATAGCGCAAATCGTAAGGGCGTTTGGACAAAATTACGGATTCTTGATCTAGATCATGTCCAGACGTCCGTTTTCACGCGCCAGCTCCACAACATGAGATACGTCCTGAGCGCGGTCATTGCTGACCACCAGAATCGCATCGTCCTGAACGACGACGGTCATGTTGTCCACCCCGACCAGCGCAATCATCTGATCGGTCGACGAGTGCACGCTGGTGCCCGGCGCATCAACGCGTACGACCGATCGCTCCGATTGGCCGAACGTGTTGAGCGAGGGATAGTCCCCCACGTCAGTCCACCCCAGATCCTGCGAAGGCACCACCGCGACGCGTCCGCGCGCGGCGAGCGGCTCGGCCAGGGCGTAGTCAATGGCGATCGATTCAATGGACTCCCATAGTTCTTCGCGCTCGTTCGGGTCGGTGTCAGGGTCCACGATCGCGTTCAAGGCGCGGTCCATCTGTGGATTCTCATGGGCGAGGGCGTCCCTGAGCGTGCCCGCCCGCACGATGAATATTCCAGCGTTCCACAGGTAGCCGTCCGTCACGTATCGCCGGGCGGTTGACTCGTTGGGCTTTTCCACGAATTCGCTGACTGTATAGGCGCCGCTGGCTCCCCCAAGTGCAGGCCCGGGATGGATATATCCGTACGCGGTCGATGGCGAGGTGGGCGCAATGCCAATCGTTGTCAGGTAGCCGCTGCGGGCTGCCTGAACTGCCCGCCCGATCGCCTGGTGCAGCTGATCGGGGTGCGCGATGGCATGGTCAGCTGCAAATGAGCCGACAATCGCGTCCTGCCCAAAACGCCTGAGAATGGAGTAGGCTGCCCACCCGATCGCTGCCATCGAATTGCGTGGAGCCGGTTCCGCAAGGATTGTGCACTCGTCGTGCAGCTGGGCGGCGACAGCGTCACGATGCCTGGCGCCGGTGACGACCGTGATGGACCGGGAGACAGGCGTCAGCCTCGTCACTGTCTCCTGCAGCATGGAGCAGCCGCTGCCCGTCAGGTCGAGCAGGAATTTCGGGCGGTTTCGGCGCGACAGTGGCCACAGGCGTGTACCTGAGCCTCCAGCCGGAATAATCGCGTGAATGGTCGGGGCGATATGGGTCGTCATGGCTCCAGAATATGCATAAACCTCCGGCCGCTCCACGGCGACCGGAGGCTTATGACCAGAGAGTCGGGTCTTACTCTTCTTCAGATGCTTCCTCAGCGGCTTCAGCGGCTTCTGCGCCTTCAGATTCGCCTTCTGCAGCTGCTTCAGGTTCAGGAATTTCGTTTTCCTGAATCTCGGCGACCGACAGAATGTCAACCTCTTCGTCGGTGACCAGATCAACGTTCTCAGGCAACTTCAGGTCGCCTGCGTGGATCACCAGGCCGTCCTCGGCGCCCTCGATGTCGACCTCGATGAACTCGGGGATCGAGGTAGCAGGCGCAGCCACCATGACCTGGAAGGTTTCGACGGTGTGCGTCAGGCCGGCCTGCGGCTCGCCCACGACGGAGATCGGAACCTCAACATCAACCTTTTCGCCGGCCTTCACGGCCAGCAGGTCGACGTGCAGGATGTTGCGTGACACGGGGTGACGCTGGACGTCCTTCACTAATGTCAGGTAGGTTTCACCATCGACCGACAGTTCAACGACTGCGTTCGGGTTAGAACGCACAATCAAAAACGTTTCGTGCGAGGGCAGTCCCAGATGCATCGTGTCGGAACCGTGTCCGTACATGACTGCGGGGATCACGCCGTCACGACGTGCGCGGCGTGCTGCACCCTTACCAAAGTCATTGCGCAGCTGCGCATCAAGATGATTTTCACTCATTGAAGCCTCCATTTTTCAGTCGTTTCTTCGCCGACGACACCAACAAGGCTTCTCTCTGCGCGCGGGCGCACCGCAGGTAAAAGCTTCGTCGATCACGGCACCGCAGATATGCGACGCCCTCGCCGGAGCAACGACACATAGCCTAACCCGAAAGGGGCGCTCTATGCGACCCCGTCGAACAGTGATGTGACCGATCCGTCTTCGAAGACCTCTTTAATGGCGCGAGCCAGCAGAGGCGCAATCGACAGGATCGTCAGCTTGTCAAAACGCTTCTCCCCAGTGATGGGCAACGTGTCAGTGACGACCACTTCAGTTGCTCCACACTCAGAGAGGCGCTGGGTTGCCGGGTGGGACAGGACGCCGTGCGTTGCCGCCACGAGCACTGACTTCGCACCGGCCTTGTACAGTACCTTGACCGCTTCAGCAATCGTGCCGCCCGTGTCGATCAGGTCATCAACCAGCACGCAGTCACGCCCGTCGACTTCACCCACCACGCGGTTGGCGACCGCGACGTTGGGGCGAGTGGTGTCACGGGTCTTGTGAATGAATGCCAGCGGGCAGTTCCCCATCTTCGCAGCCCACTTCTCAGCCACGCGAATGCGGCCGGCGTCCGGCGACACGACAGTGGCGTGCGACAGGTTCACGCGTCCGCGCACGTAGTCGACCAGCACGGGCATGGCCCACAGGTGATCAACAGGACCGTCGAAGAAGCCCTGTTCCTGCGAGGCGTGCAGATCCACGCTCATCACGCGGTCAGCTCCGGCTGTCTTGTACAGATCGGCCACGAGGCGAGCGGAGATCGGTTCACGACCCTGATGTTTCTTATCCTGACGTGCATAGGGGTAAAACGGTGAAACAGCGGTGATGCGCTTGGCTGACGCGCGCTTGGCGGCATCAATCATGATGAGCTGTTCCATCAGCCACTTGTTAATAGGGGTGGTGTGCGACTGCAGCACGAAGACGTCAGCCCCACGCACAGATTCGTTGAATCGAACGTAGATCTCTCCGTTGGCAAAATCGTAGGCAGTGGTCGCAGAGACACCGCAGCCCAGATGCTCACCTACCTGATTTGCAAGATCGACGTGTGCCCGTCCTGATACAAGCACGAGTCGTTTTTCACCACTGGCGACCAAGCCACTCATACGGTTGTCCTCCCCTTCAACCTGCCGCTACACGGATGCGGCGTCTCTTATGCTATAGGTTCATCCCCCTGATCCGTGAGTTGATGTGGCGTGCTTTACTCGATACAGGCCCCTCAAGGCTATTTCGGGATCGATTAGCACTGTTGTTCCGGTGTCGTGCAGGCACGAGATTATTTCGGGGAACGCGACCCCCCAGAGAGGATGACGCAAAACCGTTTTTCGTTGCTATAGTGCAACTTTGCTCAGTACATTGAGCTCCGCCCCCAGGATTCGAACCTAGACTAAGGGCACCAAAAACCCCTGTGCTGCCGTTACACCAAGGCGGATAGACCACCCGATTATGTCACAGTCGCGCGAAGAATCAGAAGCTTAAAGTGTGGAGCTCAACACGTTCTAGAGTACTGCTATGGCAGAAAAACGAGTCCGGATGAGCGGTGTGGCGCGACGTGAGCAACTCATTGAAGTCGGTCGCGCCCTCTTTGCAAAGAAAGGTTTCGACGGTACGTCCATGGAGGAGGCAGCCGCGCAGGCAGGCGTCTCCAAACCGGTCGTCTACGAGCACTTTGGCGGAAAAGAAGGTCTGTATGCGGTGATCGTGGACCGTGAGGTGCAGTCCCTTGTCTCCGCGATCCAGACGTCGCTGGAATCGTCCACGCATCCGCGTGAGATCCTCGAGGCGGCCGCACTGACACTGCTGGATTACATTGAATCGAATACGGATGGCTTCCGCGTCCTCGTGCGCGATACACCCAACGACCGTACATCCAGTTCTTTCTCATCGGTGCTCGGCGATGTTGCGATGCGGGTGGAATACCTTGTGGCCGAACAGTTCGAACGCTCGAATATGGAACCGGGGTGGGCACCGCTGTATGCGCAGATGCTTGTCGGTTTGATCGCGCAGGTCGGGCAGTGGTGGCTCGAAGACCGCTCCATGCCGAAGGAAGTTGTGGCTGCACACGCCGTCAACCTGGTGTGGTACGGGCTGCGCAACCTCAAGACTGATCCGTCATTGCGTATGCATTCTGCGTGAGCCCCCCTCGCGAAAGTATCTCGAAAACAAGTATCTTGGTGTCATGAGAAAAACGCAGCGAGACGAGGTCGATGCGATCGTTCAGGGGTGGGCACGTCAACGCCCGGACACTGACCCCTCCCCCATGCTTGTGCTCTCGCGCGTAGCCAGACTGGCGCGCCATCTGGATCTCAAGCGGCGCGAGGCATTCGCCCAACACGATCTTGACCCGTGGGAATTCGACGTGCTCTCCTCCCTGCGCCGCGCCGGAAAGCCGTATTCGATGACGCCCGGGCACCTCATGGACGAACTGCTCGTCACCTCCGGGACAATGACGAACCGTATTGACCGCCTCGAACGTCGCCACCTTGTAACGCGTTCACCGGCTCCGGATGACCGGCGCGCCGTCCTCGTCACCCTGACCCCCACCGGCAAGAAGCACGTTGATGCGGCGCTGATCTCCCTGCTCGAATGTGAAAAGCAGATTCTGGCGCCGCTTTCCCGAGGCGATCAGGACGATCTTGCTGACCTGCTCAGAATTATCCTCGCATCTTACGAAACGAAGTACTAGCCTAAAAGTAGCGTCCGACCACTACCGCGAGGGGACTTATGACTGACCAACCACCGGCACTCGCATTCGATCACCTGGTCAAGGTGTACGGCAATCTCGTCGCAGTAGGCGACCTGAGCCTGAATATTCCCGCCGGCTCGTTCTATGGAATCGTCGGCCCCAACGGTGCAGGCAAAACCACAACCCTGACAATGGCGACCGGCCTGTTGCGTCCAGATGAAGGAACAGCCTACGTCCACGGCGTTGACATGTGGGCCAATCCAACCGAGGCTAAGAAACTGCTCGGAGTAATGCCTGACGGTATGCATTTGCTGGACCGCCTCTCCGGCCCGGATTTCCTGACCTACGTGGCCTTGCTGCGCGGGATGGACACTGACACTGCGCGCTCACGTACCCAGGACCTGCTCGAAGCCCTGGATCTGACTGAAACGTCTGACAAAATGATCGGCGACTATTCGGCCGGCATGACCAAGAAGATCGCGTTGGGCGCATCCTTGATCCACTCCCCCAGCGTCCTGGTTCTGGACGAGCCGTTCGAATCGGTCGACCCGGTTTCGGCCGCCAATATCCGTGAGATTCTCAAATCGTTCGTGCGCCAGGGCGGCACAGTTGTGCTGTCTAGTCACGTAATGTCAACCGTGCAGAAACTGTGCAGCCACGTTGCGATCATCCATCACGGTCAGGTCGTAATTTCCGGCACGACTGACGAGGTAGCTGCAGGCGGTGACCTCGAAGAGCGCTTCACTCAGATCGTCGGAGGCCGCATCACTCACGAAGGGCTGTCATGGTTGCACTCCTAATGCGGATGAAAGCGAAGCTGACGTGGAACTCGATGAAGCGTCAGACAGCCTTCCTCGTCCTGTCAATCCTGGGGGCCCTGGGCATCGCCGGCTACGTCGGAATGATTGCCGTCGGAGCCGTGTTTTCCATCTTCGAGGGCTACGCCGACCTGGCCAGCGTCATGTTCACTTTGATCAGTGCCTTAGCTGTGCTGGCATGGGTGATAGCTCCTGCGCTTATGGCATCGGCTGACAACACGTTGGATCCGGTTCGCCTCGCACCGTTTGCCGCACCTTCACGGCGTTTCGCGATCGGCATGATTGCCGCAGCTTTCGTGGGATTCTCCGGCATTGGCACTGCGTTATTTCTTCTGGTTCCCTTCGTCGCCTGGATTGTCTCCGGCCATGTGGTGGTGGCGCTCGTCAGTGTGATCAGCGCCTGCCTGGCACTTGCTATATCGCTGGTGTGGTCACGTGCCGTGACGACGTGGATGAGCGTTCAGATGACGGCTTCCACCCGTAGGCGCGATCTACAGGGCGTCATCGCAACGGTCGCGCTGTTTCTCTTCGTCACGCCTCTGGGTCTGTACATCAATGCCGGAATCGACAACTTCAACGCCGCTTTCGTCACCCGACTCGGTACGATCGTCGGCTGGACACCGATGGGCGCCCCGTTCGCGATCAGTCAATCCGTCTATGAAGGCAACTACCTTGTCGCCCTCGCGCGGCTGGCCATTTCACTGGTCACTTTGTGGGCAGGATGGAAGCTGTGGCAGTACGTACTCCCCTTCGCCATGAATGGCAAGGCACGGCCAGTCAGTGCTGAGGCCCGTCAGGCGATTGCAGAGGGACACCACTTGATCGATCCCACGCAGGCTGCTCCCTCGGCGCGCGCTGACCAGCGCTCCTTCAAGCATGTCGATCCGTGGTTGCGTCTGGGTTTGCCACGGGCAGCGGCCGCGCTGGCGGCCCGCACCAGTCACGAGTTTATCCGCGATCCGCGTCTGCTCTCACAGCTGATCGCGGTCGGCGTCCTGCCCGTGCTGGGTATCGCAATTTCGTTTATGGGGTCGAATTCGGACTTCAGCTTTGGCAACACGTTCGCCATTTTCTTCACGCTCTTTGGTGCGATGCTCTTCGGCGGTGTCGTCGCGACCCTGATGGCATGGGATTCAACGGCGAACTGGCTGAGCATCACTGCTGGAATACGCGGACGCGACGAGCGTCTGGGTCGTCTTGTGGGCGCGTTACCCTCAGCGATCAGCCTCTTCGCCGTTGTCATGGCACTGCTGGCTTTCGCCGCGGGGATTCAAGGGCGTTCGCTCATCTACCTCGCAGTCACCACGGTGCTCCTGTTCTGCGCGACTGCCGGCGCAGGCCAGATCCTGCATGCACGCTGGCTCTACCCTGTTCCTCCGCCCGGCGCGAACCCGATATCGACAAAATCCACCGGCAGCTTCACTGCCACGATGCTGGTGCAGTTCGCCCAGTGGCTCGCGGCTCTTGTGGCGTCTTTGCCGGCCTCAGTCGTTCTGCTACTCGGCTTCTTCGGCATCCTGCCAGATTGGATCGGCTACATCGTTGCCCCAGTCTGGTCGCTGGTATGTCTGGTCGTCGGCGTCATCGTGGGCGGTCACATGTGGGATCGCCACGCAGTGACGCTTCTGCAGCAGATCAAGGCCTGGCCAGGCCACGCGAAGACGGCCTGATCGGAATCCATGCGCACGATCCCACCATTTACGCAGGTAAGCGGCCATTTAGCCTGCTCTTCGAACCCCGCACTCACATCATCTCGATTGATATGAGGATTCTGAGGTCTCCTCACCAGCGCATTTTGACGTACCATATGTGCCGATATGGCACATCTTCTTGGCACAGACAACCTGCATATGGAATACCCCACGACCGTCGTCCTTGATCAGGTCACCGTCGGAGTTGACGAGGGCGACCGAATCGGCGTGGTGGGTCGCAACGGAGACGGCAAATCCACACTCTTGCGGCTACTGACCCGCCAGATCACACCTGACAGCGGTCGCGTCACTCATCGTCGCGACCTGCGCCTGGGATACCTCAGCCAGTCTGATCGTCTGAATCCGTCTCACACCGTCAAAGAAGCACTAGTGGGAGATCGCCCGGAGTATGAGTGGGCGTCCGACGCGAATATCCGATCCATTATTTCTGGACTGGCTTCGGATATCGCATGGGATTCCCTCGTCGGTGATCTTTCAGGTGGACAGCGCCGACGCGTCGATCTTGCGCGCCTGCTTGTGGGCGAGTGGGATGTGCTGATTCTGGATGAACCAACGAACCACCTGGACATCGAGGCGGTCGCGTGGCTGGCTGACCATCTCAAGTACCGGTGGAGTCCGCGCGACGGTGCGCTCATCGTTGTGACGCACGATCGGTGGTTCCTTGATGAGGTGTGCACCCGCATGTGGGAGGTGCATGACACAACGGTTGAACCGTTCGAAGGCGGATACGCAGCGTACGTCCTGCAGCGTGTGGAACGTGACCGGATCGCGGCTGCGACCGAAGCGAAGCGCCATAACCTGATGCGCAAGGAACTTGCCTGGTTGCGTCGCGGAGCGCCGGCGCGCACGTCCAAGCCGAAGTTCCGTATCGAAGCGGCGAATGAGCTGATCGCTGACGTACCGCAGGTGCGCAACCCGATTGAACTGCAGCGGCTATCTGTGGCACGCCTGGGCAAACAGGTGGTGGATCTGCTGGACGTGTCGGTTTCGTTTGATACGAACGAGGTTCTGCGCGACGTGACGTGGAGGATCGCACCCGGAGAGCGCAGCGCTATCCTCGGCCCGAACGGTGCGGGCAAGTCAACCCTGCTCAACGTCATCAGCGGTGCGCTGAAGCCGACGTCGGGGCGAGTACGTCAGGGTAAGACTGTTCGTATCGGAGTGCTCGACCAGCAGTTTTCGCAGCTGGATGAGATCTCGGGTGACCGCGTGCGCGAAGTGCTTGGCCGCACCAGAACAACGTTCGTCGTGGACGGTAAAGACACCACTCCAGCGCAGATGCTGGAGCGCCTCGGATTTCGCCACGAGCATCTGTCAGCGCGCGTCGGAGAACTGTCGGGCGGGCAGAAACGCAGGCTGCAGATTCTGCTCGTCCTGCTTGACCAACCCAATGTCATGATTCTGGACGAGCCGACCAACGACGTCGATGCCGATATGCTGACCGCCCTGGAGGACGTCCTCGACACGTGGCCGGGCACGCTGCTGGTTGTGTCGCACGATCGGTACCTGATTGAGCGCGTCACCGACCAGCAATACGCCATCATTGACGGCACGTTCCGCCATCTGCCCGGTGGGGTCGAGCAGTACCTGAAGATCCAGGGCCAGACTGAGCCCGCGGAACCATCACCTCCTGAGGAGGAAACCGAGAATTCCAGCGCTCGCGCCTACGCTGCACAAAAAGAGCTGTCAGCGCTGGAGCGAAAGATGGACCGCCTGACACGCCAGGACGAGGATCTGAAAGCGCAGATGGCAGACCATGATCCGACTGACTACGTGGGGTTACAGGACCTTGCGGATCAGGTTCGCGCAGTTGAGGACGAGGTTGGCCAGCTCGAAGCACAGTGGCTGGAGCTGTCCGAGGAGCTCGAAGATCAGAGGTAACTACTCGTGATCTTCCACGCTCTGCCTCTCTTGTGCCGGCGCCGGGGAGTTCCTCGGCGCCGGCCTCGTACAAGCCCTCTTACTTCTTGTTGGAGAAGTCGTTCAGCTCGTACTGTTCGGCAGCGTTTTCAGGTGTGATCGGGGTGGTTTCAAGGACCTGCTGGGCCTCGACCGGCTCGCCCTTGATCATCGCCAAAATGGTGTCAACTGTTTCCTTAGCACCTGTCGGATAGATGAAGGTACCTGCCAGCTGGCCTTCCTGAACGGCTCGTATGCCACCGTCAGGAATTGCGAGGCCGTCAATACCGATGAACTTGATGTCCTCGGCTTTGCCGGCACCTGCCGCAGCCAGGTAGGCGCCCAGCGCCATTGGGTCATTGTGCGCGTAGACCAGGTCAATGTCTTCACCGGACTGCAGCCACTGCTGCATGATCTTGGTGCCCTCTTCCTTGATCCACTTTGCGTCCTGATCCTTGACGATCTCGATCTTCGGGTTCGCAGCGATTGCGTCACGGAAGCCCTGGTCGCGGTCGATCTGAGGCTGGTTCGAGGTAATGCCTCGCAGCTCGACGACCTTACCGCCATCAGGCAGAAGCTGGAGTGCCAGTTCACCTGCGGCCTTACCGATTGCCACGTTGTCACCGCCAATGAAGGAGGTGATGCAGTCCGTGTTCACAGCGCGGTCCAGCACGATCACCGGGATACCTGCTTCACATGCCTGCTCAACTGGCGGGGTCAACGGGTCAGACTCGTTAGGCGAGACGATCAGAATGTCAACGCCCTGCTGAATGAACTGCTGGACCTGACTCACCTGACGTGAGGAATCCTGCTGAGCGTCAGCAATCGGCAGCAACTCAAGGTTCGATTCCTGCCCGATGTAATACTCCAGCTGTGCGTTGATCTGCGCACGATATGGCTCAGCGTTGTTGGCCTGTGAGTACCCGATGACGTACTTGTCCTTTTCGGGCAGCAGACGTCCGTCGCTTGCGCCAGCCGCGCTGCTCTGATCAGTTGTGGCACTCGATGCGCCTTCATCTGCCTGTGAGCCGGATGTCGGCTGATCGTTGGTTGCGCACGCGCCGAGCGATGCTGCGGCGACCAGGGCACCCGCCAGGAGTACCGGTAGTTTGCGTCGCGTGATTGTCATGAGAGCTCCTTCGCTTTCTTAGTGTTGTGTTTACCTTGGTGTGGACTTCCCCCTCGGCCTACTCCTTCGCGTGTCGCGTCGAGGATGCCTTAACGGGATGCGCGGTTCGTCGTTTCAGGCGAGCCGCAGCGTTGGGAATGAGGTCGGGATGTTGGATCACAACGGCGACCACGAGGATGATGCCTTTAATGATCATCTGCCAGTTGGCACTGAAGTTGTTCAGGCCCAGCACGTTGTCGAGCAGGGTCAGGATCAATGCGCCGATCGACGTTCCGATCACTGTGCCTCGGCCGCCAGCCAGGCTCGCACCACCGATGACGACGGCTGCAATCGCGTCCATCTCATAGGTCATGCCGGCTTGAGGATCTGCTGATGCGTTATAAGCCGCGTTAATCGGACCGGCCAGGCCGCACAGCAAACCAGAGATCATGAAGACAATGACGAGCACTGCTTTGACGTTCACACCCGACAGGCGCGCCGCGGTGGGATTGCCGCCCACCGCGTACACGTGCCGCCCGAACGTCGTGCGTGACAGCAGCAGATGGACGAGGATAATGACCACGATCAGCGCCAGCACAGGGAAATACCCTATTAACGGTATAGGGAACAGCGTTTCGCCTGGCGTCCCCAGCATTCGGAACTGTTGAGATCCCGGAGCCACCTCCCCGTCCGGTCCGATCACATTCGTTCCGATCGACACGTTATGGGAGAACTCGCGGGTAAAGCCTCGTGCGATCGTCATGATGGCCAGCGTCATGACAAACGACTGGATCTTTAAGTACGCGGTGCCGATACCGCTGATGATGCCGAAGAGGGCGCCCACAGCCATTGACGTGGGAACAATCGCGATCACCGGCCAGTTCATTTCCGTCAGCAGCCATGCTGACGTGGTTGAACCGACTGCCATGACTGCGCCCACCGACAGATCGATGCCGCCGGTGATAATGACCAGAGTCATTCCCACCGCCAGGATGCCTCGCGGAGCGAAGTACCCAATGGCGTTCGTCAGGTTTCCTATGTCCGCGAAGCGCCCTCCCTGGCTCCACAGTCCAATCAGGACGATCAGGAGAAGGCCGATATAGCCTTGGGACTGGCTCAACATCAGGAGCCATTTCTTGCGCTGCACGACCGCACCCGATCCGCGCTGCGACTGTGTGCTCATGGGGTTGTTCTCCTTCACTATTTAGCAGTTTCGATGGCATCGACGGCGGGCGCATCCTCTCTGACTGCCTGCCCTTGAATCGGCATTGCCGCGGTGAGTAGGTCTTCCTGAGTGGCTGTGCCGGCGTCAAATTCAGCGGTGATTTTTCCTTCGCACAACACCACGATTCGGTCGCACATTCCCAGTAATTCGGGAAGCTCTGACGAGACAACGATGAACGACACTCCCTGCGATGCCAGCTGCGCAACAAGTTCGTAGATTTCTGCTTTCGCACCGACATCGATACCGCGTGTCGGCTCATCGAGCAAGATCACTTCCGGGTTGGTCAGCAGCCATTTTCCGAGGACGACTTTCTGCTGGTTTCCACCCGACAAGGTGCTCATGAACGCATCCATCGACGGGGTCTTCACCCCAAGAGTCTGAACCTGCTCCTCGCTCGCCTTCTTTTCTCGAGTTTTCTTCACCCATCCGCCTATGCCGGCAAAATCCGACAGGGCGGGGAGCGTCATATTGAAGCGCACGGAGTTTTCCAGGATCAGGCTCTGCAGTTTTCGATCTTCACATACCAGGGCAATCCCGGCGTCGATACTGCGTGCGGGCGTCCGCTTGGTCAGCGCCTTGCCGTTCAGGGTGACCTGACCGATCATGTCCGAGGATGGGGGTGTTCCAAAAATGGATTCGAGTACTTCTGAGCGACCAGCTCCCATCAGGCCGGCGATTCCCAGCACTTCGCCGGGCTCAACCGACAGCGAGATGTCGTGCAGTGCTGCCCGCGACTCGCGCGCATTGGGCATGAGGGAGAGGTGCTCCACCGTCAGTCTGGCTTCGCCGCCCTCGGCGCGGGCACCGGTTTCCTCGGGACGCTGGTGCAGTTCCGAGATCGGACGACCCACCATCATGTGGATCAGTTCTGATCGACTGACGTCCCTCATCTCGCGTTCACCGATGAACTGTCCATCTCGCAGCACTTCGACCCGGTCAGCAATCTCTTCGAGTTCTTCCAGACGGTGAGAGATGTAGATGATGCCGACTCCCTCGGATGCAAGTGACCTGACAACCTCGAACAGGCGTTCAACTTCAGCATCTGCCAGCGCCGACGTCGGTTCGTCCATGATCAGGATTCGGGTGTTCAGGCTCATCGCCTTTGCCACTTCAATGAGCTGCTGTTCTGCCAGTCGGTATTGACGCACGAACTTTCTAGGATCTAGATCCAGCCCGACTCGCGCCAGCAGATCCCGGGCCGTCGAAATCGTGCGCTGTTTCTTGACCCACCCTCCGGTCGCCTGTTCTCGTCCGAGCCAGATATTGTCTGCCACTGACATGTCGGGGACGAGGTTCAGTTCCTGGTGGATGGTGGAAATCCCCAGCTGTTGTGCGGTGCTGGGGCTATGCAGCGTGACCGGCTCTCCGTCGACCTTGATGTGACCGTCGTAGTCGTTGAAGACTCCAGAGAGCACGTTGATCAGCGTGGACTTGCCTGCTCCGTTTTCTCCCAGCAGTGCCACAACTTCACCGGCGCCCAGGCGCAACGACACATTATCGAGTGCTCGCACTCCTGAAAACGATTTCCCGATATGGTGCATTTCGAGCAACGGTACAGTCACGACGCGCCTCCGATTCGCCATTGATGTCAAGCGCCTAGATTGATCTCCACACCGTATACCAGCTGTTTAGACGACTCAACGATTTCACAGGTAACGGTTTAGCGACATTAGTATTACTATAACCTATATATCACATAGCATTTACTATGCACAATCGCTTGACACTCATTTTTGCTCCATTTAAGCTGATTTTGCCCGAAAACGAAGTGGCGATGCCGCCACTCGACCCAAGGATCAATGATGAATCACCTCTCTCGACCGGGAAAGATCGCACTGGCCGCGTCAACAGCCCTGCTGCTCAGCATCGGCGGACTCGCCCAGGCAGCGCCACCCGACGAAAATCCCGCAACAGGTTGGCAAACCTACACTGACATCACTCGCCTTCCGGAACTGAGCACCGGCACGCAGAGCCGCCAGTTCTCAAGTTTTGATCGCGAAGGTGGCAACGACCACGACGGATTCAGCGGAAAGTACTCCTGCCTGCGCACCACCGATGAAGGATGCGTGCTGGCAGAAGCCACAGGCGCCGGCGAAATCCAATCCATCTGGTCAACGTGGGATCGTGGCGACGTCACCAAGGCCGGCAACATCATCATCGAACTCGACGGCACAGTCGTTCTCAATGCACAGTTCCAGGACGTGGTTGAAGGTAAAGCCGGCGCACCGTTCATCTATCCGTTCGTTGCCGACAAGATGCAAACCTCCGGTGGCGTGTACATCAAGATCCCCATGCCCTACCGCGAATCCATGCGCGTCACGGTGCAGAACAATCCGTTCTTTTACCATGTGTCGTACCGCTCGTTCGCCACCGCTGACGGCATTTCGACCTTCGATCCCTCCAACGTGCCCACCGACCTGCTCGAACAGACTAAGACTTGGGGTACGCAGCCGCCGGCCTCCCTCGTCAATGAGCCGAACCTGCACGCAGACTTCAGTCTTGCTCCGGGCGAATCCACAACAATCGCGACACTGGATGAGCCCGGAATGCTCCAGGCTTTCACCCTTGGCCTGCCAGGTCTCAAGGGCGCGCCGGCACCTGAGCGCATGAACGATGACGGTCGCGCAACGAAGGATTCGACCAGCTTCACCGTGGCGATTGATCCCGCGAACGAGGGAGTCACGCTCACGCGCCGCTATGACCCGATTTCACCTGATCAGAAGGCACGCATCCTGGTTGACGGCACGCAGGCCGGCCAGTGGGATGGCACCGAAGGCAAATCAGGGGTGTGGCGCGAAGAATCGGTTGAACTGCCCGCCGACGCCACCGCTGGCAAGTCATCGATCCGTATCACCAACGAATTCATCTCTGCGGGCAACGACTTCAACGAATTCCGCTACTTCGTCGACTCCAAGGTGGGCGGCGACATGATCCGAACCGACGAAGTCGACGTTGGCGAGGGAACCGACGAATCGCGCGCCTCTGAACAAGCTCACGACTATTCGATCGTGAACGAACGTTGGCACGGAGACCGGACCTATGCGCGCGAAAATACAAACCCCGCTGACGCCGAGCAAATCGCGGCGTCCGACGATTTCCTGACGAATACACATATCCAGATCCACGCCGACGGCCAGTTGACCGTCGACGCGCCGATCGGAGAATTCTTCGGTACCGGTCTGGGTCAGGCGCCCGTTACCTCGCTGATGTTCGGTGTCGATCCCGAAACAGGGACATATTCGTCGTGGTGGCCGATGCCGTTCGGCAAGACGATGACGATCTCACTGGTCAACAACTCTCAGTACACGCTGAACAACGGTACGTGCGATGTCACATTCAACGCGGATGCGAGTGTGGCCGAGCGTTTGAGCGGACCGGTCCCCTCCCTCGGATATTTCTACGCCACGCACCACGCGGGTCCGACCGAAGACGGGCGCGACTGGGTGTTCCTCTCAACTGAAGGCCAGGGCCGCTTCATGGGAGTCAGCCACACCATGTCCTCGTCACAGGGCGACGGCAACGTTCGCGGCTACCTGGAAGGCGATGAGCGCATCTACGTTGACGGGCTGCGCACCCCACAGTGGCACGGCACCGGCAGTGAAGATTTCTACGAGGGTGGCTGGTATTTCGATTACGGACCGTTCTCCGCATTTACCAACGGTGCGCCACTGGAGAAGATCGCTGGAACGTACGGCTGTGACTATCAGTGCGACTCGGCCTACCGACTGCTGATCGGTGATGCGATCGATTTCCAGAGCTCGATCAGCGCCGGATTGGAGCACGGGCCGGATAATCGCCATCCAGCTGAATACTCTTCGACCGCTTTCTGGTACGGCCACGCGGCTGCGCCTGTACTGACCCTTACTGATTCACTCAACATCACCGACGTGGACAGCGAGGCGGCTCACGCGTACTCAGGTGGCGGCGAACCGCGCTCCCTGACCAGCACATTCGAAGGCAACGATGACACGGTCAGCGTGACCGATTCTCTGCGCGACTCGACTGATCCGATCACTTTCACCGCGGCAGTCAAGAAGTCGAATCAGGGTGTACGCCTGCATCGCATGTCGGACCAGTCGAGTGGCTATCAAAGCGTCGATGTGGCCGTGAACGGCATGCATGTCGGCACGTGGCTGCAGCCCCTGGCCAATCAGACTCATCAGTGGCTGGAGGACACGTTCGAAATCCCCCGCGCCATCACTGAGAACGTCGATAGCATCACGGTTGAGCTGACTCCGCGCGATGGTTCGGCACCGTGGAGTGCTGCGCGCTACGAGGTGTACACGATTGGCGGCGAAGAGGCGGCGACGCCAGTCGAACCGCCGGAACCGGCTGAACCGCCCGCACCGCCTACATCGCCCACGACTGGCGAGCGTCCTCAGGCCGACAAGCCGCCTCGCCTCAGCGCGACCGGCTCGTCTGCACCGATCCTCGCACTCACAGCACTTGGAGCGCTGGGCGTAGGAGCGTGCGCACTGTCAGTTCGCAGACGCCACTGAGCCGTGGGCGGGGCCGCGCGTGGTGATGACCCGATCAACCTGATCAGCCTCACGCCATGCTGCGGCCACGCTGTCAGCGGCGCGTTCGTCGGCAACGAGGGCTGCAACTGTTGGCCCCGATCCGGACAGGATCACCGCGAGCGCGCCGCTTTCGCGTCCGATCTCAATCGTGTCGGCCAGTTCGGGTCGCAACGTGAACGCGGCCGCTGCCAGGTCGTTATGTAAGTACGGTGCCGCCTCGCGCGCACTGGCGGTGAGTGCGGCGAGCGTCTGTTCGTCTGGCCGGGTGAGTTCGGCCCATTCACCCATCTCATCGCGCCGCCTGAAAACCTCCGGCGTCGATAAACCTTCGTGGGCGGTTGCGCATACCCACAGGTGTTCATGTTCGCTGTCCAAGACCTGCATATGGTCGCCGTGCCCGGTTCCCAGCGCGATTCCGCCGACCAGGCAGGCCGGCACATCCGCGCCCAGCGTGCGGCCGACCGCCTGGAGCTGATCTGCGTCCAGTCCTAATTCCCACAGTTCGTTGCAGGCGACGAGGGTGGCTGCCGCATCCGCTGACCCACCGGCCATTCCACCGGCAATCGGCACGCGCTTATCAACGTGGATCCTCACGCCTGCCGCGGTCGACGCCCACGGGCCGCTTTGTGCGAGGCGCTGCAAGGTGCGTGCGGCTCGTGCCGCCAAGTGCCGGTGCGGGTCGAGCTCGTTCATCATGGCGCTTGCCTGACCGTCTACCTCGCCCTCTGGCGTGTACACGGTTGTCGATACCGCGATTCCGGGGGTGCGAGCCGTTGTCACTGTGACGGTTTCACGCAGGTCGAGCGCCTCGAACACGCTGATCAGCGGATGATATCCGTCTTTTTCCGGCGCGCCGACGCGCAGCAGCATGTTGACTTTGCCCGGGGCGCTGGCCTGAGCTTCACGCATGTGCCTCTCCGTTTCGTGTGGAGGCGTAGGCTCCCTCGGGCGTGGAGGGATCGCATCTGGCGGCGACGATAAGCCTGCCGAGGTCGACGAACTGGCCGATGGACAGCGTTTCGCCACGAGCCTGCGGGTCGATGCCGGCACGGGTGAGAAGGTCGGCGGCCGCTTCCCCGGATCCCGCCCAGTCACGCAGGGCCGCGCGCAGAGTCTTGCGTCGTTGCCCGAATGCGCGGTCGATCGCATCGAATGTGGCGTCGCGCAGGACGGCGTCACCCAACGGCTCATCGCGCCTGGTGAGCCGCACCAGTGCGGAATCGACGTTCGGAACCGGCCAGAACACGGCGCGCCCGATGCTTCCGGCTCGTTCAGCGTGGCCGTACCACGCGGCTTTCAGGGAGGGAACACCATAGGTTCGTGAGCGGGGCCCTGCGACGAGGCGGTCGGCAACCTCTGCCTGCACCATAACCAGGACATCGCGCAGCGTCTCGAAGCGTTCGAGCAGTCGCAACAGTACCGGCACAGCCACGTTGTATGGCAGATTGGCGACAAGTTTGGTGGGCGCAGCGTCGCCCAACTCGTCCGGCGTCACTTTCATCGCATCCATACAGGTGACGGTGAGGCGCTCTGCTGCCTCGGGCATGCGGGCCCGAACGGTTTCCGGCAGCGCACGAGCCAGGCGTGGATCAATTTCGACCGCATCGACATGTGCGCCGGTTTCCAGGAGCGCCAGTGTGAGCGACCCCAGTCCCGGCCCGACCTCAAGCACGTGGTCATCTCTCCCTACGCCACCTGCTCGCACGATGCGTCGAACGGTTCCGCCGTCGTGCACGAAGTTCTGCCCCAGCACTTTGGTCGGGCGAATGTCGAGGGCAGCCGCGATTGCGTGGATCTCGGCAGGTCCCAGCAGCGCGGATCGTTCGTCTGTTTCGTTCACGTCACGAGGGTATCGCGTGAGCGCGGATCAGTACCAACCGACAGAATTGGAATGCCCGAGCGCGCCGCATGGGGTTCCGTAGCGGCCGGCG
This sequence comes from Pauljensenia sp. C0254C2, assembly GCF_056583835.1. Taxonomy (NCBI): domain Bacteria; kingdom Bacillati; phylum Actinomycetota; class Actinomycetes; order Actinomycetales; family Actinomycetaceae; genus Pauljensenia; species Pauljensenia sp. C0254C2. Next base: position 37,667 of record NZ_JBWPJO010000010.1, read on the forward strand.
ACGTATCCCAGGCCCCACGTGATCTGCGTGGCCGGATTCGTCTGCCAGTCAGCACCGGCAGATGCCATTTTCGATCCGGGGAGAGCCTGCGGAATACCGTAGGCGCCTGACCAGGCGTTAGCGGCATAGGGGTTCCAGTGCGATTCGCGATCCCACAATGTCAGCAGGCACTGGAATTCACTGTCTGACCAGCCGCGCTGACTCACCATTTGCTGCGCGATGCCGCGCGGATCTTCGCCCGAGTATGTTCCGGTCGGTGTCGAGCTGATCGTCAGCCCTTCGGCTTCAGCGATGCCGCGAATCTCATCGAGTTCGGCCTGGCTTGAGATGTCACCGGGTTTGGCTCGGAATCGTACGGACGTGCGGCCATCTGATTCAGTGCCTTCTTCCAACTGGGCTTTCGGATCGATGCCGGCGGCCAGGAGAGCTTCGGGCGTGACTTTCCTGGTGCCGACGGTGACGATTTCCGGTCGCGGTTCCGCTTTCTTGTCGGCCGACAGCACGGCTGAGTAGGTCACTTCGCCGTCGACTGTTTCCTGCCACACCACAGAGCTGTTGGCACCGTGTGTGCCTTCCTGTTCAACGATGCGTTCGCCTTCGAACAGTGCGTCGGACTTGCGTTCTTCTTTCGAGAAGTTCACCGGGGTGTCTGTGCTGACGCGTCCGCGGGTGACGGGCTGGACGCGCACGGACAGTTCGCCGTTTGCCGATTCGAGGGTGACCCGGTCCAGCGGCGACAGCTTGATTCCGTTGTTTTCAATGACGTGTCGTATGTCCTGGCCTGCCCGGACGGCAACATTCTGGATCACGTTGCCGTTTGTTTCAATGACTGGCAGTGTGCGTGCGCGTGACACGAGCGGTTGAAGTTCGGCTCGCATCGAGGAGCGGCTCGCGCCTATCGCCACGGTGGATCCGTAGGTGTCGGCATCTGCCAGGATCGTGTCAATTGAGCTGGACGTCGACCATACGGTGCGTTCTTCGCCGTCGATCGTCAGGTCGTAGGGTTTGGCCGTGCGCACAACGACATGGTCAACTGACGCGATGTTTTCGCTGGGTGTGGGCGAGATCAGGTCGTGTTCACCGACCTGTACGTCGATGCTGGCGAGCGCGTCGGAGACTGTGCCGCCCCACACGGTGACAGGCTGACTGACTCCGTCGACTTCGAGCATCACTGTGTGACGAGCCTGAGCAATACCACCAACCGCGATGCCGGCTACTGCAAGTGACGCTGCACTTGCTGTGGCAATGATGCGTCGCGGGGTCACGGCAGGCTCCTTCCAATCGGCTGTTCCTACCGTAACCGTTTTGTGACTATTTGTGGAGTCGGACCGGAAAATTGTGGTGAGTTGCGCGCTCAGTACAGTCCGAGGCTTGCCGCGCATGCTGGCCACTGGCCCCATCCAGCTGCCGCCTGCAGTGCCTGAGCGCGGGCAGTTTGCTCAGCTGCCGATGCGTCCGAGGGCAGGCCGGTGCCGCCCATCGATTGCCACGTGGGCAAAGTGAACTGGTACATGCCGTAGAATCCGTTGCCCGTGTTGGTCGCCGGATTTCCGCCGGATTCACACTGAGCCAACGCGGCCCACACGTCCGAACCAGCAGTGGTTGCGGGAGCTGCAGTCGGCGTGGAAGCTGTCGTCCTCTGTTGGGCGGCCGCTTTCTTCGTTCCCACCGCGACGATCTTGCTTTGCGGGTCGGTCTTGCTGGTCGATACGGCTGCCGACACGGCGATTTCTCCGCCGACTTTTTCCTCAAAGTACTTGGTCGTCACCGAGCCGTCTTTGCCTTCCTGAATAACCGACGTCGTTCCTTCAGTCAGGGTGTCGTCTTTTCGCTCTTCAGTTTGGAACGGCACTGCGTCGGTCTGCGTGCGGTAGCCGCGCTCAACTCGTGTCACGACGATCGTGATGGTGCCGCCGCGGTTTTCCAGCTTCACGCGATCCAACGGGCTTGTTGTGACGCCCAAGCGAGCCAGGATTGAAGCCGTGTCGTCACCGGTTTCGGCAGCTGTGTCAAGGGTCTGGCCGTCTACCTCAACCTTGATGCGTTCGCCGGGCGCTGCCAGCGGCAATGTGGCACGGGCAAAGGATCGGTCAGCGGCGATGATCGCCGTGCCGTGCTGGGAGAATTCGTCCAGTAAATCGGCCATTGATCCTGCTGTGGACCACAGTTCCACCTGGTTCCCGTCCAGATCCACCGTGTACGGCGATGCAGTCCGTACAACGACGGTGTCACCGTTGGACACTCCCTCGCCCATCGCCGGTGCGACCAGATCGTGAGGGTTGACTTCAACGCCTGCAGCATTGATGACGTCTGAGACGGTGCGGGAGAATCCGCTGACGGGCTGCGAGACTCCGTCGACCTCGAGAGTCACGGTGTTGTGTGCTGCTGCTGCGCCCACTCCGGCCACGCCCACAACTGCGAGCGATGCGGCGGATGCGGCTGCGATAACGGTTCGTCGGCTCGGTGAGAATTCCAAATTCACAAGTGTCCTGAGGTCGTTCGGCTCCGTCGGGCAGACGGACTGACTGGTGCCACACTAATAGGTTTTACCCAAACGTGACATCCGACGTCGCACATCTCACATGCGTCGCGTTTGCTTTTCGCCGTCGCACGTGGTTGCGTCCACCCCTTACGCCCACGCGCCGTATACGTGCGTCGTATTGCGCCACAACCGGTCACACGCAGCAGCTTCGTCGACGTTCCATAGCTCGGCAATTGCCCGCACAGTGTGGACAATTGAGTAAGTCGCGTTCGGATGACCACGCCACGGCACTGCTGTGAGATAGGGCGCATCCGTTTCGACCAGCACGAGTTCAGGCGGAAGTTCGACCAGCGCTTGACGAAGGTGGGCGTTAGCCGGATACGTCATATTGCCGGAAAATGACGCATACCACCCGTTCTTCGCCAGTTCGCGCGCCATTGCCGCGTCGCCGGAGTAACAGTGAAAGACGATGAGCTGGTCGGCCGTGGCGGTTTCGTTCAGGATCGCGAGTGTGTCTTCATGCGCATCACGATCATGAATCTGCAGCGGCAGGCCCGCTGCGGCTGCGAGTCGAATGTGCGCGCGAAATGATTCCGCCTGCGCTTGTTTGCCGGCATCGGCTGTACGGAAGTAGTCGAGTCCGGTTTCACCGACGGCAACGATGACCGGGTCATTCAGACGCCGTTCAACCTCCGCGAGTGCTTCGTCCAGCGGAACGTGGTGCTGTTCAACGTGCGGGACGAGGCCATCTGGCGACGGTTCAGCAATCCCGGCATGCAATGCTGCTTCGTTGGGATGAATCGCAAGCGCCACTCGTATCGCGAGGCCGGACGCGCCCTCACGCGCAAGCTGCATCGATCCGTCGAAGTCAGGGATTTCGCAGGCAGAGGTGATGAGTCCGCGCACACCGACCTGCTGAGCGCGCTCGAGCTGTTCGTCAAGCGCCAGCCTGATTCCCTCAGCGCGAGGAATCTGTTCCTCATACAGCGGCAGATGAGTGTGGTTGTCGATCACATGACCTTCGAGCGGTTGCGCAGCTGGTGGCCATTCGCGCTTCTTTTTCTTCGACACCGGACCGGTCACTTCCTTCACTGTGGTGACGTGCTTATTCCTCTGAACCGATCCTAACGAACCCGCCGCGTTTGCGGCTCATTCCCCTTGAGGCGGCATATGTCCGCGATAGCGGGTAATTCCGTTGACAACGTCGTACCGGAAGCCAAGTGGAGTTGTCCACTGGTACACACCAGGCTCTGGCTGGTCGAGGTCCCAACCTGCATTCGTTTTTGCACGGTGAACACTTCGCGACAGTGGACCCAGATTCGCCAGATTTGTTTGCCCAGCCGAGCCACCTTCCTCATATGGGACCGTATGGTCCAGGTCGCACGAGGTTGAGGGCGTGTTCGAGTAGGGGAATACCTCGAACGGTTCACGCTGAAGCAGTGCCCTGCGCATCGTCGATGTCGGATCGTGCCGGTCACCGGCAGGCAGCGATGAGTAGTCAAGGACGGGGCGAATCGTGACCCGAGTATGCGCAAGCATGGATGCGAGTTGCGCGACGGGAACAGAACCGCCGTCGTCGATACTCGCGCAGTGCGGCGAATCCGGGTAGATATGAGCAACGATCTCAGCTCTGCGCTCAGTTTTCGCTTCACGTCCATTTAACAGTGCCCCCGCCTGCTCGGGGTTCGCCAGCAAGCCGAGTGCACGCGAGCGCCGCTCATCAACCGACTCATCTGGATGCGAGGCGGCCAGCGCAGATGCCAGACTTGCGACGGTGCGGTCAAGATGGAGGGCATCTGTAACGGCGAGTTGCGCATGCATATAGGCGCTGCCAGCTCCCTCGTCCATGTCGAACACGACGCGTCTGGCACGCTCGGCAAGTTCTGCACGCACTTCGATCATCTGCGGGGCAACGCGGGCGATCAGAAGGTTCACGTGACGGGTGATGCGCCCCTGGTTCCATGAGCCGATCTGTCCGAGCAGTTCATCGAGCGTCGCGCATTGAGATTCGCCGAGTGTGGACGTCAGCGAGTGAACATGGCAGGCCTTCCAGACGGGGATTTCAGCATCCATGACTCGGTCCCACAGTCTCGGGAGGCGGAAGCGGACACCAAGTAGCGAGTAGAGTTCCTGCAATGTTTGAGAGGGTGAGCATCCTAAAGCGGCAGCAAGTTCGAGATGGGCGAACTCGGCAATGAGCGGGGTGCCGCTGCTTGAGCGCGGCACAAGAGCCTGCTCTCCTTTGAGCGCGGCAGTGACCGTCAGAATCGTGTCGATGATCATGCGGGCGCGCTCAGCTTCAGCTTTCCGCCAGCGGGCATCCGCCTCGCGCAGTGCGTTCACCTGCTCGATGGCAGCATCAAGCTCACTGGCGGAACCGCCGCCGTCGGGTGCACCTGCACACACACAAGTATCGAACATGTGTTCTATTGTGAGGGATGGCATGTGCATCTGCGTCCCACGAACACCACTTAACGGGACACAATTTAAGTGATGTGTGTCACATTTGAGCCAGCAGGGCGGCTTCCTATTTTCCGTTCAGCTGCGCGTAGTCAATGCGGCGATCTTTGAAGTGGAACTCCTTGTCGCGGTCATTGATTCCAGGCAGGATATTGACACCCGCACCGATCCAGCAGCCTGAGCCGATGCGAACCGGCATGTTGTACTGGTAGCCCTTTCGGCGAAGCTCCGGGATAATCGGGTGTCCCGCCGCTGAGATGGTGACGTTCGGGCCGAACATCGTGTAGACACCGACGTAAATGTGTGTGTCGTCTACGCAGGTGAAGTTGAAGTTGACGTAGATGTTGCTACCGAAGTTCGCGTAGAACGGAGGCTCGATGTAGCAGTTCTCCCCTATTTCAGCGAACATTTCCTTCATCATCGCCTGGCGTTTGACCTGTTCGGATGGGCGCAGCTGATTAAATTCGTGGAGCCGCTCGAGGCATTTCGTTCTTGCATGACGCTCATCGCGCAGTCTTACTTGTCGTGTCAAAGGCGGCTGGTCTGCGAAACATTCTAGAAAAGTCACTGCCTCTTCGCACAGCTCAATGCCACTAAGACGCCGCCGTGCGGTACAGTGCCTCAAAGAACTGTTCGGCGAAAGGCGCCCGCTCTCATGACTATGAACGCATCGGCTCGTTCGCTCATCGGGCTTGTGACAAGCCAGAACTTACGTTTCGTCATCCCTGTCTATCAACGCCCCTACTCGTGGGACGAGGAGCAATGCGAACAATTGTGGGAAGACGTGTTGTCGGTTGGAAAGCGCCCAGATGATAAGCACTTCACCGGTTCTATTGTGTGGATCCAAGATGGTGTGATGTCGGAGGTGACGCCGCTTCTCTTAATCGACGGTCAGCAGCGAGTCACAACTGTCGTACTCCTCATGATTGCGCTGGCTCGATACGCTAAGAACAACCCTGACGAAAAGCTCAACTTTTCCTACTCTCGGCTGGTCAACAAGGGGTACCTGATAGATGACGACAGGCATGGTGACGAGCGTTACAAGCTGCTTTTGTCTCAGGGCGATCGAGCTACCCTTATCTCGTTGCTCGAGCATTTAGTGGACGAGGACTATCGAGTCGTCAACAACTCATCACGTTTAATTGCCAACTTGGAGTTTTTCGAGCGAAAGCTGGCCGCCCTCGACAATCCGAATACAATATGGGATGGTCTGCAGCGTCTTGAAGTTGTATCGATTTCTCTGGATGCAACTCGCGACAATCCTCAGCTCATTTTCGAATCGATGAACTCGACAGGTAAAGATCTTTCGTCAGCCGACCTGATCCGAAACTTTGTCCTCATGGGATTACCCCGAGGCGAACAAGAAAAGCTCTATCAGAACCACTGGCGGCGTATTGAGCAGACCCTTGGCGAAGACACATACGACAGAGTTTTCGATGAATTCATCAGAAACTATCTGACCATTCTGTATGCGCCTGAACCGCTCACGCGTAAAGATGTGTACCCCATTTTCAAGCGCCACGTCACCGAAAACGGGTTTGCCAAGAAAGGGCGGATGGTCAACCTTCTCAGTGAAATGGAAGACGTTGCTCGCTACTACGCGGCAATCACCTCTGGGACCGAGGAGGACCCCCAGCTCAAAGAGCACTTCGACACAATAGCAACACTGGATATGAGCGTCCTCAATCCGCTCCTCCTGTCGTTTTATCAAGATTACGAGGCAGGAGCCTTCGAAAAAGAAGATTTTATCCGCCTGCTTCGTCTGACCGAAAGTTACGTCTTGAGGCGAGCAATTTGCGATGCTCCCACAAATTCGCTGAATAAGTTCTTTCCCAGCATTATCGGAAATCTCAATAAAGTGCAGGAAGAGGGCGGTGATTACGTCGAAGCCTTCCAATCGTTGCTATACATGGCAGCGGGGACCACGCGGCGTTTTCCAACAGATGACGAGTTTTCGCATGCACTACTCACGCGTGACTCTTACCTCTTCAGAAAGTCTTTCTTCCTGCTGACAAATCTTGAGAATTTCCACCACCCTAAAGATCCTCACGATTTCGCATCCGGCTCATACACAATTGAGCACATCATGCCGCAAAATGCGCTTGCTCATTCTGAATGGCGCCAGGCGCTGGGCGAGGCCCCTGAGGAAGGCTTTGAAGCCCTCGTCAACAACATCGGCAACTTGACTGTCACTGCCTACAATTCCGAACTTTCCGACGGTACCTTTACTGAAAAGAAGGAACGCTGCATCGGCGGTTACGCCAACGAATACATGGCGATCTCAGCAGAACTGAAAGATGCAGAGTCATGGGGTGAAGAGGAGATACGAAACAGAGCAGAAAACCTGACTGCAATTGCGCTCAAGCGCTGGCCAGGCCTTGATGTTTCGCCCGATACAGCCGAGCGATACGTCGCGCGCAAGCAGCCAGACAGACGCGCATGGCGAGTCACGATTCATGACCTCGTATCGGCAGGACTTCTTCATGTCGGCGACGTGCTGGAACCCGGTTCTGATCGTTTCACGCAAACAGTGACACTCACCGATAGGGGCGATTTAATCTTGCGCAACGGTGAGAAGTTCTCGAGCCCATCCTCGGCAGCTAGTCGCGTCATCGCCCTCGAAGGAGGTTCTGGAGGACGAAACGGATGGGACTTTTGGCGTCTGAATGACGGTGGTCCCAAGTTGAGCGAAATTCGCCGACGCTATGACGAGGCAGCGACCACGAGCCACCGCGACGCATCCATGGTGGAATTTTGGAACGGTTTCTATGAATACTGTGCGAATCGTCCTGGCTTTACCGAAGCTTTCCGCGACCCGTCGACACGTGAGCCTAATCGCGATAACTGGGCCTCATTTGGCATTGGTCTGCGAAAGTGCGATTTAACAGCATTAGTACGGTTGAGCGGGCAAGAAGTGGCCGTCCAGCTCCACTTTTCTGACGAAGAAAGCTACAAACCCGTCCTCGCACGGCGATCCGACATCGAGAAAGAACTGGAATTCCTCGAGGGTACGTTTGAGTGGGACGAGGGCGACCTCGACAAGACGACCCGCGTTGTGAACGTTGCACGCCCAGCCGATTTGACTGGTGATTCAGTCAATGAGGTGTACGAATGGCTGGCCACAGGTATGCACGCATTGCGGAAGGTAGCGCATCAATTCATAAAGCGGAATCTAGCCTCGATCTAACCCGCTACTCCCACTCTTTCACGCTCGTTTACTGTTGCGTCATTCCAGTTGACTCCAGTTGGCTCGTCGATTTTGACCGTCATACCACCGAATCCCGCTGCGTGACCTCGCGTAGGCGTTTGGGACAAATCCTGGGACAAAAGCGCGAACTATTTCGAAACCGCGAGCCCGCAGTTTCATTTTTGACCCGGGGACAAGAATGGGCTGGTTTTGAGGCTCAGAAACACCCGAAATGGATGCCAAAAGCAACAATCATCCTCATCGACGCCCGTTTAACGAAGTGAATCGTAGCCAGCGGCTTTATCGTCATGCGTTCCCGCAGGTCAGAAGGGATACACAAGAGCGATGACTGAAAGAATCGTCGCAGGTGGCTTCGTGCATGCCCCTAATCACGCTTCGGAACTGCTCAATAAGGCTGATCGCTTCACTTAGTGAACAAAGGAGCCCTCAGTTGATCGGAGCTCGAAAATCAACGATTCCCCAAGTCAGGTACTCCCATTCCCCTTTTTCCTTATCGAGCTCAGGATACTCGCTCAAAAACCTTTCAACGCCCCTTTCCATGCGCGCAAGCAGGGCAGTTAAGTTGATGTTGATCTTTATGCGGCAATCGCCTTCAATTCCATTCGCCTCTGGTGAGCTGGTGGCTCCATATCCAATGACCAGCTGGCTGTCGTCGTTGAAGACCTGTATATCGATCGAATGGAACGGCGAGTATTTTGCCCCCGCGCCGTCAACAACCGAAGATCCGGTATGGAGCACAGCGTTTCGCAGCTGGCAGAAATCGGATGCGGTGAAGTTGTCTTCCCGCATGAGCGCATTCATCGTTCGCTCGATATGGTCTCGACTTTGCTCGCGAGATCGGTCGATGTCGTCAGCCACAGGGGTGCTAGGAAACCCGAGATACCTCGTACACCAATCTCGCTGACCATCTTTATTGCTAGAGTCGATCAAATTCGAACAGACATCTGGAATGGTGACCAGAACCGTCAGGCATGAGATTAGCAGCCCGGCATCGAACGCCAAGCGAGCCTCCCCGATGAGATTTCTCGGCGAGCGCTCAATAATCCGCGGGGCGCCCTGGGGCGCACCCGCTTCGTTTTCGGAAACAGGAAGCAACAGGTCAAGCTCCAAGCACATCGGTTAACCCTCAATCTCTATGCTCTCGCCGCCACCTTTCGGAACCAGCTTCACAGAGTAATCGAGCTGCGCTGCCGTTTGACACAAGGTCTCCACCTTCATAGTCTTCGACTTTAGGCGCTGGTCTAGCGCCTGCGGGGTGAGACCGAGATCGATAGCAAGGGAGCGTTGGGAGCGGCCTTGCTCCTCGAGTATCGACTTGATGGCTTCTGCGGACCTCATAGCTGCAACATCCCCTGGTAGAAGGTCGACGGGAACATGAATTCGCGTTCTTTTTTCTTTTTGTCGTTGTCGAAACGCACGGCGATTCTGTCACTGCCAATCGAAACGACCTCACCATAGCCAAAGCTCTTGTGGAAGATCTGGGTTCCTTCCTCAATCCTGGAAAGGTCGGCTTCAGTGATAACCGGCTCTTCGGGCTCCAATGCCTTGGGCTCGGACTTTTTCGGATAGCCGGAAAGCCACCAGCCGGCCTTGAAGCTCGTTGCCTTACCGCCTTCCAACTTGTAGGTGAACTGCGCGCCGTTCGCGGCAAGCTCGTTCATGACGACGTCGAGCTCACCGCCGCCGATGGCCCAAAGGCTTCCGCCCTTGGGACGGCGATCGGCGATGCGGACGTTGTGGGACTCGAGGACGTCGATGACCCAGTCCTTCTTGACGGGCGCCTCTCCGAGCGTCGTTGCTTTCGCAGTCGACCTCGAAACGCCCGATGCCGACGGTTTGATCGCGGGACTTACCGCAACAGCAGGCGACGGAGCCTCCACCCCAGCGCCGTTGCCCAGAGTGGAACCGTCGGGGGCCACCATCGACTCCTGCTGCTTCGCGTAGAGGTAGTCGTAATTGGACAGAGACGTGTCGTAGAGGCCGACCTTCTCGCCCTCGTGCTTGTTGATGCCAGTGTAGACAAGGCTCGCATCCTCGTAGCGACGGAACTTGTAGACAGCGTCGTTCATGAGGGCGGAATTGAACACGCCAAGCGAGACGAGCAGGTTGAAGTCCGAGACGTCGAGGCCGGTGACCTTCTTGAACAGCCCCGGCTCCAACTGGGTGATGACGTCGTAGAGCGTCTCCTCGCGGTAGTCGGTGAGGTACATGAAGACCGGGATACGCGTGACGAACTTGATCAGCTTCTTCTGTATCTCCTTGCGCTTGGACTTGAACTCCTTCTCCTTCTTGACTTCCTTTACCGCTTCCGACTTGTTGATAATGGTCTTGATGTCGTCGTTGAGGCTTCGGAAGCCCTCGATGCTCATGAGGGCGTTGATTGCCTCGTCGTTGGCGAGCAGGCGTCGTAGCGTGTCGTTATCGACGTTGACGAGCAGCGCCGACTCCCAGCGCTTGGCGAGAAGCGTCGCGGAGGTCCCCGCCATGGCGATGTCGAGGATCTCGGAGGCGTTGATCTCCTTCATACGGCTGCCGTCGTAGGCGAGCACGGGCAGGAAGCGGATGAAGTCGCCGACCTTCTGCTCGGGGCCCTTCTTCTCTGGGGAGAGCTGCGTGGAGTAGTCGGACACCATGGTGAGGGCGCGGTCGAGCGCGAAGTCGAACACGTAGCACTCGTTCTTGACGATCTGCATGTTCCCGTCGTCGTCCTTGACCGTCCAGGGCGACTGCACGCGAAACGCCGTCTGGAAGTAGGTCTCGGCGCTCTTTACGTTGGAGAGCATGAAGACGCCGGTCCATGGCTTCACCGTGACGCCGGTGGTGAGTTTGCCGCAGGACAGCGTGATGGACTTCGATTCGAGCGGGTCGCGCATCGACTTCTGCACGGGCGGCAGGGCAGCAAGGCCGATGCCCGCGCCCGAGCCTGCGCACACGTTGACGCGCAGATAATGACCGGTGGTTAAATCGCTGATAGAGGCCAAATCCATTGGTGGGATAATGGCCTTAGATTGCATATGGAGAAAGGCAGGGGCGATGGGCTTCTTTGATAAAGGCTTCGACCCAATAAAAGAGGCGCAGAAGACTGCGGCTGCTGCAGGAAAAGGAATCGCAAGCGTTGCCGAACAGGCATCGAATGCCGCTCAAAGCGCCGTCGAGCAGACGGGGCAGGCTATCGGGGACATTGCAGGCAAGGCAAAGGGCGCTGTTCAGAGCATTGGGGATGCGATCAAAGACGTCCCGGAGCCGAAGAGCTTCAAATACAACACTGAGTTTGCCGATGAGCGAAACGTTGACGGATCGCCCCAATCTCAAAGGCTAGCTCCGGAACATATGGCGAAAATGCTTGGAGATGTGGCTGAAGGAGCCGCAAACGCTGCAAGCGTGGCAGCGGCCGGTGCCCAAGGCGCTGTCGCCGCCATCGCAGGTAAAGCGGGGGAAATCGCCGATGGGGTCAGGCAAGGCGTCGAGAATGCAAGGGCGAAAGAACCGGATGAGTACGAGCTCACCGTCATCGAATACAACCAAACCTATACCGATCTGGAATCGGGAGGGATCGAGCTCTACCAGTCTAGGCTGAGGAGCATCGACCTGCTGGACCTCGTTACCGACCTGGTGAACTCGATTGCGAACACGCCGAAGTCGTTCGTGGAAGATATCGAAGAGGTGTCACACAAAAAGCGAAGCTTCAAAGAGTCGGCGTCCTTCGCCCGCGAAGAGCTGGACTCGGCACGGAAATCGGCAGCCAGCGCTGGCGCCGGCGTCGCGGCAGGTATGGCCGTTGCCAGCATCGCCCCATCCGCCGCCATGTGGGTTGCCACAACTTTCGGTACCGCCTCCACGGGCACCGCGATCTCTACGCTATCGGGCGCTGCCGCGACAAATGCGGCGATGGCCTGGCTCGGCGGAGGCGCATTGGCCGCCGGAGGCGGCGGAATGGCCGGTGGCACCGCTTTCCTGACAATGGCGGGCCCCATCGGATGGGGCGTCGCAGGCGCCACGTTGCTGACCTCCATCGCTCTCTTTGTGAAAAAGCAGCACGAGATTGCCAGGGAAAAGCACGAAGAGCTCCTGTCGGTGAAGCGGAACACCGAGGCTCTCAGGGAGACGTCCGCAGCAATCGGGGCACTTAAGATAAAGACCAATACCCTTCGCGAAGAGCTGTCCGGGTCCTTTATGCCCTCATGCCGCATGTACGGCGCCGACTACCTTTCCATCTCCGACGACGAGAAACTGGCCCTGGGTGCCTTGGTAAACAACGCGAAGTCCCTGGGCAGCCTCATCGTCGAGAGGGTGGCCGCCCGGGACGGTGAATAGCCATGAATGCAGAGAAGGTACTCAAGAGCTCCCAGGAGCAGGCCGTCGCCGCATGGATCGGCTTGATCAACCAGATGAGAATCGACGACCTCATCGAGAATCTCAACCGCCAAGACCAGAACCTCGATTCCACAATGGAGTCCATGAACTGGGCGCTCGGGAAGATCGAGGACCTCGTCGTTGCGAACAGGGGCGGCAGCAAGGGCATCCATGGGTTCATCGCCGAGGTGGCCGAATGCGGGTTGGAGAATGCGCAGAGCCTCGTCCATGGCGATAAACCGGTAATGGAATGGGTGAACGACAACGGCCCCGCCGACCTTTTGCGCAACGGCGTCGAGATACAGGTCAAGTTCGTGAACGCCGGCGGCAAGTTCTCCTTGGACGCTGTGGCCGCCCATTTGCAGAAGTACCCTGATTTCCTCGACAAAGACGGCATCTATCAGATCCCGAAGGACCATCTCGACGCGGTGCGCTCCCTGTATGAGATGCCAAAGGAGGATGCAGCCAAACTGGCGTCCTCGACCGGCGGCCCATCCTACTCAACCTGGAAGAGCATCCATGAGTTCTTCGACTCAAGCGGGTTCAGTATCGATGACCTTGAAGCCTCCAAATTCGAGTACTCGGAGGTCCAGAAGAACGCTATCGCCGACAAGATGGCCGAGGAGAAGAGCAGGCTCGCAGACGAGAGCGAGCGGATAAAGAAAGACATCTACGAGGAGCACAAGCCCACGCCCCAAGAGGGCGCGAAAGCCGCAGCGGCTGGCGCCGTTCTGGAAGCGGGAACGGCATTCGTCATTTCAATGAAGCGCCATCTCGGGAACGGAAAGCGTATCGACGACTTGACCCAGGATGACTGGGAGGAAATCGCCAAAGATTCCGGCATGGGACTCGTCAAGGGCGGGGTTCGCGGTGGAGCTGTTTATTGGCTGAACAACTACACGGCCACGCCCTCATCTGTCGCAAGCGCGCTGGTCACTGCGTCATTCGGCGTCGCAGAATGCGCTTACAGGTTCCGCAGCGGCGAGCTGACGGAGATCGAGTTTATAGAACGTTCCGAAATCGCGTGCCTCGATGCGTCCGTGAGCGCATTCTCGAGCTTCGTGGGCCAGGTTATCATTCCGATCCCGATTCTGGGCGCCCTCGTCGGCAACGCCGTAGGGGCGACCGTGTACGAATTGGGAAAGGATTTCTATAACAAACGAGAGGCGGAGCTGCTCGCGCACTATGCCCAGGAGCTGAAGGCCCTCGATACAGAGCTCGAAAGCGAATACGCCGCATGCATCAGCGACCTTCGTGAGAATATGATCAAATACATCAGTCTTCTAGAAAAGGCATTCTCCTCGAATTCCGCCATGGCTTTTTCCGGCTCCATTGAGCTGGCGGCAAGCCTTAACGTTCCAGATAGCGAAATCCTGCACATGCGCGAAGAAGTCGATGATTTCTTTCTAAATTAGAATCAGTCAGGTTAAAGAAACAACGGCCGAGCGAAACCCAATCGCTCGGCCGTTTGCCGTCTAGAACGGATGAATCTCCTTGCACTACTATCATGCTCATAACAGCGAATGCTTGCCTAGGCAGGCAAACGGTCATCGTCTACATCACCCACTTGAACACAGCGCGGAACAGCCAGACGAAAAAGCCCAGCGTGACCTTAAGCGCCGCCTTGAGGAACTTACCAAGCCTCTTCATCGACGTCACCCCAATCTTCCTTGACCTTGCGGGCGCCATCCTCGGCGCTCTCTTCCTTCTCTTGCGCGAGCAGCCTCGCCAGCTCGTCCGGCACGCCCGGGACCTCCGCCCTCCCCAGCGCGCGCTGCAGGTCCCTTATCTGCGACTTCAGCGGTTTTGAGGGAGGCCCCACGTGCTCGCGGTAGCAGGCGCCGATCGCAGCCGCGTCACACAGGAAGCCCCGCACCCGGGCGAACGCCTCATCGCCGTCGAGCAGGACGCGACGGGCTTGCCCGAGCTCGGCCTCCGAGGCCAGCATGAAGCGCCACCCGCGGGACCTGCGCGCAGCCGGCATGTCGTCCGCAGGCGCGTCGGCGCGCCAGTCGTCGCGCACCTGGTGCCAGTTCGCCGTGAGCCAGAGCCCCCTCTCGGGCTCCTCGCGCATCTCGAGCTCGAACGCGGCGAAATAGACGAGGCCGCTTACGCCGACTGGAAGACCTCTTTCTGATATCTCCCCAGTTAAATTGACGTTTCCTTGCGAACAGCCTCCGGTTCTCCGGAGGCTGTTCCGTTATTCCCGCATGAAATCGGCACCCCGGAAGCTCTGTTAAGGGAATAATTACGTGCCCGAACACAGCAAGATACGCGGCGTTATTCGGCGGCATTCGGGGTCACTGAAACTGCGGAAACCGATTTTCGCGTTTTATTATTCCCGTTTGTTGACCTGGGCAAATGCAATTGACGAGGGCTTGAATCCACCTCGCAGTTTCAACTTAGTTTCGGCCGCGCGAAATCGCCCCTCGGGGGACCCGAATTGTGAATTATTCCCGCAGGGCCCCATTATTCCCGTACCGCCGAGTGCTCCGCCGTACCGCCCAGTAGGGGCATGCGGGAATAATTGAACCGTTTTCCCAGGTAGGAATGCAAAAAGAAAGCCCTCGAACCAGAGGGGTCGAGGGCTTTTATTCCCACTATTTCGCTGGCGGCTTTGTTCTGAGGCGATGCCGAAACAGCATCAGGTGGTACTCGGCAGCACCAAAACGCGAGTTCAGAAGCCAGTTTCCGCTATTCCCACTCAATCGTTGCCGGCGGCTTGCTGGTCACGTCCAGGACAACGCGGTTGACTTCCGGCACCGCGTTGGTGATGCGGTTGGAGATGCGGGCCAGGACATCGAACGGCAGGCGCGACCAGTCGGCGGTCATAGCATCCTCGCTCGAAACCGGACGAAGGACGATCGGGTGACCGTAGGTGCGGCCATCGCCCTGAACACCAGCCGAGCGGACGTCCGCCAGCAGCACGACGGGCATCTGCCAGACCTCGCTTATTTTCGGATCTGTTCTTCTCAGTCATAGTCAACGCAGTGAACCGCGAATTCGAGGACACCCATCTGCAGTTGTTGCTTATGCTCGCTGATCGTGGGTGCGAGGACACTAAACTACGTCCCTTCCTATATGAGGGTCACGTCGATGGCGCAATCGTCACCTTGCATCACCAGGTGCCGCACCAAATCCAAACTCTCCAAAATGCTCCTATGGTTTTCATCGGCAGACCTACCCAAGCCCCAACCTTTAACTCATGGGTAGACGTAGACAATACTGAGTCTGGACACCTCGGGGCTCGGCGGCTCATCGAAAGGGGTTCTCGCCGTCTGGCAATCATCACCAGCCCGGTAATCCTGGGCAGCGAGTTAGTGGAACGAGTCTCTGGCTAGGCGTCGGCTAATCTCGAAAACCATCCTTATACGCACCTAGAGACAGCTGGAACGTTTCTAATCGGCAGCCCGGTATCAACGGAGCGTGAATGGCGTGACAAAACCAGGAATACGACAGACTCTGCGCCTCGGAACCCTCGACTAACGGGTGAACTTTTTTGATCTACCTAGATTAGTTAACCGAACAGACGGTATTATTCAGTGAGAATGTATTTATTTCTGGCCGACGAATGGCCATCCGCTCACGACCCTGGGGGGAAATAATGGGTGCGACTAGGGAAAGAAAATTGCAAAGCAACGCCGCAATGCCTAAGCGAATCGTTGCTGCATCGTTGTCGCTTATTTTTGCGCTGTTTATGACACCAGCAGCGGCTTTCGCTGAGGATCAAGCCGGGGCGGAGGATGCCACGCCAAGCGCTACCGCGAGGACAACCCTTAGCAGCGCACCAGGGGAAAATGTCGTGGCTGCTTCTCCTCAACCCACCGAGGCGTCAAGCACCCCGACACCAAGCGCCGGCGATTCTGCCGCGTCCCCAACAGCAGAAAACCAAACCCCAGTCTCGTCGACCGCATCTGAGACAACGCTGAAAGCCACTACCGCCAACCAACCGCAATTACGCTCCCCGCAAGGTGTTTCTGAGGTTTGGGTAGATAGCAAAGCGGGCTCAGACGACAATGATGGCAGTCAAACCGCCGCCGTCAAAACTCTTGAGAAAGCGCTTGGTCTAGTATCCGATGGCGGGACGATACATACCGTCGGCGCGTTCACGTCCGGCACTGACCTGGCTATCAACAAGAACGTCACATTCACAGGCTCTGGCAATTTTCTAACCATCACAAGTGGTGCGAAACTAAGCGCCCCAGGCAAGACGGTCACAATGACCGGCTACAACACCGCATTGACCATCCAGGCTGGCGCTGAGCTTAACGATGGCAACTACATCCTCGACCGCAACACCATCGGCTTCGACCTAAAAGGCAAAATTAACGGCACCTCACGCGAGGCTTTAACTATCTCGGCAAAGAACAGCTTGGGGCGAGGGTTTGTCTATAACTCAGACGCCAGGTTCATCAATTGCACGGTGGACGTCCAAGCCACACCCGGAAAAAGCGAACAGTACGCCGGCCTCTACATGACGAATTCCTCGCTTACCACCCGCGGCGTTTGGTATTACTTCGACCCGGACAAGGGCAAAGGCGGGGTACACCTCGACCACTCTGACTTTTATGCTTACAAAGCTACAGGAGTCAGAGCCTACAAAAATACCCTCGCCCTATTGGGCGCGTCTGAGCTAGTCAACGGCTCCACTCTCACTGCCGATGGCTCACGCATCACGGTCTCGGCGAAATTATCGGTGACCGACTCAAAGGTAGTCATCAAGAACAGCACGGACGGCGGCCTGAACGTCAACTACAAGCCTGGCGAGGCGACATTCACCAACTCTGTGCTGGAAACCACCAACATGAAGTATTACCCCTCCTATGGCGCTGGGCAGTCGTCAGGGCCGTGCTCGATCACCTTTACTGGCAATAGCGTGGTCAATACCGACGCCAGCAATAACACTGCTGACAATGGCGGGGCTAACCGTGGCACCGGAAGCTCTTACGTGGTTACCGGCGGGTCATATTTGATTGCCTATAGCCCCGATTTCAACCACGATGTCGTTACGCCAACCAACGGCGACCAAAACGGTAACGAATGGCTTTCGCTATTCACGCTGGCGGACAACACCATTAATACCGTGAACCCGATCAACGCCAACGGCGTCAGGTACAACTATTCGGTAGCGCAGGCCTCCAAAGACGGGCAAAAGCACATTTGGGCGCCAGCCGCCACAGCCACCTTCAAATTGCAAAACGCTAATGCGTCTTTCGCCGACGGCACCACCGCTGACAAGGCGAAATCAACCGTTCGCGGCTACAAACTCGACGATGTGACGGGTAACACTGACCCCGACACACCAACTGACGCTAACGGCGTAAAGTTCCTAGGCTGGTTCTATAAGGACGCGGCAGGCGCAGAGCATACTTTCGATTATGCGAATGCCCAGCTCGATACCAACATCGAGGTTTATGCGAAATGGGACGCAAAAACCGTCATTTACCACAATGGTGCAGGTGAAGAGTACATCCAAAATGTTGACCCCAACGACACCACGGCCACTGCCCTAGCTTTCGACGAAGTCGCCGCCAAGGTCAGCGCCTTTGTACCGGCAGGAAAGACATTCGTAAAGTGGACGACGGCGCCAGACGGCTCTGGTGACGAGGTCGCACCGGGCGCTGGGCTAACATTCGCTGCAGAGACCACCCAAATTGACTTGTACGCCCAATATAAAGACAACGAATACCGGGTCGCTTTCTCGGCTAACGGCGGGATTTTCTCTGAAACAAGCATATTCAAGACAAATCCTGAAGAGTTTACTGTTGAGACCGACGCCAGCGGCGGCGAGATTGCCGTTCTGAAACAGCCAGCTACATACGGGCAGAAGTTCCGCACACTGCTGACTAAGGTGACTTATGGCGACATCACCCCAGCCAAGGCGGACGCCAAGAAATTGGGGTATTTGCTAGCCAACCAGTCTTATTGGAGCAAGGCTGCCGGCGCAGGCGGTTCGGGCGTCCGGTTTGATGACTCCAGCTTCTTTGGCATCAAGATACCTGGCGCAAACCCAGATATTACGGCTGACACCACGTATTACTTGTCTTGGAAAACTGACCCAACAGTGCTCGAGACCAAAGCGGATCTGACGATTGACGCCGATATGTGGGCTGACTCGATTGACGCGACCACCAAGATAAAGCGGGTTTACACGGAGGGCTCGAAGAGCACCTTCGAGATTACCGGAGCCGTTGATCCCGCCGGTATAAAGAACCAAATGACGGGCATAGAAGGGGTCTTCCCAGAGAACGCTAAGACCCCGGACAAGATTGCATTGTCCAGCCTGAGCTCGACGTTCACCGCGTCCATCACTTTCCCGGATGGCGTAGCTATCCCAGCTAACCCCACCGTTGAGATGGCGGGGTTGGGCGATTGCTTCGAGCTTGCAGGCACTAGCGTAACCGGTCAAACAGTGGACGTAACTTTCAAGTTAAAGCCCGGCATCAAAAACTACAAGCAGCTAAAGGATGCCGTCTTTTCGACCGGAGCTGGAAATCGAAACCTGATTACGGCCACCGTCAAAGGTCTAACCTTGGACGCCGCACAGGTGACCAACGGCCAAGAAATCACTGTAACCGGAACTGTCAAAGGCAATTTCAACGCTGTCGCGCAAGGCTCGACAGCCAGTAAAGTGTCTGCTCGTAGCGCTAGGGCGCTCTTTAGGGCTCAGGCAGAAAACCCTGCACCCAGGTTGCATAGATTCACTTTCACCTGGACAGGTGACCAAACCGATACGGCCAAGGACGTTCGCGCCAAGGACGACTCCACAATCCAGCAAACCTTGCTGGTGGTTAAACCTTATGAAGCTGTACTGCCTGGCGACATTCTGGTCGGAAACGACACTGAGAACACTCACGTTTATGACGCTTTTCAAGGCGAGAATATTGATTTCACCGGCACCCTAGGCTCTGAGGTCGTCAAGAATCAGATGAACGCGATTGAGCTCCAATACCCTGGTGTCACAAACTTGTCGAGCATCAACCTTAGCGATGTGGCTTCGACATTTGCCGCCTCTTTCACGATTCCGGACGGCATGACCTTACCCGATAACCTAACCAAAGATACGGTGAAAGCCGAAGGTCTTGCCGACACATTCACTATCTCTGACGTTTCAGTGGAGGGTAAAACCGTCACAGTGACCATGACACTTAAGAGCGGGATTGTGAATTATCAGCAGCTCAAGGACGCCGTCAACAAGATTGACTCGACCATGAAGGTGACGATCCCGGGCGTAACCGTGAATAAGGACGTCTCAGGCGGCACACAGCTGACTGTAAGTGGCGAAGTGTCTGGCACATTCAACGCCCTGGCAACCTCAGCCGCTGGCACACAGCGGGAGTTCTTCTTCAAGTGGATTGGGGAACAAACACCCGAGGGCAAAGACGTGATGGCACCCGCCAACAGCAAGGCTATCCAGTTCACTGTGCAAGTCCCGTCGCCGATAGCTGGCGAGCTGCCCGGCGACATGCTGGTCGGCACCGACACCGAGCATGATGAAGTCATTACCCTGCCTCAAGGTTCCACATTCGACCTGACCGGTGCCCTGCAAGTGACGCCTATTCATGAACAGATGGGCGGAATTGAAGCCTTGTATCCTGAGGTTAATCACGATGAAATCGCTCTGGACGTGAAAGACTTCTCGTTCGTCGCCACGTTCACTATTCCGGATGGCATGAGCCTGCCGGCCAATCTCGACGCCACACAGGTTAGGGTTGCCGATTTCGGTGCTGGCTTCACAGTCAAAGATGTGACAGCTAACGCCCAGACCGTAACCGTCGTCTTCGCACTGACTGACCCCGCCGCCATCAAGACTTATTCCGATCTTGAACAGGTTGTGGACGCCGCCGGCGGTGCGGAAGGTTGGATGAAGATTACCGTCCCTGGAATCATGATTGACGAAGATGCGGACGTTGACGCGAACCTGACCATTGTCGGCACAGTAGAGGGTAGATTCAGCGCGATGGCCACCTCAAAATCTGGCACGCGAAAAGCATTCTCATTCACTTGGGACGCAATCCAGTGGCCGGACGGCAAGGACGCAGTAGCAACTGACGACGACACGATCCAGCTAACCGTCAAGGTCTCCAAAAGCTCTGTGGTACCAAACGAGCCAGGCGAAGAGGGCTCCACAGCGGTGAAGAGAGTGCGTCGCAAAATGCCTAAGACCGGCGCTAGCGGATTGTCAGCAATTCTTGCTTTGGGACTAGCCGCTGCCGCCGGTGCAGGTTTGGCATCCAGAAAAGTACGTGCGCTTAACTAACGCTGCCATTAGCAGAGATTCCACACTCCCGCGTATTCGACATTGCGTACAGTGGCACGTTGCGCACTCCAACGCTTCCGTCATCCCGGGCGGTAGCGCGAAAGGCGCATGCTTCGCGAAATCACGCTGGTACCCCTCTTACAATGCCGGTTTGAATCATACGCACCTCCGCGAGTCCCGCATTCTGCGCGAAGGCGTCAACCGCCGCCGGCATGCCCCCGACCACGTAGTATTGGCGTAACAGCGCCGTAAGTTTTGACACAAACGATTTCACGCTGTCGGTGTTCTCGGAATCCAGTAGCTTCCGCAGAGGGACGTTCCCGGTTGCATCGAAAAAACTCGCGGAAGCTCAACGGGTAAAGGTTCAGCGCATCGCGCCTTACCCACGGGGTAACCGGATCATTTATGAGCTGAGAGATTAAGGAGAGAGCCGGCCGCTGCCACCGCATAATCCGGCGCCTCCGGACTAAAGCGATTAGACCATTTCCGCATATTATTCTTGATGTCTCGCCGGTTACCCCGAATTTGCCAAGATGCCTTTTCAAATGACCGGGATCTATTCCCACTCAACTGTCACAAGGCTAGTTTCCACACGCTAACAGTTTGTCGTCTCGTGCTCGCCCGTGCCGCTGCGTGCTCGCTCGTGGCGTTTCGTTATTGGGGAGTATTCTCACGAAGCGGCTCCAAGGGTGTACTCACCTGTACTCACCACTGAGTACACTTTCTGTACTCAGCCCTCGGGGAGTGATCACGAGACCCTCGGGGAGTAGTCACAGCCGCAGGTCAGTGATGGGGAGTATTACTCATTTTTAAAAGGTGAGTACAAATCAGCAGAATCGTGTACTCGTTTTAGGCTTGGGCGCTCTTAACAAGCGGACGGATCCAACGAAAGGACGAACCCCGCTCGGCTCTTCGCGATACGATGTGTAGCACCTTCGTGCAACGTTCAGGCGAAATGCCCTGCCTGCGACTAGTGGGTAGAGAAGATGTTCACGACGAGGACCCCTGCGACGCACATGACAATGCCCGCGATCATCGGGGCATTGAGCGGCTCCTTGAATGCGAACACCGATATCCCCGTGGCCATGATGATGCCGAGTGCGCCCCACGACGCGTAGGCGACGCTCAGCGGAATGCCCTGCAGCGCCTTCGAGAAGAACCCGAAGCAGAGGCCGTAGAGCGCCAGGCAGCCGATGGACGGACCGAGCTGGCTGAAGCCGTCCGACAGCTTCATGTAGAACGTAGCACCGCATTCAAAGACGACGGCGACCGCCAAAAAGAGGTAGTACATGGGACCCCCAATCCTTTCGATGTTCCATAGCAAAAGCTATGCTAAACTCTCGGGTAACCATAGAGTCAAGGGGCGAAAATGAGATTCCTAAAATCCGGCGAGTTCGCCGAGCTGTGCGGCACGACGAAGAACACGCTCATCCACTACGACCAGATGGGGCTCCTGAAGCCTGCTCGTGTTGCGGAGAGCGGTTACAGGTTGTACCTGGCATCGCAGCGCTACCGGTTCCTGTCGGTGAGGGCTCTGGCGGATTCCGGCATGCCGTTGCAGGAGGTGAAGCGTGTGCTCGAGACCGACGACGCGCGCGCTCTTGCCACGTCGCTCGATGCCACACGCGGCAAGATTGAAGCTCGCATTGCGAGCTTGCGAAAATCCCTCGAGCGTATAGACGAGGTCGCCCGGCAGGCCCGAGCAGCATGCGAGATAGATGCCAGGTCCATCGGGGTCATCAGGCGCCCTGCGCGAAGGATCGCCATGCTCGGCGTCGCCGCAGTCGGCCTCGGCGCCTATCCTGACGACCTGGTCGTGAGACGTGACCTGGAAGTCGCAGCGCTTCTCGCCGAGGCTGGTCTGATGGCAGAGCTCGCACCCTATGGCGGCGTGTGCAGGGAAGCGCCCACTCCTGATCGAGACGTTGCTTACGACGACCTGTTCTACGTGCTGCCGGACGATTCCGCCTATAGCGGCGCGACCGTCGAGCTCGAGGCCGGCGAGTACGTGGTCGCGAGCTACGACGGCCCCTGCTCGGGACTCGGTCGCGCCCACGCTTCGCTCGTCGCCTTCGCGCGCGGTCAGGGACTTCGCGGCGACCTGCCGCGCTACGAGATATCGGCCTTCAAGCTGCTGGACCAGGAGGACAGGTACCGCTGCTCGATAGAGATGAGGGCGCTTGGGATTTAGCGCGACGGTTGCCGAAATGGCCCCAAGAGGCTTCCAAAGGCTTAAAGAACCCCTCTGCCAAGCGCAAGTCGACAGAGGGGTTTAGCATGCTTAGCTGGAGAAATATGCCCTTCCGTTACTCCCACTCAATCGTTGCCGGCGGCTTGCTGGTCACGTCCAGGACAACACGGTTGACCTCGGGCACCGCGTTGGTGATGCGGTTAGAGATGCGGGCCAGGACATCGAACGGTACGCGCGACCAGTCGGCCGTCATGGCATCCTCGGACGACACGGGGCGCAGCACAATCGGATGGCCATAGGTGCGGCCATCGCCCTGAACACCAACCGAATGCACATTCGCCAGCAACACCACCGGACACTGCCAGATCTCACGATCCAGCCCGGCAGCGGTCAGCTCCTCGCGGGCAATCAGATCCGCGGCGCGCAGAATCTCCAGGCGTTCGCGCGTCACGTCACCAATGATGCGAATTCCCAGGCCAGGACCGGGGAACGGCTGACGCCACACAATGTTCTCCGGCACGCCCAGTTCCAGGCCAATGGCGCGCACCTCATCCTTGAACAGCGTGCGCAGCGGCTCCACCAGCTCAAAGTTCAAGTCCTCCGGCAGTCCACCGACATTGTGGTGCGACTTGATGTTCGCAGCACCCTCGCCGCCACCGGATTCAACAACGTCGGGGTACAGCGTGCCCTGTACGAGGAACTTGATCTCCGCGCCCGCTTCACCGGCCTCACGCACCAGTTTCAATTGCGCAGCCTCGAAAGAACGAATGAACTCGCGGCCAATGATCTTGCGTTTTTGCTCCGGGTCGCTCACGCCAGCCAGAGCATTCAGGAAACGCTCCGACTCGTCCACCGTCACCACGCGGATCCCCATCGTGCCCGCGTAATCATGCTCGACCTGCTCACGCTCACCCGCACGCAGCAACCCGTGATCAACAAAAATACACGTCAGCTGATCGCCCACCGCTTTGTGCACCAGCGCGGCAGCAACCGAGGAATCCACGCCGCCGGACAGACCGCAGATCACGCGCGCATCGCCCACCTGCTCACGAATACGCGCCACCTGATCATCAATAATCGACCCGGGAGTCCAATCAGTGCCAATACCCGCACACTCGTGAATGAAGTTCTCAATGAGCTTCTGGCCAAACTCGCTGTGATGCACCTCAGGGTGCCACTGCACACCATAGAGCCGGCGCGACTGATCCTCGAACGCGGCAACAGGTGTTTCCTGCGTGCTGGCCGTCACAGTGAAACCATCCGGCGCCTGCTGCACCGCATCACCGTGACTCATCCACACGGACTGTTCTGCCGGAGTACCAGCAAGCAGCGCGCTGGAGGCGCCCTCGTCAATCGTGAGCGACGTATGGCCGTATTCGCGCGTTCCCGTCTTGCCGACGGTGCCGCCCAAAGCCTTCGCCATGACCTGGAACCCATAGCAAATGCCGAGCACTGGGACGCCTGACGTGAACAGCTCAGTGTCAAACGTTGGCGCGTTGTCCGCGTACACAGATGACGGGCCGCCGGACAGGATCACCGCAGCCGGATCCTTCGCAAGCATCTCAACGGCCGGCATCGTATGCGGCACGATCTCCGAGTACGCAGAGGTCTCACGGACACGACGCGCAATCAGCTGCGCGTACTGGGCGCCAAAGTCAACAACAAGAACAGGACGATTTTCAGTGCTCACAGGCTCATCGTAGCCGTACGGACGGCCCATGCGCCACAATCACTGCGTCACCGTCAGCGAACCTGCCAAAGGCGCATTGGAATCACCACCCACATACAGTTCGATGCGCGTGGCGTCCTGGATCCAGTCCTTCGTGACCGCGCTCCAGTACCGCAGTTGATCGGGGCCGAGGGGGAACGTCACCGTCACGGTCTCACCGGCCGGGATGCTCACACGTGAGAATCCCTTAAGCTCACGCAAAGGCCTCGAGGACGTGCCGTAGCACTGGTGGATGTACAGCTGGGTAACCTCGTCGGCATCCACATCCCCGGTATTCGTGACGTCAACGCTGAGCGTGGCTGTCTCACCGACGCGGATCTGGTCACGATCCAAACGCGGATTCGAATACTCAAATGACGCGTAGCTCAAGCCGTATCCGAACGGGTAGAGCGGCGTGCTCGGCTCGTTGAAGTAACGCTCACCTGCGCCTTCGGGCTGGAACGTGCGGTAGTGGTTGTAGACCATCGGCACCTGCCCCACGTTGCGTGGCCATGTGATCGGCAGACGACCGGCAGGCGAGACATCACCAAACAGCGCGGCTGCCACGGCTGCACCTGCACGCGTCCCCGGATACCAGACCTGCATGATCGCACCGACGCCCTCATGACTATCAACACAAGTCAGGTCCAGCGGGCGGGCCGACATACACAGGACAACGAGGGGGGTTCCCGTCTCTGCCAGACGCTGGAGCTGCTCCAGTTGGCGCCCCTGGAGTTCCAAGGTGGACACGGAGGCCTTCTCACCGATCTGGTTCTGATGCTGGCCGATCACCACGACCGCAACATCACTGCGTGCAGCAAGTTTCACGGCGGCGTCAATGTGCGCGTCATCATCCCAGTCCTCGGGGGTGCGGTCCACGACCGGTTCATTATCGTCGAACATCGAGGGATAGAGGCGCTCCCCTACTCCCGCGCCAGGTTCAAACTCAACGCTCACATCCTGACCGGCGCGCTGGCGAATACCGTCCAGGATCGTCACTGTTTCATCGATGTCGTACTTGAAGCACCATGGGCCCAACGGGTCTCGCCGTGCGTTGGCCAGCTCACCGATCACTGCGATGGAAGACGTCTTGTCTGCCTTGAGCGGCAGCGTGGAGTGTTCGTTCTTCAACAGCACGAATGTGCGTTCAGCAGCGTGCTGTGCTGCGTCGCGATGCTCAGGTGTGGACAGGGTTGCGGCAGCGTCTCCTTCGTCAACATATGGATGTTCAAACAGGCCAAGGTCGAACTTGGCGCGCAGTACGCGACGGACAGCTTCATCCAGCACCTCCATCGAGACACGTCCGTCCTCTACCGCTTCGGGCAGGTGCTCGTATGCGGCCTCGAACATCGCCATTTCCATATCAAGACCGGCGTTGACGGCTCGCGCGCCCGCATCGGGCAGGTCCTTGGCGAAGTGCTGGACGGTGAGCGAGTGGACAGCGTTCGCGTCAGACACAACGAACCCCTTGAAGCCGAATTCGTCGCGAAGCGTGTCGGTCAGCAACCACTTGTTGCCCGAGGCAGGCACGCCGTTCAGATCCATGTACGCGCTCATGATGTTGCGTGCGCCAGCGGCAACAGCGTCACGGAACGGAGGCAGATACACGTTGTGAAGTTCCGAATCGGACAGGTCGACGTCTTCGTAGTCGCGGCCACCGCGAGCCGCACCGTAACCGGCAAAGTGCTTGGGACCAGCGAGGATGGCGTCACCTGGCACAGCGCCGTCCGCGCCCGCACCGCCCTGGAAGCCTGCCACCTGTCCGGCAGCCATCGCACTGCCCAGGTAGGGATCTTCACCTGCGCCTTCAATGATGCGTCCCCATCGCGGGTCTCGTGCAATGTCGACCATCGGTGCAAATGCCCAGTGGATGCCGACTGAACGCGCCTCGCGTGCTGCGATGCGCTGGGCGGCCGAGGCGCTGTCAGGATCCCAGCTTGCTGCCATTGCCAGTGGCACCGGGAAGATGGTACGCAAACCGTGGATGACGTCGTAGCCGAAGATCAATGGGATTCCGAAGCGATGGTGCTCAATCGCCAGTTTCTGCAGCCGGTTCGTCTCAGAGGCTTCGTTGACGAACAGGAGTGATCCTACCCGCCCCGCTTTAATCGCTTTTTCCACCATCGCGCGTTGGGCTGTGTTCGCATCTTCTCCGTCAGCGGGCGCGCCGTCCTGCTGGTTCAACGCCATAGCGAGGTAGAAGTACTGGGTCAGTTGTCCGGCTTTTTCTTCAACCGTCAGGCGTCCCAGCAGGTCGTCGACGCGTTCAGTGGTCGACAAAGCAGCATCTTGGAATGGGTAAGCAGCGTCAGTCATCATTGTCCTTTCACGGCAGTTAACACCCTAATATTACA
Organism: Pauljensenia sp. C0254C2; assembly: GCF_056583835.1. NCBI lineage: Bacteria > Bacillati > Actinomycetota > Actinomycetes > Actinomycetales > Actinomycetaceae > Pauljensenia > Pauljensenia sp. C0254C2. The sequence goes on from NZ_JBWPJO010000010.1 coordinate 64,683, forward strand.
GTCGGTAAATTAGAACATCAAGGACCCCGGCCAGATGCGCATGGACTGGTCCTGGATCATGCGTTTTGAGCCCGCCATTGCCGGACCTGAACGCATGGTCATCGACGTGAATACAGGCGAGTTCGCGACAGGGCAACGCTGAGCGATCTACTGACAACCCTGGTCGCGCGCCCATTGCGTTGCCGCGTTCACCGCTTGAGCAGGTTCCACCGTCACATCCGGTGCGATCGGATCTTCCGCGTGAGTCGTTCCCATGCGGTCTTTCGTCACGCCGACTGTGACCACAAGCTGCTTTCCTCCATACAGCGGGAACGGTGTATTGACCGTGGCATATCCTGCGGTCGGCTGGCCAAACACGCGCGTATTCGGTACGCCTTTAAAAGCGAGCAAAGCCTGCTCACCGGAGCTGCCGGTGTGTTCACCGGTGACAATCGCGACCGGCACCTCTGACTTTTCCGTGATGTCAACGGTCGTGGGCCTTCCGCCGCCGCTGACCTTCCCGCTCTCCAACATGACGGCGCTTTCGCCTCCGCCCGTAACAAAGTAGGACACGGGACCGTCAGGAATCAGTGGCGAGATACCGGCAATCATCGGTCCCATGTCGCCACCACCGTTTTCACTGAGGTCAATCACCGCCGCGCACACATTCGCTCCGGACACAGCTTGCGCAATAGTTTGCGCGTATTCGCTGCCCTGGTCGGGTGTGCCCATAAACGCGGGCATGTGAACAGTCACGACACCGTCGTTTTCTTCCACGCTCGGCGCCTCGTACTCGTCGACGGCTTCTTGCGCTTCGTCCGGCATCATCAAGAACGAGTGCTTCGTTCCCGCAATTTTGACGGCATCGGACAGGACAGCGTCGACCTCGTCAATGCTGGTGGCTTCGCTGATTGCCTGTTCGACTCGTGGACGCTCATCCTGCCAGGCTTCGGACGATGCGTTGATTCCCTGGTCAAGATGGCTGAGGGCGACTTCACCGTAGCGCTGTGGACTGGGCTCAGTCAGCCAAATACCGAAGTCGGGTCCCCACCTGACGACAGCGACTCCAAGCAGCGCAGCGGCGACAACAATCAGTGCCACCAAGGCGATGATGATTCGTTTGGCAACCGTGGACATGGACTAAGCTCCTCACGTTGACGTGTCGGTCTGCGTTCCATTATGAGGAAGCGGACTCATGCGTGCGAAGACAGCCCCATCTACATTGCGGGGTAGAGCTGACTCTACCCCGCATATGCAGATCGTTGAGCGCCTGTCAGTGCGCGAAGTGACGGGTTCCCGTCATGTACATCGTGATGCCAGCGGCCTGTGCCGCTTCGATCGACTCGTTGTCGCGGATCGATCCACCGGGCTGAACGACCGCTTTCACGCCGGCATCGATCAGCACCTGGAGGCCGTCAGCAAACGGGAAGAATGCGTCCGAGGCGGCAACGGCACCTTCGGAACGGCGCTCCGGCTCGTCAGCGACCACATCGGCTGTGCGTGCACCGCCCGCCGAATCCACCTTGTCAGCAGCGGCGTCACCTGTTGTGCGGCCACCCAGCGTGTTCGCGCGTTCGACCGCCAGACGGCAGGAGTCCACGCGGTTGACCTGACCCATGCCAACCCCGACGCTTGCACCGTCGTGAACCAGCAGGATTGAGTTCGACCGCACGGCTCGCACGGTGCGCCACGCGAACTCCAGGTCGCGCAGTGTTGCCTCGTCGGCCGGCTCGCCTGCCGCCAAAGTCCAGTTCGCCGGGTCGTCACCGTCAGCGTCAATGTCGTCGCGTTCCTGCACCAGCAGTCCCCCGGAAATCTGCTTGAACTCCAGGGCTCCGCGTACCGGTGGCACTACCTGCAGGATTCGCAGGTTCTTCTTCGTTTCCAGTACTTCCAGTGCGCCTTCGGCGTAGGAGGGCGCCAGGACGACCTCGGTAAAGATCGGTTTGATCTGCCTGGCCAGTTCGACGCTGACCTCACGGTTGACTGCGATCACTCCGCCGAATGCTGACACAGGATCGCATGCATGCGCCTTGCGGTGTGCTTCCGCCACATCTGCGCCAATGGCGATCCCACACGGGTTCGCGTGCTTGATGATGGCCACGCACGGCTCGTCATGGTCAAATGCTGCGCGCAGTGCTGCGTCACCATCGGTGTAGTTGTTGTAGCTCATCGCTTTGCCATGCAGTTGGCGCGCGTTCGCGATGCCAGGCAGCAGGTCCTGGGTCGTGTCGTCGCCGTCCTGTTCATCGCCTGGTTCGTCAAACTCAACGTCAACTTCACCCTCACCCATCAGCTCGACGATGTCGCCGTATACGGCGGCATCCTGATGCGGGTTTTCGCCATAACGCAAGGTGTGGAGGCGTTCGAAAGCAGAGACCAGCACCGGTGGCCACTGTGCGTCATCAACGTCATCGGCTTCAGCCGACTCGTCAACATCAAGATCAGCATCCAGTTCGTCTTCGAACCAGTCAGCGATGGCGGCGTCGTAATTTGCTGTGTGACGGAATGCGGCCGCTGCCAGTTCGCGACGCTCCTCCAGAGTGAATCCCTCAGAACGTGCAGCGTCGATCACCGCGTCGTATTGCTCCGGGTTGGTAGCAATGGCAACGGAGGGATGGTTCTTCGCAGCAGCGCGCACCATCGACGGGCCGCCGATGTCGATCTGCTCAACGCATTCGTCGAATCCTGCGCCCGAGTCAACCGTGTCCTCAAACGGATACAGATTGCATACCACCAGGTCGAATGCTGCGATCCCCAGGTCTTCGAGCTGCTGGCGGTGATCGGCTTTGCGCTGATCAGCGAGAATGCCGGCATGGATCTTCGGATGCAGCGTCTTGACGCGACCTTCCAGCACCTCGGGGAAACCAGTCACGTCTTCCACGGGCGTCACAGGAATCTTCGCGTCACGGATTTTTTGTGCAGTTGAACCGGTGGACACGATTTCGACGCCAGCATCAGCGAGTGCGCGAGCCAGGTCCACCAGGCCGGTCTTGTCGTAAACGGAGATCAGCGCTCTGCGGATCGGGCGGACATCAACGGGTTCGAGGTTATCCAAACGGACTGACAATTCTTCCTCCAAAGGGGTTCAAGGTCGGTCCTCAGCGCCCAGGCGGGCGGCGCCGTGCGAGGCTGCTTCAGCCGCTTCCCGGTGGTCCTCCACCCTCGCCAGTTGCGGCCTCTTTTAGTGTACGAGGGCGGCGCCGGATATGCGACTAGCTGTGATCTTTCAGATCTTCGTCACTGTTGTCAGTATTGTCTGACACGGCGATGGGTTCCGTGGGCGCAGCGCTGGCTTTGAGTGCTTCCATGCGGGCATCCGGAGCACGCGGAGGAGCGGGCAGTTCTTCTGTCGCCTCTTCTTCCAGCGCCGTTTCCTCTTCCTCCGGCGTCTCTTCGCCGGCTTCATTCAGGTCAGGAGCTGGAAGGGGCGTCTCCCTCGTCGATGACTGGGCGCGATTCTCCTTCCATGCGGCAATACGCGCCTTCGTCCACGCCGTCAAAGCTGCGGCCGCTCGGCGCACCCACGCGATCGTGGTCGGATGTGCTGCCAGGGACACCGCGAGCGCGACCATGCACACTTCCAGTACGACGAACAGCACGCTCCACCACACGCGCGGGCCAACGACACTCAGACGGGTCGACCCCAACGACATGCGCGACGAGGCAAGCCATGCTGCGATGACGAGCGCAGTGATCACGGTGGCCACTCCCATCGCAGCCGCCTGCTTCCACAGGTGCGTCATACGATGCCGCCACGCCGCCCATGCGCCCAGCAGGATTCCCACTCCCACCAGCGCCCAGGCCACCCAGTGGCCCGGAGCTGTCTGTGGGACGGCCGCAAGGATCGGGATCGCCGGAATCGGCGCAACAGGCGCGTTCGCCGCTGAATGGAGGGCGTCGGCACCCACGTAGAAACCAGGCCCCGCGATCCACGCCAGTGCGCATGCCATGATCGACGGAGCAAACAAGGCCTGAACAATGTTGATGATGACCGTGTCCTTGGTCGAAGCAAAGAGCAGTTCGTGGATACCGGAGATACGCTGAAGAGAAACAAGGATTGACACGGCGCTCATGATCAGGCTGAACAGCACTGTCAGTGCCACGGCAACGCGACCAAGGCGCAGCCCTGACCACAGCCATGTCAACGATTCGCGCCGTTCAGATGAAATCGTGGGCCATGTCCACGTGTGTCGAGCAGCAACTACCGCCCAGGTCGCTGCCAGAAGCGGAATGACGAGCGCACCGGGCAGTGCGCGCCACACGTTGATGTGAGCCGAGGACGCTCCAGCCGCAATGAGCGCCGTGACTGCAAACGTGGGGACAGCCATCCACTGCGCGGCGGCAGGAAAATCCCGTCCCGGCAGCAGAAGAACACGCAAAATGATGATCAGCAGCGCTCCGAGCAGTGTCGGAATGGCGAGGATGTCGCTCTGCCCCACCGTGATCGGCGCTCCCAGCGTCGCAGCCCAGAGGTCACCACCCACTGCCCGAGCATCGTCCCAGCTGGTCGACGCCAGCCAGGGGTTCTGCGAGACGAACCAGTACCCCACCAGCGTCACGACCATCATGAACGCCCATCCGATCAGGGCCGCCTCAATGCCGGCCAGGCCGGAGCGTGCCCACCCGTCAGGCAGTGCGATGCGGATCGTGCGTCGCCGCACGGCGGTGCGAGTGGTGTGAGGTTCCTCGTCGTGCACCTGAGGTGCCGGGGCCACTCGAATTGGCGAGGGCGCCTTGGCATCTGTCTCGTCGGCTCCGTCAAGGTCGAGGCGTTCAGTTTCTTTTTCCGAATTATCCAATTCGGGTTCATCATCACTGTCTGCCTCATCGTGAGCCGGCCCAAAAATCAGCGACGCACCTGCTTCACGGTCTTCCTCCTCAAGCCACGCGCCAACCACCTCGGTTGGGATCTCATCAGCGGACAGGTCCGCTTCTGCGCGCTGCCTGTCAGGGCGCTGCGATGGGGAAGAGTCAGGTGAGTGCGTCATCGTTCTTCATCGTCTCGCATCCGCGCCCACACATGGAGGTGCACCGCCGACCATGAGAAAGTTCATTCACGATCAGCGGTGCACGACCGGATGTTATTTCTGCAGAATCTCGCGAGCGATGATGGCAGTTTGGGAAGGTGTACGACCCACCCGCACGCCGACGGCCTCGAGTGCTTCAGCCTTCGCCGCGGCCGTGCCGGAAGATCCAGACACGATCGCGCCGGCATGCCCCATCGTCTTGCCTTCCGGAGCCGTGAAACCGGCAACGTAGGCCACCACCGGTTTGGTCATGTGTTCGGAAATCCACTGAGCTGCGCGCTCTTCCGCGTCGCCACCGATTTCACCGATCATGACGACCAGTTCGGTGTCGGGGTCATTTTCGAAGGCTTCGAGCGCGTCAATGTGCGTGGTGCCAATAACCGGGTCACCACCGATTCCCAGGCAGGTGGTAAAGCCGATGTCACGCAGTTCGAACATCATCTGGTAAGTCAGTGTGCCTGACTTCGATACCAGTCCCAGCCGTCCTGGGCCGGTAATATCTGCCGGGGTGATGCCGACGTTCGACTGTCCGGGGCTGATAATGCCCGGGCAGTTCGGTCCGATCACGCGCACGCCCGCTTCACGTGCGCGGGCCACGAACTCCGTGGAGTCAGCGACCGGGATGCCCTCGGTGATGACCACGACCGTCTCCACGCGGGCATCGACAGCTTCGAGTACAGCGTCTTTCGCAAATGCCGGCGGCACGAAAATGGCGGATACTGTGGCACCCGTTTCCTTCACTGCTTCTGCAACCGTTCCAAACACAGGGATGTCGACAGGGCCGTCGGTGACCTGGTCAGCCATCGGCCCGTATCCCTGGACATCGAATGTCACGGACTGTCCGGCTTTGCGCGGGTTGACGCCGCCGACAATGGCGGTGCCCGAGTTGAGCATGCGCTGGGTGTGCTTGCGTCCCTCTGATCCGGTCATGCCCTGGACGATGACGCGTGAGTGTGAGTCAAGAAAAATCGACATGAGAAGTCTCCTTGTGCTTCCAGGTTTCAGGCCAGCGGGGCGGCCGGATCGGATGTGTCTTCAGGGTCGGGCTCGACGCCGGCAGCCAGCTGCGCCACCATGCGGGCTGCTCCGTCCATGGTGTGTGCCATGTGGACCAACGGGTGACTGGCTTGCTGGAGGATTTCGCGTCCCTCATCAACGCGGTTTCCGTCAAGGCGCACCACCAACGGCTTCGTGGCGTTGTCACCGAGGATCGACAGTGCTTCAACGATACCTTGCGCCACCTGGTCGCATGCAGTGATCCCACCGAACACGTTGACGAACACGGCGCGCACCTGTTCGTCTCCGAGGATGACATCTAGGCCCTTGGCCATCACGTCAGCGGACGCTCCGCCACCGATGTCCAGGAAGTTTGCGGGCTTGACACCGTATTCCTCGCCTGCGAGCGCAACAACGTCGAGGGTGGACATCACCAAGCCGGCACCGTTACCGATGATGCCGACTTCGCCCTGCAGTCGCACATAATTCAGGCCGGCAGCTTTCGCCATTGCTTCGCGAGGGTCTTCAGCTGCAGTATCGATGAACTGTTCATGCTCGGCATGACGGAAGCGCGCGTTGTCATCGAGCGTGACTTTGCCGTCCAGCGCGATGACGTCGCCTTCTGGTGTCAGGACGAGCGGGTTGACTTCCACCAGCGTGGCATCTTCGCCGTGATAGGTGTCCCAGAGCTTGACCAGGACGGGCACGATCTTTTCGAGCGTGTCGCCCTCGAATCCTGCTTGAGTCAGGATGTCGCGCGCAACGTCCTCGTCAATGCCGCGCTGCGCATCCAGGGGAACGCGGGCCAGTGCTTCGGGGCGCTCCTTGGCGAGGGTTTCAATGTCCATGCCGCCTTCACGTGAACACATCGCCAGGTGCTGACGGTTCGCACGATCGAGCAAGATTGAGAAGTAATATTCCTCGGCAATATCGCATCCGGCGGTGATCATCACCGTATTGACGGTATGCCCCTTAATGTCCATGCCGAGAATCTTGCTGGCATGTTCGCGGGCCTCGTCGCCGCTGCGAGCCAGTTTGACGCCACCGGCTTTCCCGCGGCCGCCCGTTTTCACCTGCGCTTTCACGACGAGAAGGTCAGCGTTCAACGTGTTCGCAGCGTCAACTGCCTGGTCAGCCTCGGTGATGACGATACCCGGCAGGATTGGCACGTCATGCGATTTGAACAGTTCCTTCGCCTGGTACTCGTATAGGTCCACGCCTGTCTCCTTTTCAGTATTCGCACGATCTTCTTCGACGCCACAAATTACCTTGACATCGAGACATCGCCTTCAGACTACCGTGAAGGAGGCCTTCAGTCCTACCCTTTGGACAAAATTCCTATGAAATCTTCGTCAGCGGAGCCATTCGGATCAGCAGATTCTTCGTCCGGCCGGCAAAGTCAATACGCGCCACGGCCCGCGCCCCACTGTTTTCCACGCTCAGCACGGTGCCACGTCCGAACGTCGCATGCTCGACCACGTCACCGGTCTTCAGTACCAGCGACGTCGTGTCCGAGGGAGGCTCCGCCTGTTGAGCCGGTGGAACTCCCATTCGGACGGCGCGCCGACCCGCAAGGCGGAAAGCAGCGCTCCTCAGATTTGAATGCCCTGACCCGAATGCCGGTGCCGCATCAGCGTCACCGTACCGGTCGGTGCGTTGTCGGTGCACCTGACGCAGGCGTTCTGTCGATGTCATGGAGGAGCGCTCATCGATCAGCTCGGGCGGAATGTCATCCAGGAAGCGTGAGGGCGGAAATTCCTGCGGTGTGCCCCAGGCGGAACGCTGCCCCGCCCTCGTCAGGTACAGGCGTGAGCGGGCTCGCGTGATCGCTACATACGCGAGGCGGCGTTCCTCTTCAAGTTCAGCTTCTTCGCCCAGGGAGCGCTGGTGCGGGAAGATGCCATCCTCCATACCGGTGACGAAAACAACGGGAAATTCCAGGCCCTTAGCGGTGTGAACGGTCATCAGCGTCAGAAAGCCGCCACGCTCCTCATCGGACGGCACCTGGTCGGAGTCAGCCACCAGTGAGACGCGTTCGAGGTAGTCGAGCAGCGTTCCTTCCGGTTCACTTTGACGGAACGTCGTGGCAGCAGTGTGCAGTTCAGCCAGGTTCTCCACGCGCGATGCATCCTGAGGGTCATCTGAGCGCTTGAGTTCGGCAAGGTAGCCGGAATGGTCAAGGATCTCGTCGAGAATATCGGCTGGCGGCGCGCCGGCCCTGTCCAGTGCGCGTGCGGCTTCAAGCAGCCCCCAGAAACCTGCGACAGATGCAGATGCCCGCGGGGTAAGCCCCTGAACGGACGGGACAGGGTCGCCGGCAGATTCCGCTGCTGACGTTTCTTCTGTTTCAGGGATCTCGATCCCTTCCCCTTCACCAGCGGGACTGCCTGCGTGGACCCAGACGTGTCGAATCGCTTCACCCAGCGACACGTTATACAGGTCTGCGTGCGCCAGCAATGCCCCCTCAGCGCGCGCACCGATGCCGCGGCGCGGAGTGTTGAGAATCCGTCGCAGCGACACCGTGTCGTCGGGGTTGACCACGGCCTGCAGATAGGCGATCGCATCCTTGATTTCCTTGCGTTCGTAGAAGCGCGTGCCACCCACCAGGCGGTAGGCGATTCCCTGTTGGACCAGGAGTTCTTCCAAGGCACGTGATTGCGCGTTCGTGCGATAAAACACCGCGATGTCACCCTCGTCAATTCCCTGGTCGTGCAGGCGGCGGATTTCTTTGATGAGGAAACGCGCTTCGTCATATTCGCTGTCCAGTGCGGCCACCACGATCGGCGCCCCGTCACCGTGAGCGGTCCACAGGTTCTTTGGGCGGCGGCCCTGATTGCGGGCAATGACGGCGTTGGCTGCGGACAAAATGTTCTGCGTGGATCGGTAGTTCTGTTCCAGCAAGATCGTGCGGGCACCGGGAAAATCGCGTTCGAATTCTTCGATGTTGCGGATCGTGGCGCCGCGAAACGCGTAGATCGACTGGTCCGAATCACCCACAACTGTCAGCTCCGCGCTGTCGACACCGTCATCGCCACTGCCGGTGAGCAGTCGAACCAGCACATATTGCGCGTGGTTCGTGTCCTGGTATTCGTCGACCAGGATGTGACGGAAACGTCGGTGGTAGTGCTCAGCGACGGCGGGTTTGTCGCGCAGCAGGGCTACTGTGCGCGAAATCAGATCATCAAAATCGAGGGCATTAGCCTGGCGCAGTCGTTTGTCGTATTCGACATACGCTTCCGCCACAACCTGCGAGATCGGATCGTTGGGCGCATTCGCCTTGAACTGGGCGGGAGCGACCAGCTCATTCTTCAGGTCAGAGATTCGTGCGGCCACCATTTTCGGCGTGAAGCGTTTGACATCGACGTTGGCGGCTTTGAGCACCATCTGTATCAGGCGCTGCGAATCTTGCGCATCGTAAATCGTGAACGTTGATGTCAAGTCTGCCGCAGCGTGTTCCTTGCGCAGGATCCGCACACACGCCGAGTGGAATGTGGACACCCACATGGATCTTGCCGCAGGCCCAATCAGGTTCGCCACGCGTTCACGCATCTCAGCTGCCGCTTTGTTCGTGAAGGTGATCGCCAGGATTTCACTGGGGCGTGCGCGCCCCGTTTCCAGCAGGCAGGCGATGCGATGGGTCAGCACACGCGTCTTACCTGACCCGGCACCAGCCAGAATCAAAAGCGGACTGCCCTCGTGGGTGACGGCGTCGCGTTGCTGATCGTTCAGCCCGCCCAGCAGCGCATCGACATCTGTGTCATTGACGAGGGCGGCGTCAGGCTCCGTTGCGGTCTGGGTGAAGCCCAGGTCCGGAAGGGCGATACGTGGCCGTCTGGTTGAAAAATAACGCTGATTCATCGACTCCACTGTAGGGCATCGCACGGGCATTTCCGTACCCGCGCGATGCCCAGGGCGGATGTGACAGCGATCTTAGGCGCGGTGGCGACGCATCGTCAGCGCAGCTCCCACGCCGGCAAGGACCAGGGCAGCAATCGCAACTGAATCGGTGGCACCTGTCCGCGCGATCTTACCGGTCTGAGGGGCACCTGCTGGCGCCTTTCCCTCCTCGACGGGACGCTGGGCGGCCGGGCAGGAGACGCGCACAACCAGGCCATTGGCCGCTGTGACAACATCACCGGCATCGGTCGACACGGTCAGTGGCAGCTCAACGACCTGTCCGGGGGTCGCCGAGCAGTCAGCCTGAGCAGTCAGTTCAACCTGAGCCTGACCTGCACCATCAGTGGTGATGATGCTGGCCTCCGTATTGGCCTGAGGTTCGACCAGTGAGTTATTCACCTTGGCGGTTGCCTTCTGGCTTCCTGCACTCACGGTGACCGTGTCGGTGATTCCCGGGCCTTCGCTGAAGGACAGTCCACGCAGGTCGATCGAGATAACCGAGTTGTTCGGCACCGCCTCACCTGACAGTGACAGGCCGACTGATCCTTTAAGTGCTCGAGGAGCCAGTTCCCCCTCGTGAGCCTTGAGGTACTCATTGAAGTAATCCCTGTCGAGTCCCTGTGAAATGACCGGTTCACCGCCGCTGGTCAGGGCGTCGAAGCTGTCACCGCCACTAAGCAGGAACGTCACCGACCCCACCGTGTAGGAGGCGGACTCGTCGATCGGAGCTCCGTTGACGAGGACGGATGTGATGCGCTCACCGTACGGTTTGGCGGGATCATAGGTGTAGGAGACATTGGAGGAAAGGCCAAGCTTGAGCATCGGGCGGGAGTTTTGTGAATTGAGGTTGGTCTTCCACTGTTGTTCAAGTGCCTGCTTAATGTCAGAGCCTTTGAGGGTCACGTATCCAATCTGGTTCGAAAATGGCATGACCGCGAATGTGGAGGCGTAGGTGATTTCGCCCTTGTCATTGGCCTGAAGATCGGCTCGCAGGCCACCGGCGTTGATCATTCCGATGTCCACGGGTTTGCCGTCAGGCGTGGTCACGGCGTGACGCATTGCGTCTGCAGCCAGGTCACCCAGTGTTGATTCGATGCCACGGTTGGATCCGGGGCCGGCCGACTCCCCCTCGGCCTTGTCGAAGACTCCGCGTGAGAACTTCGCGTTGGGAGCGATTGTGGCAACAACGCTCTGGCCTTTTTCTTTCGCCATCTTCTCAGCGTTGGTGACGACGTCCTTGATGTCAGGATCCTCGCCGCACTGCGCGATTTCGCTGGCGGGGATCAGGTCCGCGCTGGATTCAACAACTGTGTTCTTCGCAGTGTCGTACTGGATGCGCAGCACGCCGAGGTTGTCGGTGTACGAGCCGGAAGCCACCGCTGAGAGCTTGTTACCTTCGGCTCCATCCACCATGTCGAAGTCGTATGGCACGTGCGTGTCACCACCCATGAGGCCGTCGACATTCTTCCCCATCTTCGGGAAGTTGTTCTTCACGTCGTCGTCAAGCATGGCGATCACAACGTCCGCCTGTCCGCTCGACTTGAGGGAACCTGCAAGGTCGTTAACAGCCGCAATGGGGTCTTCAAATGTCAGGCCCTCAGTGGTTTTGGGTGAGAGCTTGTAGGGAACGTCCTGCGCTATCGCACCAATGAAAGCGACCTTGACACCGGAGGGCGTGCTCACAATCTTCGTGTCACCCAGGTAGGGTACTTCTTCGCCCTGATCATTACGGTAGGTGCCCATCCCTTTGACATTGGCTGCCAGGTAGGGGAACTGAGCCTGGACGAACTGGTCGGCAGCTGAACCGTCAACCCGCTGCTTGAAGACCTCCTGGCCCATGTCGAGTTCGTGGTTGCCGATCGTCGAGGCATCCGGGCGCAAAAGGTTGAGAGCTTCAATTGTGGGATTATCGTTCAACGAGCCGCTGACGTAGGGGCTTGCTCCGATGTTGTCGCCCAGCAGCGTAAACGTCGAGTTTGTGTTGGCTGCACGGGCCTGGTCAAGGTAACAGCCAACAGCGGCAAGACCGGCTTCGGTCACATTCCCGTCCTTCGATACCTGGGAGATATGACCGTGAACGTCTGTAAGCTTGTACAGATCAAGAGTCACAATATTGTTCTGCCTGGCGGCTCGCTCCGATGTAGGCGACGCCGGTGCTGGTGCTGGTGAGTCAGAAGAAGCCGACATGGGCTCAGCATCTGACTGCGCCGTGTCGGCCTGTGCGGCTACTCCGAAGCCTAAAGTTACAAACGTGCCGGCTGCAATTCCTGCAGCCACGCGACGACGATACGTGGTATTCACCATTGCTCCTTTACGCGGTCACTAGGTGCGTGCACATCGTAACAAGATGACCTACATCGCTCCAAGGGGGCAATTGAAGTTGACATTCTCTGAAGTCCGTAGTTTAAGTCACACCATTGAAAGATCGAATACCCCGCTGTAGCCTCTAAGTATGAATCTGGTAGTAGACACCGCTGAGGCGCATAAGGCTGCCAGCGAGGCACATTCAACCGCCGCAAGTATCCGCAGCGTCACGCTCAACGCACCACAGGGAACGGGGCGTTCGGACGCTGCCTGTTCATCCTTCACAACAGCGTTGCAGGAAAGCATCGCCGCAGCAGGCAAGCAGGTCGAGACATTCGCGTCGGGCATGGACACGGCGATCAAGACGTTTGTCCACGTTGATACCACACACCAAGGCCGATTTTCCTCAACCTACACGCAGCAGCCCTAAGGGAATGAGACTGAGATGGCAATTGACACCAGCGTCGAAGCTGATCCGTCGCAGATAGATTCATCTGTCGCATCGCTGAACGCAGCAAAAGACTCACTGGATGACTACGTCGATAACCTTTCGGACGTTCGTCGCTCCACCAGTGATGCTCTGGAGGGCGAAACACATGACGCGTCTGTCAACAAGATCAGCACAGCGATAGATTCTCTGCTCGAGTGCGCAAATTCTTTGGGCAGATTCACAAAAGCACTGACAACGTTTTCTGGCACTATCAGAGGAATTCGCAACGATTTTGCTCAAGCACGAAGCACAGCATCCGGCAATGGTCTGATCGTCACGGGCGACGTGATCAACGAACCAACTCCGCCCGTTGGCGACCCCAGTCCTGCTGAAATTGCTGAGTACAACAGGAAGGTCACGGCGTACAACGCCGCGGGTGAAACTGCTTACCAACTGCGTCAAAGTGAGCAGGAAGCGCACGAGACAATGGATAGTGCGTGCGAAGACCAACTCAATTTCCTCGAAGAGCTCATTAAGAGCCTTTTCCCACCAGGTCTTGGGTTGGCTCTGGTACCTTGGGCTTTCTCGCGCGCCAAGAACCTTGGTAAAGCCGCACAGTGGCTGCCGATGGACTCAAGATTCCGTTTCGCGCCACGCGGGGCAGGTGGCAAGTTCGTCTCCCCCAAGAGCATGGGCACGTTCGAGCGGCTTTCATCCATGACCAAAGCGAAGAACTGGGTGGCAAAATCGGGTCAGGCAGGAAGTACCGCTGCGAAGATTTCGAAGGGCGCCTCGAAAATTCTTTCGCATCCTGCCACCAAGTGGGTCGGCAGGGGCATGAATGTCCTCAGTGCCGGACTGAAGGGGTACGAGCAATATCAAGCCGATGCCCATAATCCTCAGATGGGTGAAGGCGAGCGTATCGCGCGTGCCGGTACGCGCGCCGCTGTCAGTGGTGTCAGCAGCTGGGCTGGAGCTACGGCTGGCGCGAAGATCGGCGGTATGATCGGAACTTTTGGTGGACCCGTTGGAATTCTCGCGGGCAGCCTCATCGGCGGTGCAATCGGAGGGCTTGCGGCATCGAAGTTTGGGGATGCGGTGGGAGACAGTGCACTGTCACTGGTCTCCAAACTATTCCACTGAACTCATGAGTGACGACGGGCTATTTGAAAGGAGGATCCTGGCTTGATTGCCTTGGGATGTATTTTTGGGATCCTGATGGCTGTGATGTGGGCTTTAGCTATGTTCACTGACACATGGCCAGGGCGTTTTTTCCGCAAGCAGGCGCAGTGGCTTGGTTCTAAGAACTCAATAGCCCTTGGCGAGCCTTCGATCGCTCTTTTCTTCTTCGCTGGTTCTATAGTTCTGGCACTCACAGGCAATCTGCCAGATAGTCAACTTTCCAAACCGCTATCCGCACTCATGCTGGCATTGATTTTTATTCCCATGATTGGCGTCATTCTCAGTTTCTTTAACTTCGATCTTCCCAAACAGATGTATCCCGAATGGCACGAAAAACAGCGCGCTCTGAAAGCCTCGCGCGTGGATCACAGCACTGAGTCCGGTACCGATGCTCAAAGGAGCGATGCACAATGAGTGGCATGACATCTGATAGCTCGACAACAGTTCACGGGCATTTCGTCAGTGCCCTCCTTCCAGAGGGGTGGACGCAGTTGGAGCCAGACAATCTGATGGGTTCACAGTCTCAGGGAAATGGCTCGGCAATCGACTGCATCGCTGCGCAGACGCAGAACAGCCCCGGTGGCGTATACGCACCGAACCTGGTCGTCACCGTCGCGTCGGTTCCCACCGACCTGGGCAACCTGGAGTGGCGAGACACCACCACGCACTCATTGATCGACGAAATCCCAGGGTTCGTGCTCCTGGACCTGTCTGAAGTCGCCACGCAGAAATGGAAGGGTTTCGCGCGCCTGGGGTGCTACATCCTCGATGACGAATCCATCACGATACGTCAGTTCACGTGGCTCGATCCAGACCAGCCGCGCGGTTACACGGCAACACTGTCGTGCGCAACCCGCGACTACGGCGCGCACTACGAACTTTTCGAAAACGTTGGCGCAAGCCTCGAGGCGATGCCGACCGCGCCAACCGACCACTCACGCGAAGGATAGTTTCATGGCAACTGTGCAGGCTACCGCTGGAGGACCCGTCCTCGTCATCTCGGAAGACGAATGGAACGAACTGACATCCTTCATCATCAATGGCGAGCCACTGTCAGATCCGGTTCATCGTTCACTGGTGGACGCTCATATCCTTGACGATTCGAGCGACCCGACCCCCACAGCTCTGGAGGCACTTAGCGCAGCATACTCGGTGCGCTCACGATTCCAGGCTCTCGACGTTCGCCCCCATTCAGCCCAGGTCGTTGAAGCGTGGATCAGTTCCAGATCAACAACGATCGCCAAGCACAGCAACGACGGCGTTCACCTCTACGCTCTGCCCCCGGAAGAGGTTCCATCCGTTTTCGGACAATTCCTCGACCTCATGCCTCGCCCCTCTATTCATGAGGGGCCAATCCTGATGAGTGTGGAGCTGCTGGAAGGGCTGTACTCGGCAGACAGCACTCGGTGCGACCAGGTGCTGAAAGGTGCTGCTCAGGCTGGAGGGGATGACAGCACGCTGGCTCGCGAAATCCAGTCTGGCCAGTGGACTCTGAACTTGCTGACAACTGACGCACTTGCCGCAATGAACGACAACGGGGAGGACCTCAGCGCCGCAGGAGTGCGCCAATGGGAAACAACAGACATGATCATCACGCTGGGTGTCCCCTCGTGTCTGTATGCCATTGTCGTCGTGCCTGAGGAGGCACAGGCCGAGCTTGGCCTGTCGGAGCCCGCACTTTTCGTGGACCCCACCACTGCCCCGCCCGTGTGGGCAACCATCACGCAGTGGCTTTTCGCGTAACCGCTGGTTAAATCAGGTGACGCTGAGCCGCCCACCGGGTCAGTTCATTGCGGTTCGACAACTGCAGTTTGCGCAACACCGCTGACACGTGTGTCTCGACAGTTTTCACCGAGATAAACAGCTCGGCTGCAACTTCCTTGTACGTGTAGCCACGCGCAATCAAGCGCATGACTTCCTGCTCGCGCGCTGAAAGCAGATCCAGTTCGTCCTCGTGGGCCGCCACCTCACGCGTGCCGAACGCGTCAAGCACGAAACCTGCCAGGCGGGGCGAAAATGCCGCGTCCCCGCTCGCAACGCGTTTAATGGCTTCCAGCAGGTCGCCAGGTGAAATCGACTTTGTGACATATCCGCGAGCGCCTGCTCTGATCACGCTCACCACATCCTCGGGCGAATCTGACACCGACAGCGCCAGGAAGCGCACCTGCGGGATATCTGCGCAACGCGCCACGACTTCCGCGCCACCACCACCCTGCCCGCCCGGCAAGTGGACATCCAGCAGTGCCACGTCAGGCTGCAGATCACGGCAGGCCGCAACAGCGCCGTCCACATCAGCGGCCTGGCCCACCACGGTCAGGTCAGCGCCCGATTCTTCCAGTTCGGAGCGCACACCTGCTCTCACCAGAGGATGGTCATCGATGACGACGATGCGAATACTCACCAGTTCTTCCCTCTCAGTTTTCAGTGGTCTCCGAGGGCGCAGGGTCGCCCTCGTCGATGGGGACATTCATGTGGATCTCGGTACCAGATGATAGGCGACGGATCGTCACCGTGCCGCCGACCCGGTCGATTCTGCCGATAATGGAGTGTCGGATGCCGTGGCGATCGTCAGGGATTGTGTCCAGGTCGAAGCCCTCGCCCTGATCTTTCACGTAGACATCAAGGCTGATTGAGCCGACTTCCGCGTAGATGGTGACCGGTGGGCGACCATGACGCACAGCGTTCGTGGCGGCCTCCGTGGTGGCGGCAACCAGGGCGAGGGCCTGAACGGTGGGCACGCAATCTCCCACGCTTACTACCTCGATCGGGACGCCGTAGCGGGATTCGACGTTCTCAACGGACTCGCGAAGAGCTGCGGCAAAGGAGTCGGACACTTCGTGGTGACCCGTGTACAGCCAGGATCGCAGTTCGCGTTCCTGACGCAGCGCCAATGCTGAG
Source organism: Pauljensenia sp. C0254C2 (assembly GCF_056583835.1). NCBI lineage: Bacteria > Bacillati > Actinomycetota > Actinomycetes > Actinomycetales > Actinomycetaceae > Pauljensenia > Pauljensenia sp. C0254C2. The sequence continues at coordinate 81,399 of NZ_JBWPJO010000010.1, forward strand.
ACGCGGGTCGGATCCTGGGCGTGAGCGCGTATCAGTGTCAGAGTCTGCAGGACTGAATCGTGCAGGTGAGCGGCAATATCTGCGCGTTCGGCGTCGCGCACCTGCTGTTCACGTGTCGCTGACAGGTTCGTTGAGGCTCGCAGCCACAGCGGAGCAACCGCGAAGATCAGTCCACCGATCAGCACCACGCCGACGAACAGGGAGCGAGTCACCAGGAAACGTGACGTGCTGCCGAAGAACAGGGCGAAAATGCCGAGCAGGAAGAATGCGACGCCGGCGGCGATCAGTACGATGTTCAGCGCGCTGAGTTTCTTGCGACGCGAGGCGCTCTGGCTCCACACCAGTGCCAGTCCGACGATGGAGGCGAGTATGGCAGGGATGTCAACGGCCTGGGCGACGTTGAGTGCCACGAGGATCGCCAGAACAGTGGCAAGGCCGATCGCGATCAGTCCGGCGGCAAGCAGCTGGGCGGATACGCCTTTGGATCGGGCTGAAAAGGTCGATCGCGTCAAAGGGGTGGCGAGCGCGCCATCTGATCGGCTTGTGCGCCTGCCGCGGTCCACCTGCATGGTGACGGCGAACCAGACGTACAGGAGAATGCCGATTCCCACCGTGCACAACAACAGGCAGATCGCGCGGACGATCCATACATGTAATCCGATATGGACGCTGATGCCGGAGCAGACGCCGGCCAGGATCGGACGCGGCATGGCCTGTGAGGAATGTGTGGCGCGGATCAGCGGTGGACGTGAGGAGTCATGGCGGGCAGGCGGAATCCACCCGTTGTCGCGCTCACGATTGGCTGCTGTCACTGTTCTATCTTGGCATCAAAACCGCTCCGGACCGTGATTCTCAGCTTCTTTTCAGGGGGGAATCAGGGCTCTCCCCGATGGATGTGAACGACTCAGTCTGCCACAGTAGTTTTCATGAGTTATTCAGCAGGCACACCCTTCACCGATCCCGGGTCCTCATCGTTTTTCGATTCCATCCGTCGGTCAGGCTGGTTTCGCGGTGAGGATCGCCTGGTCGGAGGCGTATGCGCCGGCATGTCTGCGCGCACTGGCTGGAATCTGGCATTCGTGCGAGCAATGGCGATTGTTCTGGGATTGCTGTGTTCCGTTTTCATCTTGCCTGCCTATGGACTGGCGTGGGCTTTCCTGCCTGAGTACCGCGACGGCCGTATTCACTGTGAACAGCTGATCCGATTCGGCACATTCGATGTGGGGTTTGCGGGCGCACTGGTGACAACTCTGGTCGGACTGGCTTCCAGTGCTGCAGTGCCGTGGATCTACCCACTCGTCATTCTTGGCGCGATCATCCTGACCATTATGGCGATTGCCGGTGCGGTGCAGTACACGCGTAACCATCAGAAAGGCGCGCTACCACATGTGCCACCATCCAGCTATGTCCCCGCCAGCGCGCCTCGGCCTGTGAGTGCGCCAACACCATCTCCTGCCACCGGCACGCCGAACAATCCGTGGACGGTGCCACCTGCGCAGCGACCGGCCTCGCCCTCTGTGCCGATGCCGGCGAACCTGGCCATTACCGGCCTCATTGTCCTTGCTCTTGCAGCAGCGTGCGCGTTGGTCGTTCAGGAAGGTCTGGGCGGCGTGGATGCGGTACGCGTGTTCGTGGTTCTGACAGCGAGCGTTCTCGTGGGGCTCGGCATAGTCCTTGCGTTCACGGCTTTTCGAGGGCGTCGCGCGCCATGGCTGATCTGCCTGTCCGTTCTTGTGGCAGTATGCTCTCCACTTGTGCTGGCTGTGGGCTACTCCGAATACGAGCAGGAGCAATACCTGCAGACCCTGGAGAGCGAAGAACCGGGTATGGCAGAGGCAGACACGGCCGTGACATACGACTGGACTGCGACGCAGTTATCGGACACCGGTTCATTCACTCTGGATCTTTCGCAGGCACCGGCAGATGTGCTCAAAACGATCCGTCTGGACGATATTGGTGGCGATGTGACGATCATGATGCGTCAAAATCAGCCGGTGGGGTTTCATCTGTACAGCTCAGTCGGTCTGATCCGCTCGGACTACTGGCTGGATGCACAAGGAGGCCGGGTGTCCAGCCCATGGATTCCGGAAGTGCAGTTCGTGTCAGAGGAACTGGCATTCCGCAATGATTTTTGGTCTCCTCAGCACGGGATCAACCTGGAAATCACCAATGTGTACGGCAGCGTCACCATCATCGAGTCTGCGCCTGCAGATATCTCCGGTGACACGATCCAGAGCGGCGACCTGTCTCAAAGCGGCGCACAGTCAGGAGACACTGCTCAATCATCTTCACGCAGCAATGGATAAGGATGCAGCAATGAGCGACGAATCAACACCAGAGAACACCGACACTGAGGCGCTGCCCGACAGCGCGGACTGGCGCTCTGCCGAGCAAGGCGAAAATCCTGCGGCACCCGCGTTGCCGCCCCCGCCACCTCCATCCGTCAACGTTGGGCAGCTCATCTGGGCGGCAATTATCATCATGACAGGAGTCCTCGTGTTCATCGTGGGAGTTCATTCCACGGTCAACATGTCAATCCTGCTCATCGGATCACTGATCCTGCTGGGCCTGGGACTGATCGTCGCGGCAGTAGTCACGGCACGTAAAGAGGGCCGCTAGCTACGCGGCACTGTCAGACCTGAGCCCGCTCCAGCTCCTCGTCGACAATGGCGTCGTCAAGCTTACGGAAGACGGGCGCGGGTTTGGCGATCGGACGGCCGACCTCAATATCATGGCGCTTCCACTCAGGAACATGCGTGTAGTCGCCGGTCAGAATCGGGTAGCGTCGCGGTGAGCCATCCTCGTTCGTCACGTCCAGATCTTCAACCTCATCGATGCGCGGCATGGGGGCGATGGTGCCCTCGCCGCCCATCACGGTGTCCACGTCGTTGGCTGAGTGCGGCAGGAACGGGCTGAGCATAATGTTCAGGTCGCTCACCACCTGCGCCAGTGTCCACAAGATTGTTGCCAGACGAGGGCGCTCTTCCTCAGCTTTCAACTTGAACGGCGCCTGATCAGTCACGTACTTGTTCGCCAGGCCGACCAGGTGCATTGCCTGGCCCAGCGCGGCTTTTTGATGGTGCGTGCGGATCAGGGAGCCGACCTCATCAAAGCCGGCTTCAACTGCGTCCAGCAATGCGCGATCATCGTCGGTGAGCTCACCGGGCTGCGGGATTTCGCCGAAGCGCTTGTGGATCATCGATGCGGTGCGGTTGACCAGGTTGCCCCACCCTGCCACCAGCTCCGAATTGGTTCGGCGCACGAACTCCGTCCACGTGAAGTCCGCGTCGGATGTTTCCGGGCCGGCCGCGCTGATGAAATAACGCAGCGCGTCAGGCTGGTAGCGGCTGAGCATGTCTCGCACGTAGATGACAATGCCGCGTGAGGAGGCAAACTTCTTGCCTTCCATGGTGAGGAACTCAGACGAGACCACTTCTGTGGGCAGGTTCAAATGCCCGAGGTCACCCGGCTCGCCACCCTTCGCACCTTCACCGTTGTATCCGAGCAGTTCAGCCGGCCAGATCTGCGAGTGGAAGACAATGTTGTCCTTGCCCATGAAGTAGTAGGACAGCGCTTCCGGGTCGTTCCACCATTTGCGCCACGCGTCAGGATCGCCGCTTCGACGCGCCCACTCGATCGATGCGGACAGGTAGCCGACGACCGCGTCAAACCAGACGTACAGGCGCTTGGAGGGCTGGTCTTCCCACCCTGGGACCGGGATTCCCCAGTCAATGTCGCGAGTCATGGCACGCGGCCGGATTTCCTTGAGGAAGTTCTGAGAGAACTTGATGACGTTCGGACGCCACGTGCCGGACTCTTCACGCTCATCCAGCCACTTCGACAACGCAGCAGCCAGTGAGGGCAAGTCGAGGAAGTAGTGGTCAGTGGAGACGAACTCGGGTGTCTCACCGTTAATGCGTGAATGCGGGTTGATCAGATCTGTCGGGTCAAGCTGGTTGCCGCAGTTGTCGCACTGGTCGCCGCGCGCTCCCTCGGCCCCACACAGTGGGCACGTGCCCTCGATGTAACGGTCCGGCAAGGTGCGTCCCGTCGAGGGAGAGATTGCGCCTCGCGTGGTTTCCACCAGCATGTAGCCGTTGTCTCGGACAACCTCGAACATGGCGCGCACAACGTTGTAGTGATTACCGGTGGTGGTGCGCGTAAACAGGTCGTAGGACAGGCCCAGTGCCTGCAGGTCTTCGACAATCAGGCGGTTATTGCGGTCGGCAAGTTCGCGGGCGGTGACGTGTTCCTGGTCAGCCGCCACCAGGATCGGTGTGCCGTGCTCGTCCGTTCCCGACACCATCAGGACGTCGTGCCCCGCCATTCGCATATAGCGGGAGAACACGTCAGAGGGAACACCGAAACCAGCAACATGACCAATGTGGCGCGGCCCGTTAGCGTAGGGCCACGCGACGGCAGACAGAATACGACTCATACCCTTAGCCTAGACTGATTTTCCGCCTGTGAGGAACGGGCCGGGGCCGGTCGTGACCTAAAGCCCATCCGACAGGCGCGTCAGTTCGTCAATCTCCTCCTGGCTCAACTCCACGGAGCTGGCCTGCATGATGCCTTCGAGCTGCCCGAGGTTACGTGCCGAGGCGAGCGGTGCAGCAATGGTGGGCTGCGCGATCAGCCAGGCGAGGACGACAGCAGCCGGTGCCACATCCTTATCGCGGGCAATGCGCGTCACCGCGTCAACCACGTCGAACGCCTGAGCGGACACGTACGGAGCCACCATTCCGGCTCGGTCGCCTTCCAGCTTGTCGCCGCGGTGATACTTACCGGTCAGGAAACCGGAAGCCAGCGAGAAATAAGGGAAGACACCCAGGTTCCATTCGCGCGCAATGTCAAGGCGCTCTGATTCAAATTCGGCTCGGTGTACGACATTGAAGTGCGGCTGCAGGGCGATCGGCATGTGGTAGCCATGTTCGCGCGCGCTTCGTGCCTGTCGGTTCGCACTTTCGCTGCCGTACCTCTACAGTTGAGACCAACCCACAAAGGTGTGCATATGCACCGAATCATGAGGAGGAACCGTGTCCCGCGCGCTCATCATCGTCGATGTCCAACCGACATTCTGCGAAGGCGGTGAACTCGGAGTCGAGGGCGGCAACGCGGTTGCGCAGCGTATCGCCGTTTTTGTGAGCAGCCACCCGGATACGTACGACCTCATTGCGACCACCCAGGACTGGCACATTGACCCAGGTGCGCATTTTTCCGACGAGCCGGATTTCGTCGACTCGTGGCCGCCTCACGGTGTTGCCGGCACACCGAATGCGGAAGTCCACCAGGCACTCAGTGATGTTCCCGTCGACATTGCCGTCAAGAAGGGCCAGTACGAGGCTGCTTATTCAGGGTTCGAGGGTGTCGCAGACGATGGCACCACCCTGGCCGACGCACTTCACCACGCGGGGATCACTGACGTGGATGTGGTGGGACTGGCTGAGTCTCATTGCGTGTGCGATACGGCAATCGATGCGGTTCGTGAGCAGTTCACGGTTCGCGTGTTTTCAGATTTGACGGCGCCGGTGAGCGAAGAGCTTGGTGTCAAGGCTCGTGAACGCATGAACGAGGAGGGCGTGCAGCAGCTCGCATCCACTGCTGCGACGTTCTAGCCGCGCCGCCGCACAGCCTCCTACCGAGCTTTCAGCGCTTCCCGGTACAGGTCATTGCGGCGCGCACCCGTTGCTTGCGCGACCTGAGCGGCAGCGTCTTTCAGGCGCATACCTTCGTCAACAAGGGCAAGGACGGCCTGCACATGGTCCCGTGCGTTCACGCTCTGAGTGGCGCCTTGAACGACAATGGTGATCTCACCGAGCACGTCGCCCTGCGTAGCGTCGACCAGTTCCGCCAGGGTTCCGCGCATGATTTCTTCGTGCACTTTGGTCAGCTCTCGGCACACGACCGCGCGCCTGGCGCCACCGAAGTGCTCAGACATCAACGACAGCGTGGCATGAACCCGGCGCGGTGATTCGAAGAAAATCAGAGTATGCGGGTCGCGTGCCAGTTCCTTGAGTGTGCGCTCAGCTTCACCCTGTTTGCGTGGCAGGAATCCTTCAAAAGCGAAGCGGTCTGATGGCAGACCCGACACAGCGAGGGCCGTTACTGGAGCGGAAGGGCCTGGCAGGGCGGTGACGCGTACTCCCTCGTCAATAGCTCCGTGAACGATGCGATAGCCCGGATCGGAGACTGTCGGCATGCCGGCATCGGAGACGACGAGGATGCGTGCACCTGATTTTGCCTGGCTGATGAGTGCGCCCGCGCGCTCGCCCTCGTTGTGGTCGTGGAGGGCGAGGATGGATCCTGCAATGTGGACACCGAGGCGCGAGGCCAATGCACGGACTCGGCGCGTGTCTTCGGCGGCAACGACATCTGCCTGCTGGAGGGCTGCGCACAGCCGAGGCGACGCGTCGTTGACATCGCCGATCGGTGTTGCGGCCACAATAATGCACGAAGCTGGTAGGGACTGGTTCTCATTCACGAGACCATTCTGCCCTACCAGCTCGAATTATGACATGAAGTTCTTACTTGGCTTCTGCCTGGGGATCCTCGGCGCCAGCTTCGTCTTTGTGACCGATCTTGCTGGAGATCGCGTCGCGCGCTGAGTCGATCTTATCGTCGTACTTGTGGTCGGTGGCGTTCTTGGCTGATTCCGACACGTTGTTCAGCACATCGTCTGCCTTGCCGGAGTTCTGCACCGCGTCGGTCGCCTTGTTCTTCAGATCGTCAAAGTTCATGTCTGTCTCCATTCGTTGTCGGTGGCCTTAATGCCGATCTCATAATAGCTATTCGCCGCGGCGTATGTGATGTGAAACATGAAATGCTGGTTGACTGGGTATCCGGTCGGTCAGCCCCGCTGGGTGTGCGGGCTTGCGTGTGCGCGTAAAAAAGGGGGGGTGGGGTACGTGCCTGTCTCCAGGCCTGTACCCCACCCCCAACTCACGGTTGATTGCGGCAGTGTC
>NZ_JBWPJO010000011.1:0-72837 GCF_056583835.1 Pauljensenia sp. C0254C2
GGTAATGCCGCCGACGAGCACGGAGTTTGGGAGCGCATGCAGTTCGTCACGAATCTTTGCAACAGTCGACTCGGCTTCCCTCGAATCTGAAGCGTTGCTGAGGGTGGCCATGGCATCGTCGACGTTTTCCTGGGGAACAATAATGTGCGCAGGTGATCCAGCCCCTGCACCGAAGTGTTCGTCAAGAAGTCTTTGGCCTTGTTTGGCGCCTGTGTCACCGAGGACAGGATTGGTGGTTGCCACGTCCTCGATCCGCGCCGACTCCTCTGCGAGTGTCTGAACTCGCCAGTTGGTTGAGAAGCCGTTGGCTGTGCGAATTCAGCGACGACGAGTGCGGGGATCTGGCTTGATTCGACGAATTCCTCAACGATTTCTCCAGCTTTCGTCGATTCCGCCGTTGACGAGAGGAAGGGGGCTCGGTCGTCGGAGCTGGCCTCGGAGAGTTTGCCACAGGTTGGGCCTCCCATTCCGGAAATGCCGAACAACGTGTCATCCTCGTCGCCACCCAGGCGCTGCTTGACACCCTGGAGTAGGAAGGTAATGCCAGGACGATCTCACAAGCGGTCTACTGCGCGCTCACATGCGCCAGTTCGACGGTGAGGTTGGCGATGGTGCTTTTCGTTGTAGGCGTGCCAGGGAACGGCACCGCATACCGGCATGGGAAAAGGTTCGTCGCCTCCATGGTCGATACAGTGGATACAGACAGTGAACCAGATACTCATCCAGTGCTCGGGTGGGCGCATTCGTGAAGGGCAGCGACGGTGGCCGCATTAAGCGAAAAAGAAAAGAAGCGCGCTGCGCATGCTTTCAGTGAAAAATGGGCAACGCGTGGCTACGAGAAGGGTGATACGCACTCGTTCTGGCTTGAGTTGCTGCGCACGGTCTACGGCATGGATGACGTCACCTCCAAGTGCCGCTTCGAACAGAAGACTTCTGCCGGCGGATTTATTGATGTCATCATTCCGGACGCGCAAACAATCGTGGAGCAAAAATCGCGCGGTGTGAATCTCGATAAGCCGGAGCTGCGTCAAGGCGTCCTCGTGACCCCATATGAGCAGGCAAAGCGGTACGCAGATTCACTGCCTAACCGTGAACGACCCGATCGGATCATTGTTTCGAATTTTGGGTCCATCCGCATTCATGATCTGAACAAGGAGCATCCGGCAACAGATTATGTCTCGTTCGAACTCGGTGAGCTTGCTGAACAGCGTTCACTTCTGAGTTTCCTCACTGACCCGGATTCGCTTCGCTCCAGCCGCGAGAAAGCTGCCTCGATTGATGCGGGCGCGCTGATCGGGAAGCTTCATGCTGCGTTGCTGGAGCAATATATCGATCCGGAAAGCACGCAGACTCAACACGCGCTCAACGTGCTGTGTGTTCGAATCGTGTTCTGCCTGTTTGCTGAGGATGCGGGACTTTTCGAGAAGGACGCGTTCTACCGGTATCTGTCCTCTTTCGATGCACAGCAGCTGCGTTCGGCTTTTCTCGAGTTGTTCAAGGTGCTCGATACGCCGGTTCCTGACCGCGATCCGTACCTGTCGGATCGTCTGCGGGCTTTCCCCTATGTCAACGGTGGCCTGTTCAAGGGGAGTGTGGAAATACCGAATTTCACTGAATCGATCCGCTCTTTGCTGTTGGACGAAGTAGCGCAGGATACAGATTGGTCGCAGATTTCACCGACCATTTTCGGTGGGGTTTTTGAATCGACCTTGAACCCTGAAACTCGTCGTTCCGGCGGTATGCACTACACCAGTCCGGAAAACATCCACAAGGTCATTGATCCTCTGTTCCTTGACGATCTTCGCAGCGAGCTCGACACGGTTCTGACTGCAGATGGGCTTACTGAGCGTCAACGAGACAACAGGCTGCGCAAGTTCCACGAGAAACTGGGTTCGTTGACTTTCTTTGATCCAGCGTGCGGCAGCGGCAACTTTCTGACGGAAACCTACATTGAGCTGCGGCGCCTGGAGAACGTCGTTATAGGCGAGCTGCTTCGTAACCAGACGATGCTCGACTTCGAGGAGGTTGGAGACAGTCCGGTCAAAGTGTCGCTGCACCAGTTTTACGGGATTGAGATCAACGACTTCGCGGTGTCTGTTGCGCGCACGGCCCTGTGGATTGCGCAGCTGCAGGCAAACATTGAGTCCGAGACAATCATTTTGCGTGAGATCGACGACCTCCCGTTGCGAGACTCGGCGTCCATTCACGAAGGCAATGCGCTGACGATGGACTGGCAGAGCGTTCTGCCTGCTCAGCAATGCAGCTTTGTGATGGGGAATCCGCCTTTCATCGGCTACTCGAACAAGTCTGCTCAGCAGCGAGCAGATATGGAGCTGGTCTTTGACGGCATGAAGCAGCACGGTTTGCTGGATTATGTCGCTGGTTGGTACCGCAAAGCGGCGGACTACATGGAGGGGACGTCTATCGAAGCTGCGTTTGTCTCCACGAATTCGATCTGTCAGGGTCAGCAGGTGGCGCCATTGTGGCGACCGCTCTTCGAACGCGGAATCACCATCAACTTTGCGCATCGATCATTTGTGTGGGGCAACGAGGCGAGTGATCAGGCGCACGTCCATGTCGTCATCGTCGGCTTCAGCTATGTTGCGCGGAAAAAGAAGGTGCTTTTTGACGTTCAAGAAATTGACGAGGGCGTCTCGCAATCGGTTGACAATATCAATGGGTATCTTGTTGATGCTGCAAATGTCTTTATCGAGCGACGTAGCAAGCCACTGTGTGACGTGCCTCCCATGAGTGCTGGAGGAAAACCCACTGAGAACGGAAACCTCCTGATGTGGGAGCATGAAAAAGACGAGTTGCTGAAAGTTGAACCGGCGGCTGAAAAATGGATACGCCGCTTCTCAATGGGCGAAGAGTTCATCAAAGGCAGGAAACGATATTGTTTGTGGCTGGTTGATTGCACGCCACAGGAATTGCGTGCGATGCCGCATGTTCTTGAACGAGTACGCAAAGTAAAAGAATTTAGAGAAAATTCGACAAAGGCCGCCACTCGGAAGAAAGCGGAAACTCCGTGGCTTTTTGATGAAGTGAGACCGCCGAAGGGGGATCGATTCATTGGTGTGCCCCCGGTTTCGTCGGAGCGTCGCAAATATGTCCCAGTCGATTTTGTTGATAACGGAATGATCCCAGGGAATAAGCTCTATTTCATAGCCGATGCGGGACTTTATGAATTTGGGGTTTTTACTTCCCAATTCCATAATGCGTGGATGCGTGCCGTCACAGGAAGACTCGAGATGCGGTACAACTACTCGAATACCATCGTGTACAACAATTTTGTGTGGCCGCAGGCTAATGATGCGCAGCGTGCACTCGTTGAGCAAAAGGCGCAGGCGGTTCTTGATGCGCGGGATCAATACCAGGGCGCAGCATTGGCTGACCTGTACGATCCAGACAATGCGTGGCTGTACCCGGCGCTGACCCGCGCCCATCACGAACTTGATGCAGCGGTTGAAGCTGCGTATGGTGTGGACTTTGACGGTGACGAGCGGAAGATCGTCGCGCACTTGTTCGACCTGTACGCACAGGCGACTGCGTAGGTGATCGCGGGCCCACGCACTGGCCCAGCGCTCGCTCCGTTATCCGTAGGCCATCCGAACACATCATCAGCTGCAAGCGAACCCGAGATGGAAGGAGCAAGCTGTGGACATTATCCTTTCAGCCGCACTGGTATTCGTGTCGACATCAATCGACTACCTGTTCATTTTGACTATCCTGTTCGCCACCCAGGGAAAACAGCACCGCAAATCAGTTTATTTCGGGCAGTACCTTGGCACCGGAATCCTCGTGGCAGTCAGCCTTGTTGCGGCTTGGTTTCTCAACTTCATCCCACAAGAATGGATGATCGGTCTGCTGGGCCTCATTCCGATCGCACTTGGCATACGAGCGGTTCTGGTCGATGAGGACGTGGACGAGGATGAGATAGAAGAACAACTGAGCAAGAAAGGCTCGACAATCCTCGCTTTCGCCGGTCTCACACTCGCAATGGGCGGAGACAACGTCGGAATCTACGTCCCCTATTTCACGGGAAAAACCGTCATCCAGATTCTGATTATCGTTGCAGTCTTCGCTCTGGGGATTCAGGGGCTATGCGTGCTGTCGCAGCGCCTGGCTTCCGTACCGGCTATCGGCGAGACCGTCGAAAAATACGAGAGAATCATTGTACCGATCGTATTCATCGGACTTGGCATCTACATCCTCGTTGAAAACGGGACCTTCGCGTACCTATGGACCCTCAACGCGTTACCCCCCATAATTCCTAGCACGATCTGACCTCAGCCGATAAGTCTTCACCTGGCGAGCAAGACGACAACACTATTGATTCGATAGTGGCGTCTTCTCAGACGAGACCGTGCGGTGAGGTGTGCGCGGATGGCGACGATAGAAACAGCCAGCGAACACGGCAGCAGTCCCTCTTGCCTTCTTACAGGAGCCACTTGGGTGGCTTTGTTCACGCTGCGCAGAACACGTGCGGTAGCCGCTTTTTCTGTATCACTGAAGCGTTCTCGATTGTGTTCCGCAATGTTACTGCCCAGACAAGCTGTGGCACTCCAGCAGGAATGCCGCCGTCAGTCAACCAGAAGGATCACACACCCCAGCGAAACAGCCGCGATCAATGCACTGAGGATCACGCCGAGCACAAGCGCACGCCCGCCTGACTGAATCACGTTCCGCAGGTTCACACCCGCACCCATCGCGCCCATCGCCACTGTCAGCAACAACGTGGCCATCGTGCCGCCCAGGGTGCTGAAAACGCTGCTCGCAGCGGGTACGCCTGTAAACAGGGAGGCCACGACGACGGCGATGAGGAATCCGACGACGAACCCTGGAACCAGAGGCGGGCGCGTGCTCGAGCTTGCCTTGTGCGCATGCTCATGGCGCACTTCCACCACGCGGCGCTCCACAATGCCCACCACTGCGACCACGACTGCCAGGCATACCACGCGGCCAAGCTTGGCGGCCGTTGCCAGGTCAGAAACGGAAGGGTCGTAAATATTCGCAGCCGCGACAACTTGGCCGACCTCGTGAATGGAAGCCCCCAGCCACACGGCGGCCTGCGTGGGCGTCAGGTTCAGCGCGTGGGCAGCCGTCGGCAAAGCGACGAGGGCGACTGTTCCGAAAACCGTTACACATGCAATGGCGGTGGCCACGGCATCATCGGCGTCCTCGTGACTGCGCGCAGAAACAACGGGGGAGATGCCGGCAACTGCGGAGGCTCCACAGATTGCGGTGCCCGATGTTGTCAGAATGCCGGTCGCATGGCTGACATGCATGAAGTAGGTCAGCAGATACCCCGCCACCATTGTCACCGCGACGGCACAGATGATCGTGGCAATCGTTCCGGCCCCCAGAGCCGCGATGGCGGGTAGTGAGAGGCGGAAGCCCAGCAGCACCACTCCGGCGCGCAGAACAGTCTTGGCTGAAAAGGCAATGCCCGGCTCGCAGATCGATGGAATCAGTTTCGTGTTGCGCACGGCAACACCGAGAAGGATCGCCACCAGCATCGAAGACAGCAACGGCACGAACAGGTTGATCAGCCAGGCAATACCTGCGACTGCACAGGCGTATAGCACGCCAGGCAGCAGGCGCGTGAAGTGAGTCCAAAAATTCACCATCCACGTATATCACACGCCCTGCAGAGAATGACGGAGCTTTTTTCGCTGAGCCCTTGCGACGTACCATTGGGGCATTGGAGTACACGCGAAGCGGAGAACGCAATGGAGAATACGGCCCAGATGCCATACGATGATGAGCCTGCTCAAGGTCGCCCGGAGACCAGGAAATCCTTGCGAGACTTTTTTACTCGCGCAAGACCCGCTTCGTCTTACGTGCGTTGGAAGTGATAGTTGTCGTAGCTGCAGTGTGCGTGCTGATCTCGACATTTTTTATTTCAGTTCTGCAAATACGTGGCACATCGATGGAGCCGACGTTTATCCAGCGGACGAAGCGGCCGAAGAACCCATTGCCACATATGGAAATGCTGCAGACGGCAACCTCGTCATCGAAGCCTCCAATACGACTGGAATATTCCGCGATCTCACGCAGATTCCGGACGGAGATGCCCTTTGCTTTACAGACGTCACTGGAGCGGTCTACAGCTACCACGTCCTGACAGTGGAAACGATTGAGAACGACGATGTCAGCGCTCTGCGTGAGCGCAGTGACGAATGGGACCTCACGCTGGCGGCGCCATCGTTTTCTGGTCAGCAGAAAACCCTTCTGCGTTGCGCAGCCGATTCTTAAAATGCCTCAGTAACTGACACAAATCGGATATTTGGCCCTGCTATCATCGAGGCTTGTATTGCGAGGACGCCGAGCGGACAGATATTCTGCGGGCAGACATGCTGCAAGCACCCCGCACGTTCACCGAAGGAAGAGTGCCATGGAAATTTCGCCGTTTGTTCGCAACCTGCCCAAAGTCGAGCTGCACCTGCATATCGAGGGCACGCTCGAACCCGAACTCAAGTTCGCACTGGCCGAGCGCAACGGAATCACCCTGAAAGAATCCACGCCGGACGAAGTGAGGCAGTCCTACGCCTTTACCGACCTGGCCTCATTCCTCGCCTCCTACTACGACGGCATGAACGTGCTGCGCACCAGTGAAGACTTCTACGACCTCGCCCTGGCATACCTGACAAAAGCCGCCGAACAGAACGTGCGTTACGTGGAAATGTTCTTCGACCCGCAGGCGCATACCTGCCGCGGCATCGACTTCCACACCGTCATCAGCGGGCTGCACCGCGCCCAGCTCGAAGCAGAGTCCACCCTGGGCATCCAATCCGCGCTCATCATGTGCTTCCTGCGCGACTTCCAGGCCGAATACGCGATGGCAACACTGCTCGAAGCCCTGCCATACAAGGACTGGATCATCGGCGTGGGGCTGGACTCAGATGAAACGGGAAATGCGCCAGACAAGTTCACCGAGGTGTTCGCCCGCGCGCGTCGCGAAGGCTTCCTGCTCACCATGCACGCCGACGTGGATATCGCCCACTCCATTGATCACATCCGCCAGCTTATCGACACCATCAAGGTTGACCGCATCGACCACGGAACGAACGTTATCGAAGACCCGGAACTCGTGCAGTATCTGGTGGACAGCAACATCGGCCTGACATGCTGCCCTGTGTCGAATACGTGGGTATCCGACGGCTCCAAAGTCCCGCTGATCAAGGAACTGGCCGACAGGGGCGTCAAGGTCACTGTCAACTCAGATGACCCCGCCTACTTCGGCGGCTACATTGCGGAAAACTTCCAGCTCCTGGCTAACGAGTCCGAGGTCGACCACGCGTTCCTCGCCCAGCTCAGCCTCAACGCAGTAGACATTTCGTGGGCTGCGCCCAGTCTTAAAGAAAAGCTGCGCGCACAGATCAACGCCGCACTGCAGTAATCATTGGTGCCCCGTGAGTGGTGGCGCCGCCCTCGTCAATGAGGAACGAGGGTGAGCGGGCCACAGCACACGGCACAAGCTGAACCGAGCGCGGGCAGATTTTGTCATTATGACTGGTGAGGGTGAATAATAATCGCTGAGCACGTGACATCACGTGCCCCGCAAGATTCGCAGCGAGGCTGGAGGCTACTGAGCATTCGCTGCATAGTGGTCACCGGATCGCAGTGAACCTTCGCGCCTGGAAACAGCCTAAATGTGAGGGTACATGTTGACCACAAAACCAGAGCAGCGTAACTACAAGGTTGCGGCGCTCGTCGGACTGATTGCCGGCCTCTTCTCCGCCATCGTGAAATTCGGCTGGGAAGTTCCGTTCCCACCACGCACACCTGAACGCAATGCAACCAATCCTCCGCAATCCACACTCGAAATGCTCGGAATGTCACCCGACATGTCCCACACGTCGGTGATCTATAACGGCAACGAGCTTCCGATCTACTCCTTCATCATTCACTTCTCGTTCGCGATCTTCTTCGCACTGCTGTACTGCCTGCTCGCTGAGGTCTGCAAGCAGGTCACTCTGTGGCAGGGCGCAGCATTCGGCATCGTCGTGTACATCGTTTTCCATGTCATTTTGATGCCCGCCATCGGCATTGTGCCCGCCCCGTGGGAGCAGCCCTTCGCTGAGCACTTCTCAGAGTTCTTCGGGCACATCGTGTGGATGTGGTCCATTGAAATCGTGCGCCGCGATCTGCGTAACCGCATCACGCACCAGCCGGATCCTGAACTGGAGACTGTTGCCGCAAAATAACGCTCGCGAGGGGCGAGGTGATGCTCGAGCGGCTTGCGCCGGTAGCGGCAGTGCTTCCGGACAGGCACGTGACCTGATAAACGTGGGGCCCGCAGTCTACTGACTGCAGGCCCCACGACACTTTCAGCAGGCACACGCCCGGTCGAACCTCAACGGGCCACCCGGCGCGACCTTATTGGGAAAGTGAGAAGTGAACTCACTCGCCCTTGTCGCCGCTAAGTGCGTCCTTTGCGCGATCGGCCAGAGCGCGAGCGCCAGCAGCGGCATCCTCGGCAGCTCCCTTGATCTTTTCGGAGGCGTTTTCCAGAACGTCCTTGGCCTTGCCTTCGGCGTTCTGAACCTTGCCTTCAGCCTCGAGATCCTTGTCGCCGCTGACATCTCCAGCAGTTTCCTTGACCTTACCGGCAGCCTTGTCGAAAGTGTTCTCCAGATCTGACATAGCGAACCTCCTTTGTTATGTGAATTGGTACACGTTTACTTTCTCATTACCAGGCCTCGTGCGCAAGAGAAAAGAGGCAGATTCTCCCATGCGCGTAATTTCGAGGTCGAATTGCGATATGAACGCTCACATCTGCGCCATTTCGTGAGACACTACTGATACGGGAACGCTCGACCTGCACCGTGCACCATCCGGTATTGTGCCTCGCGCGTTCCTGATTTCATGCACAATGCGTCGCGTCATCTGTTCACAGAAAGGACTGTGGTTGTGATAGCGCATCACTCTGTTCGACCTCCCTCGATGATGGATGTGGCGGCAGCGGCAGGGGTGTCGCATCAGACCGTCTCCCGAGTCCTCAATGCCAGTGCAAAAGTCGCACCAGATACGCGTCAGCGGGTTCTCGATGCCATTGAACGATTGGGATACCGCCGCAATTCTGTGGCTCGCGCACTCGTGACACGCCGCTCCGGAACCCTCGGCCTGATCACCACCACATCAACGCATTACGGCCCGACGTCCATGCTGGTGTCCATTGAGCTCGCCGCCAGCCGGGCCGGCTATTTCCTCGCCGTGGCGCCGATTGATTCGTGTACACCTGACACGCTGGGCGACGCGATCGACCATATGCTCGGCCTGGCAGTTGAAGGCATCGTTATTTTGGCTCCCATCGAAGACATTGCGGAGGATCTGGGAACGATCCGCGTGTCTGTCCCCGTGGTGGCAGTGACGTCGGCCAGCACAGCAGAATCCCTGGGCGTCGTACCGGTCGCGGTTGACCAGTATGAGGGGGCACGCCTGGCGGTTGAGCATCTGGTCAGCCACGGGCACACGGCGATTACCCACCTGGCAGGCCCGTCCGACTGGTTCGAAGCTCAGGGGCGCGAAAAGGCTTATCGTGACGTGATGGCTCGCCACGGGCTAACGCCCTGTGTCTATTCCACGCGAGGGTGGGAAGCTTCCGTCGGATTCGAGGTTGGCACAGCGATCGCGAACGGCACCTTACCCACCGCTATTTTTGCGGCAAATGACCCGCTTGCGCTGGGCCTGATCAACGCGTTCACCAGTGCGGGCATAACGGTGCCGGGTGACGTGTCGGTGGTCGGGTTCGATGATGAGCCGGGCGCGCGCTACTTCATGCCGCCGCTGACCACAGTGCGCCAGGATTTTCGCGGGCTGGGAGAGGCGGTCGTCACCGTCATGATGCACGCGTTGGAAGGCCGGGCCCCAGATGCTCCCACGCTGCTCACTCCTGAGTTGGTCGTGCGCGCCTCCACCGCCGCCCCGCCTCTTTCTGCGCATTGACGAGGGGGACGAGGCGCACTTCGTCGCGTGGCATCTGGAAAATTGATTGCGTGAAAACGGTTCCATTCCTGGACACAGTGTGTTAACGTTAACCTCACTGGATCAAACAAAGCAGAAACGGCGTGGTGGCATGCTGGAGAGGACATCGAAGCCGATGTCTGATCAACGCATGATCAGGTGGGCGAGTCACCCTCGGCGCTCACACTACGACCGAGACGAATGCTGATGTGGAGGACTCAATGGACGTGCGAAACCCGGACACGTGGAGCGCTGAACTGACCAGCCGTGTAGCCAAGACGCGTGCCCTCGTCGCTGAACTTCATGCGGAACTGCCCAAATGGGGGCTGATCGTATGGACGGCAGGGAACGTGTCGCAGCGAATCAGAGGAGAAGCCGAAGATGGCTCCCAGGACCTGCTCGTCATCAAGCCGTCGGGAGTGTCCTATGACGAGCTGGACGCTGACGCGATGGTGGTGTGTGACCTGGAAGGAAACCTGATCCTGGGTGAAGGATCCCCCTCGTCCGATACGGCAGCTCACGCCTATGTCTACCGGCACATGCCTGAAGTAGGCGGCGTCGTGCATACCCATTCCACCTACGCGACCGCGTGGGCAGCGCGCGGCGAAGAAATACCGTGCGTGCTGACCATGATGGGCGACGAATTCGGCGGCCCCGTTCCTGTTGGCCCGTTCGCATTGATCGGAGATGACTCGATCGGGCGCGGAATCGTGGACACCTTGAAGGATTCTCGCAGCCCGGCAGTGTTGATGCAGAACCACGGGCCCTTCACGATCGGCAAAGATGGGCGCGCCGCAGTCAAAGCCGCGGCGATGGTTGAAGAAGTGGCGCGAACCGTCCACATTGCCAGACAGCTGGGCGAGCCGATCGTAATCCCTCAGGACAAAATCGACAGTCTCTACGCGCGCTATCAAAACGTGTATGGGCAGCACAGCAAGTAGCAAGGTCGGCCAGCCACACGCGCAGACACTGACCACAACACCACGAAACTAAGGAACAATACTCATGACGAGTTTCTATGACTCACGCGAAGTCTGGTTCTTCACCGGAAGCCAGGACCTTTATGGAGAAGACACCCTCAAGCAGGTAGCCGACCAGTCGCAACAAGTCGTGTCACTGCTGAACGAATCCGGGCTGATGCCTGCACCAATTGTGTGGAAGCCGGTGCTCAAGGATTCCGACTCGATTCGTCGCGCCATGCTGGACGCCTCCGGTGATGACTCAGTGCTCGGTGTCATCACGTGGATGCACACGTTCTCACCGGCAAAAATGTGGATCCGCGGTCTCGAAGTCCTCACGAAGCCAATGCTGCATCTGGCCACCCAGGCCGACGTGGAGATCCCCTGGGACAGCATCGACATGGACTTCATGAACCTCAACCAGGCAGCTCACGGAGACCGTGAATACGGCTACATCCTGGCGCGCCTGGGCGTCGCACGCACCACCGTCGTGGGCCACGCATCCAACCCGAACGTCGCTCGAAAAGTCTCACGCTGGATCCGTGCCGCAGCAGGGTGGGCTGCCGCTCACGAGCTGCGCGTTGTGCGCTTCGGTGACAACATGCGCAACGTCGCGGTGACCGAAGGGGATAAGACCGAGGCTGAGCGCCGACTGGGAGTATCTGTGAACACGTGGGGAGTCAACGATCTTGTCGAAGCAGTGGAAGCGGTCAGTGACGCTGACATCGACACCCTCCTTGACGAGTACGACGAACTGTATGACATCGCACCTGAACTGAAGAAAGACGGTGAACGCCACGACTCATTGCGGTATGCCGCCCGTCAGGAAATTGCGATGCGCTCATTCCTTGAAGCGCGCGGAGCCTGCGCATTTACCACGAACTTCGAAGACCTTGGAGCCCTTCGGCAGCTGCCCGGTCTGGCCGTGCAACGCCTGACAGCCGACGGGTATGGATTCGGTGCCGAGGGCGACTGGAAAACAGCTGTTCTTGTGCGCATCGCCAAAGTGATGGGTGAAGGTCTGCCGGGCGGTGCCTCCCTGATGGAGGACTACACCTATAACCTTGTCCAAGGCGAAGAAATGATCCTGGGTGCGCACATGCTGGAAGTGTGTCCGTCGTTGACTCAGTCGCGCCCGCGCCTCGAAATACACCCACTCAGCATCGGGGATCGTGAAGACCCGGTGCGCCTCGTGTTCAATGCTGATGCGCGGCCAGGAGTCGTGGTGTCACTGGCCGATATGCGTGACCGCTTCCGCCTCACTGCCAATGCTGTTGACGTCATCGAGCCGCCGCATGACATGCCGAAGTTGCCGGTTGCCCGGGCAATGTGGAAGCCGAAGCCTGACCTGTACACTTCGGTTGAAGCATGGCTCACTGCCGGCGGAGCGCACCACACGGCGATGTCCACGCAGATTGACGTCGAGACGTGGCAGATGTTCGCTGTTATGGCTCAGATGGAGTTGCTTGTCATCGACGAGGACACGACGGCACGTTCCTTCGCCGATCACGTGCGCTGGAATCAGGTCTATTACCGACTGGCGGCAGGCCTCTAAAGCGCGCTGCCGGGGCACCCTCTGCAGGTTTACGCCGAGTGACGAGGGTGCCCGGACGAGTGCTTGAGGGTGCCAAAACGCCTCCGCTTCGCCGTTTAAAAGCCAAAAGCGGCGCAAAAAACTGAGATTCGCCACGAAAATCGCCAAAAAGTGGTGTTGAACCTGACAAAAGGCCGTTGGACTGTTTAGGGTTTTCTCAGTGGTCATGTCCAGTGACCCCCAATGAACTGCAAGAGGAGATATATACATGTCTGTCAACCGTACCGAACTGGTTGCCGCCATTGCTGAGCGCGCCAACCTCACCAAGGTCCAAGCCGATGCCGCACTGGCAGCATTCCAGGACGTTCTGATCGACTCACTGTCCAAGGGTGAGCCGGTCAAGGTCACCGGCCTCATGTCAGTGGAGCGCGTTGAGCGCGCCGCCCGCACCGGCCGCAACCCCCGCACGGGTGAAGAAATCCAGATCCCCGCTGGCTACGGCGTGAAGATCTCGGCCGGTTCGACCCTGAAGAAGGCTGTTTCGAACAAGTGAAGATGATGCCACGTTGACGGTGGCATGATCGGCAACACTGTTGCCACTTCATACGAGTGTGGGGCAGGTATCGCACGCGATACCTGCCCCACACTCGTCTCAGCGTCTGTCGCTGTGCTGTTGGCGCCCTATTCGTCTGCGCGCCGCGCAGCATCTCCCGGCCGCACCGGCACGATTGAGGCGCGTGATCCGGCATCAGGATATGCGCGCCTGTAATTCTCCAGCCAGGCGTTCGCGAAATCGTCAACACCGCTGCGCTCCACGAGCGCCCACACTGACCCGCCAAAGCCGGCACCGAATGCCGACGCCGCCGGCGCACCCAGTTCGCGGGCACGGCGCTGCAGATCATTCGTCTGAGGAACCTGGTTGCCCAGATTCTCATCCGCATTGCGATGCGACTCATCAGCGGCAGCGCCAAACGCATCGATATCACCGGCATCCAGCGCATCGAGCGCCTGCGGCACCAAAACGGTCGATTCGCGGATAAACGCATCCAGTCGCGTAAGCAGGTCCGGCTCGTCAGCAAGCATGCGGCGCATCTGCTCCACCGCATCTCCGGAGGACGCCAACGCGTCAGCCAGGCTGGCATCTGCGCGCCCGGTCGCCTTGTTCCACTGCGTCACAATTGCCGCAATCCGAGCCGACAGCGCGTTGTACGAATCGCGCGCACTGCCCGTCTTTTCCGCCAGGACACCGCTGACCGCCACGACGAACGTCCACGTGTCGTCGAGTGCCACCGAGCGGTGCTCCTGGATCGGGCAAAACGAAAACTCAGTGAGCTGACCGTCGTGGCAACACATCATGGCGGTGTGATCCTGGGAGCCACCGAAAGTGCCCACGCCACGCACACCTTCCAACGACCCGAACGATAAACCGTTCTCGCAGCACGAGTAGTATCCGGCCTCATCGGCGCGCGAGTGAATGTTCGCCTTCCACTCCTCACGCTCACGCAGATCGTTGTGATCAATCAAAGCCAGCGCCGACGCCACGACCAGCGCAGACGACGAACTCATTCCGGAGGCCAACGGCAGATCGGAATCAAAGCTCAGGTGCGCAGGTTTGAGCTGGCCGAAATTGAGTGTCAGGCGATCCACCACCGCCTGAACGTAGTGACCCCAGTGGCCGGCAGGAAGAGTGCTCGCCGCACCTGCACCAACCTCAACGCGATCCGGCAGCGCGGTCGTCTGAGCTGAAATGCCACCGTCCGGCAAGTCCCCCTCGTCCAACGTGACGCGAATGCCGCGATCAACTGCCGCGACGATGGAATGACCACCGGCGTAATCCGTGTGCTTGCCGAACACTTCCAGGCGGCCGGGAACAAACCAGGAAGTCACAGGCGGACCTCGTGATTCTCCAGCGCTGCCGCCACCGAGGCGATATCGCCACGATTCGACATATCCAGCACGCCCTCATCACAGCGAATCACCGCGTAAGAATCACCATCGGCAATGGCTTGACGAACAGCATCGGTGATCTCATACTCACCGCGAGCAGACGGCTTGATCGTGCGGGCTGCCTCGAAGATGGCCGGCGAACACTTCCAGCAGTTCATCGAAATCAACGCACCCTCACCCAGGCGCTCAATCGTGGCTGCATCGGGCTTTTCCACCAGCTCATCGAGGTTGCCGTCCGCATCGGCCGTGGCCAGCGCGAAAGCCGCAATACGGTCGGCTGCAATGTTCGAACGCTCCACCATTGCCTCGCGCGTGAAACCGGCAAGACCCGACCCGTCGACCTGTGCGAGCTGGAGCAGAGCATCAACGGGATAGAAATTATCCGAGTTGAGCACCAGGATCGGCTCACCGGCCGCGAAATCCTCAGCAGAGAGCACCGCGTTCGCCGTGCCGAGCGGTTTGTCCTGGATCGCGTAGCTGACGGTGATGCGCTGCTTGTCCACCGAATCGTAGTAGTCGCGAATCATGTCGTGCTCAGGGCCGATCACCAGGCAAATATCAGTGAAACCGGCGTCGGCCAGGGCGCTCATGACGTGGTCGAGGAAAGGACGCCCCACCGAAATCATGGCTTTGACACCGGAATCAGCTGCGCGCTTTTGCTCAGCCGACAGCTGCGTGTCCCCAGAATCTTTCCGCATGCGCGAGCCGAGACCGCGCGCCAAAATAACCGCCTTGTGATGTGCCTGTGCCATGTCATCCTCCTGTGGACGTCGAGGCGTGATCAAACCTTCCAGCAAAGTGCCGGTTCCAGTCTAGTGGGATCACAGAAGGTAGCGCAGGACTGCCTCGGCAATGATGCGTGGAAAAACGAAGGTGGGCAAGATTCATTGAAGTGTCAAGACGAGGAGGGTAGACTGTGTCACTCACTGACAATGATGGAACGACCGCAGGGCGGCCATCGAATTGACGAGGGCGTCCCTGCAGTGTCTGTCCGTTCAATTCAAGAGGACATGATGTCACGAATTCATTTCGGTACAGGTGGCTGGCGCGCGATTATCGGCGACGAATTCACACGCCACAACGTTCGCCTCCTGTGTGCAGCGCTGGCAAGCCGCATTAAAGACGAAAACAACGCAGAAAAAGGCCTGGTCATCGGCTACGACAGGCGATTCCTGTCGGATCTGGCCGCCACGTGGGCAGCAGAAGTATTTGCCGGTGAAGGAATCACCTGCCAGGTCATCCGCATCACGCAGGCCCCCACACCCATGATCATGTGGACGGTCAAGAACCAGGGACTGCCCTACGGCATGGCGATCACCGCCTCCCACAACCCCGCCATCTACAACGGCATCAAGGTCTTTACCGAGGGCGGCAAGGATGCCAACGAAGATGTCACCGCTGACATCGAACGCCGCATGGAAGCCATTGAAGGCGCAGGGGAAGAACAGATCCCCTCGGTCACCTACCAGGCTGGGCTGGACAGTGGCGCCATCACTGAAATTAACCCCTTCAACGGATATATCGACTCGATTTGCGAACAGATCGATATGCAGGCGATCCGTGAAGCGAACCTGCATATCGCCCTCGACCCTATGTATGGCGTCTCGCGCACCTCGCTGCAGACGATTCTGATGACCGCGCGCTGCGAAGTGGACACGATCCATGACCGCCACGACACACTGTTCGGCGGACGCATGCCGGCGCCGACGAAAGCCACGCTGGACGCTCTGACACAGTACGTTCTGGACAACAACTGTGCGCTGGGACTGGCTACCGACGGCGACGCCGACCGTATCGGCGTAATCGATGACCAGGGTGAATTCCTGCACCCGAACCAGCTGCTCGTCCTGCTGTACTACTACCTGCTCAAATACAAGGGATGGAAAGGCCCGGTGGTGCGTAACGTCGCCACAACCTCGCTGCTGGACGAAGTGGCCGCAAAGTTCGGTGAGACCTGCTACGAGGTGCCCGTCGGATTCAAATGGGTGTCCTCGAAGATGCTGGAAACAGATGCGATCCTGGGCGGCGAATCCTCCGGCGGCATTACCGTGCGTGGACACATCCACGGCAAGGACGGCATCTATGCGGCTGCACTGCTGGTCGAGATGATCGCCGTGATCGGCAAGCCCATGAGCCAGATCTACCACGAAATCACCGGACAGTTCCCGCCGCACTACATGGCGGAAACCGACTTTGCATTCGCACCCGAACGCAAGCTCGAAATCCTCAAGACACTGATGGAAGACAAGAAACTGCCTGAATTCACCAGGCCAGTTGAGTCAGTGTCCTACAAGGACGGCTGCAAGGTCTACTTCGACCAGGGGTGGATCATCGCTCGCTTCTCCGGCACCGAGCCGCTGCTGCGTATCTTCTGCGAGATGCCGACCAGGGAAGAAGCCGAAGCCACGTGCGAGCAGCTGCGTGAATTCCTCCACCTGTGACATTCGAACCACGTCACGGCCCCGGGCCCATTGGCACAGGCCGGGACGTGGGCGAACTTCTACAATGAGGGGTGACCCATTCGTCAGGGCGTTGCGTCGCCCTCGTCAATGACACACAACTACGAAGGAGTTGGAATGCTGATCCACGTCGCCTCGAGCGAGGAAGAAATCGGATCCCTGGGTGCAGACCTGATCGAAAAACTGTACGCAGACAAGCCCACCGCAGTGCTGGGCACTGCGACAGGATCATCACCCGTGCCGCTGTACCGCGAACTCGTCGCGCGTCACCAGACGGGCACACTCTCATTCGCCAAGGGACAGTTCTTCCAGCTTGATGAGTACGTCGGAGTTCCGCGCGAACACCCGCAGTCCTACTGGCGTTTCCTGTGCGAGAACATCGTCGACCACATCGACCTGCCCAAAGGCGGCCTCAATGTACCTGACGAACGCGACGGCAACACCTTGGATGAAGCCGCTGCAGCATACGATGCGCGGATCCGCGAAGCAGGAGGCGTTGACCTGCAGATCCTGGGAATCGGATCAGACGGACACATCGGATTCAACGAGCCCGGCGGATCCCTCTCATCACGCACTCACTCGGGCGCACTGTCACGCCAGACCCGTCAGGACAACGCACGTTTCTTCGACGGCGACTTGGAGCAGGTGCCCACCCACTGCATCACGCAGGGACTGGGAACGATTATGGAGGCCCGTCAGCTGCTTATGATCGCCACAGGTGAAAACAAGGCCGAGGCTGTGAAGGAACTGATCGAAGGCGGCGTGTCAGCGCGCTGGCCTGCCACCATTATCCAGTTCCACCCCGCAGTGACTGTGCTGCTGGACGAAGCGGCAGCCTCTCAGTTGGAGATGGTGGAACTGTACGAAGCGGAGTGGGCATCGCGCCACTGACCTGCTTCACAGCTGCCGTACCATGATCGCGGCGGCGAGACTTTTCACACTCAGGCTCTCGGCCCGAATCAGGTCGAGGGCCTGAGCCGTCCCACTTACAATGAAGGTATGTGTGACGTCGAAGCAGTGGCCGAAACAGTGACAGACCCAGGCGAACCCGTAAGCCCGGCAGATCCTGGCAGTCCTGCCGGCGGTGGTGCAGGTCCGTCGACCAGCACCGGCCTGTTGGAACGCACCGAGGTCAAAGAGAAGGAAAAAGACCCCGGTGATGGCGATCGGTTCGCACACTTTGTGCGAAAGGACCGCGTATCCTCCTCGCTGATTACCGGACAGCCGGTGGTGGCACTGTGCGGGAAAGTGTGGATCCCCTCGCGTGAGGCCTCACAGTACCCGGTGTGCCCGACCTGCAGGAAGCTGCGCGATCAAATGGGCAAGAACGGCGGAAACTGGCCATTTTCAAACGGAGGGCGGGGCGGTTCCGGCAAGTGAAAGACCAGGGACATTCCTCCGCTTCACCATCGGTTGCCGCGGCGGCCCAACTTCCACCTGCTTTCCCGGCTCGCGCCGCGTGGGGCACCGCTGGAAGTCTGCGTGCCTGGCAGGCAGCCGCACTCGAGCAGTACCTGAACGCCCAACCTCGGGACTTCCTTGCTGTCGCCACACCCGGAGCCGGAAAAACGACATTCGCGCTGCGCGTAGCGGTCGAACTGATGGGCGCAGGTGTCGTCTCGAGAATCACCGTGGTCTGCCCGACCGAACACCTGAAAACCCAGTGGGCCGACGCGGCGGCACGCGTCGGTATCCACATTGATCCTGCTTTCTCAAACTCCCAGGGACGTGCAGGCTCGCATTTCGACGGCGTGGCGGTGACCTACGCTCAGGTCGCTGCAAACCCGCACGTCCACTCCTCACGTACCCGTGCATTTCGCACGCTGGTGATCTTGGATGAAATCCACCACGCCGGCGACGCGCTGTCATGGGGTGACGGCATCGGGGTCGCATTCGGGGAAGCAACCAGGCGCCTGTCCCTGACCGGCACCCCCTTCCGCTCGGACTCCTCTCCCATCCCGTTTGTGCGATACGTCGAGGGGAGTGACGGTATCCGCCGCTCACAGGCCGACTTCACCTACGGGTACGGAGATGCGCTGCATGACGGTGTCGTGCGACCGGTCCTGTTCATGTCCTATTCCGGTGACATGGCATGGCGCACCAGCGCCGGCGATGAGTACCACGCCCGACTGGGGGAGCATTCCACCAAGGACATCATGAAGCAGGCATGGCGCACCGCCTTGGATCCGAAAGGGGAGTGGATCTCCGCTGTCCTGCAGGCAGCCGATCAGCGCCTGTCACAGGTGCGGCGCGCAATTCCCGACGCTGGCGGACTGGTGATCGCCTCCGACCAGTCGGCGGCACGCGCCTACGCGCAGCGCCTGCGCGCCATCACAGGAAAGCCGGCCACTGTCGTGCTCTCCGATGATGCGGATGCCTCCGATCGTATCGATCACTTCCGCGAATCCACTGACCGATGGATGGTTGCTGTGCGCATGGTGTCTGAAGGGGTAGACGTGCCGCGACTGTCAGTCGGCGTGTACGCCACAAACACCTCGACCTCGCTGTTCTTCGCGCAGGCTGTCGGCCGTTTTGTTCGAGCCAGACGACGAGGCGAAACATCCACCGTCTTTATCCCTTCCGTAGTGCCGCTGCTGGATCTGGCAGGGCAGATGGAAGTGGAACGCGACCACGCCCTCGACAAACCGCATCACGGCCCTGATGACCCAACCGTGATGGACACCAGTGGGGAAGACCTGCTGATGGCACAGGCCAACAAGGTGGAAAATGCGAGTTCGGAACTGACCGGAACGTTCGAAGCACTCGGCGGGGATGCCGAGTTCGACGCAGTCTTGTTCGAAGGATCGTCGTGGGGATCAGGCGCTGAGGTCGGATCGATCGAGGAGCAGGAATACCTGGGGATTCCCGGTCTGCTCGATGCCGACCAGGTGACGACGCTGCTCAAAGCCAGGCAGGCGGAGCAGATCAAGACCCAGCGCCGTCAGAGCGATGCGAAGAACCTGCGCGACGCAAATGCAGGGATCTCGGATCACCGGGCACGCGCCGCGAAACGCAAGGAGCTGTCGCGTCTGGTCGGCCAGTGGTCGCGGCGCTCAGGCGATTCACATGCACTGATTCATTCGCAACTGCGTCAGCGTTGCGGCGGACCGGAGGTCGCGCGGGCAACCACCGCGCAGATTGACGCACGTATCGCTCTTTTGAGAGGCTGGTTCGTAGGGCGCGCATAAAGGTGCCCAGCGCTTTGGGACGACCCGGATGCGGTGATCACGTGGGGACGGCCCCAATTGAAAGGGGCTGCATCATGCATTGGCTCGTTCTTGTTCTCTCCGGCGTTTTTGAGGCAGTGTGGGCGACCGCGCTGTCCAAGTCTGAAGGGTTCACCAAGGTGGTGCCCATCATCGTGTTTATCCTCGGAGCAGCGATCTCGATGGGCGGCCTGGGGTGGGCGCTCAAAGAAATCCCCGTGGGCACCGGCTACGCGGTGTGGGTCGGGATTGGTGCAGGCACGACTGCGCTGTGGGCAATGCTCAGCGGTGCAGAACCCGTGCGCGTGGTCCGCATCCTGTTACTGTGCGGAATCATCGCGTGCGTCATCGGCCTCAAGCTCGTGTCCGGTGACGACGGTGTCGCTGCTGCCGCACCATCAGAGGGCGCAGGGGTGACGTCCACCACCGCCGGCGACAACTGAGATCAGTCCAGCTCCACGTAGCGCGTGGAGACTGCAGCTTCACCTTCAGACAGTCGCCACGCCTGGTAAGGCAGCTCGTTGCGTGATTTCAAGTGATGGTCGCGTGCCTGCTTGAGCGCATCGATGCTCCACAGTTCACTGCGAATCTCACCGTCGACAACCAGCGGGATCTGCAGAGGGCGCGCCTTCTGCTTCGTCAGCTCTTCTTCGGCAGCCTTCCGTGTCGAAGCCGTGACCAGGAGTTCCTCGTAGGCGTAGCCTTCCTCGTCGTAGAGGCGGCCGGCGTACTTGCGGCCACCGACCGTGCTCTTGGACTGCGATTTCTTGGCAACGGGCTGCATGACGCCGTCTGAATCTTCACGAGCCACCATCTTGTATACCAGCGCCGCGGTCGGAACCTTGGACCCGGTCACCAGGCGAGTGCCCACGCCGTAGGAGTCCACGGGTGCCGCGCCCAGGGCGGCTATCGCATACTCGTCGAGGTCGGACGTGACGGTGATCTTCGTGGATGTGGCGCCCAGTGAATCAAGCTGGCCGCGCACCGTGAACGCCTGCGCCACCAGGTCACCGGAATCGATGCGCACGCACCCGAGCTCCTGACCCACTGCGCGGGCAGCCTCAACAGCGTTGACGACCCCTTGCGGAATGTCATAGGTGTCAACCAGCAGCGTGGTCGAGGCGCCAAGCAGATCGATCTGCGCGTCGAAAGCTTCGCGCTCGCTGTCATGGAGCAGCGTGAACGCGTGAGCGGACGTGCCGATAGTCGGAATGCCGTAGCGGATACCTGCTTCCAGATCCGAGGTGCCGGCAAATCCGCCGATCACTGCGGAGCGGGCAGCTGAAACGGCGGCGCGTTCATGGGTGCGGCGCGCACCCATATCCAGGCAGGGACGGCCGTGAGCTGCGATCGTCATGCGGGATGCCGCAGATGCGATCGCACAGTCATGGTTGAGGACCGACAACAGCAGCGTTTCCAGCAGCACACATTCTGCGAAGGAGCCCTCCACGGTCAGCAGTGGCGAGCCGGCGAAATAGCATTCGCCTTCCTGGTAGCCGTCGATCGTGCCGCCGAAACGAAAGTCTCTGAGATAATCCAGCGCGTCGTCGGACACGATTTTCTGATCGTGGAGCCAGTCGATTTGCTGGTCGGTGAATTCGAAACGCTCCAGCGCCTCGAGGATGCGGCCGGTGCCCGCAACGACACCGAAACGGCGGGTTGCTGGCAGGCGACGACCGAACAGTTCGAAGACCACTTTGCGGGACGCGGTTCCGCGCTTCATCGCAGCGTCCAGCATGGTCAGCTCATACATGTCTGTTAACAGAGCAGTTGAAGGTGAAGCAGGCATACCCTCAATCTACTCTCTTCTCACCGGAAAGACCGACTCGCCGACAATCTGCTTGCCACTCAAAAGGCCAGTGGAAGCGCCATGAATTGAGTGTGAATGGCCAGAAGCGGCGCGCGCGAAAATGCACTGCGTCAAAACGGCACGGCTAAACCTGCGGGGCCATACGCTTAGGAGCATGAGCGGGAGGTCTATGACAACGTCGTTTCACGACCGTGCGGTTCCTGATCAGCCGCGCGAGGATGCCTCGTCATGCCCATTGGCACAGTGGCAAACCGTGGTGTGGGATGACGTGGTGAACCTGAACGACTACGTGGTAGAAGTGCTGATTCGACACTTCGGATACTCGCGTCACGCTGCCGACGAACTGACTGCGCAGATCCACACATTCGGCCGGGCCGTCGTGTCAACCGGAATCAGAGAACGCATGGAAGCTGATGTGCTGGCCATGCACGGATACGGCCTGCACGCCACGCTGGAGCAACTCACATGATCACTGCGTTCGCACTGCAGGAAGCCGGATACGTCTGCAACGTGTCGACGCAGTTCCTGCACCTGTTGCGCCAGCTCATTGAAGAAATACTGGTCGTCCTCGACGAGCCGGGCGAACTGTCCACCTTCGTGCTCGCCGCCACCGAAGTGGAAACCACGCGCGATGAGCCACACGACCCGGCACTGGGGAGCCTGCTCCCGCCCATGAGCGACGACCCACCGGAGGCGGCGAATCTGCGGGCCCTGACCGAAGACTTCCTGCGTGCGGAAAAAGCGGCGCGACTGCGGCGGATCCACACCGAACTCTCGTCTGCAATCGGCACAGACACGGTGGTGATAATGGTCACCCACCAGGAAGTGTGGGACTGGCTCGCTGCCCTCAATGACGTGCGACTGGCTCTGGCGGGTGAACTGGGTATTGACTCACGTGAAGCGGAGAATAAAGTCGCTGAGCTTGCGCACGCATGTGACCTGGAGCAGCCGCTCAGCGAGGCAACGATGAGTGCCGGAATGTACATGATGGTCACGTGGTGGCAGGATTCACTACTGACAGCGGTGCGCGAGGAGGCCTGGTCGCATTAGTCTCCAAACATGGACAGTGCTCCGATAGGGATCTTTGACTCAGGTTTGGGCGGCTTGACGGTCGCCCGCGCCGTCATGGACAAGCTCCCTCACGAACGCATCGTCTATCTGGGGGACACAGCCCACACGCCGTACGGTCCGCGCCCAATCGCACAGGTCCGCCAGCTCGCGTTGACCTGCCTGGATGAACTGGTCGAACGCGGCGTGAAAGCACTGGTCATCGCCTGCAATACGGCGACCGCAGCAGCGCTGTCAGATGCCCGCGAACGCTACACGGCGCAGCAGGGAATCCCGGTCATCGAAGTGATCACACCGGCCGCGCGCTCAGCGATCCGTGCCACCCACAACCGCCGAATCGGCATCATCGGCACCTCCGCAACCATCCAATCCCAGGCTTACAACCAGGCGCTCGCAGCAGTTCCGGACGTATCCGTCTTTTCAGCCGCATGCCCCCGCTTCGTGGAATTCGTCGAAACAGGCATCACCACCGGGCCGGAGCTCGAGGCCGTCGCACGCGACTACCTGGCACCACTGATCGACGCCGACGTCGACACCGTCATCCTGGGGTGTACGCACTACCCGCTGTTGACTGGCATCATCAGCCAGACGATGGGTGAGGACGTCGCCCTCGTCACTTCGTCGGAAGCAACGGCCAACGACACGTACAAACTGCTGGTGGAGCGCGACATGACCGCTCCCATCCCCGAACAGGCCAGCACAGAGCAGTCGGTGCTCACCGAGCCTGCCCACGAATTCCTGACAACGGGAGCTCCTGAGACGTTCGAACACCTCGCGCGCCGATTCCTGGGACCGGAAGTGCGCTCGGCTCATAACATTCACGGTCCTGCATCTACCGCCGATGCACGGCTTGCGCGAGACGGAACGCCTCCGGATGCCGCACCCGACACACCACGGAAAGAGTGATGACATGTCAATGACGCTGACCATCATCGGATGCACCGGTTCAATGTCCGGCCCGCACTCACCTGCGTCCTGCTACCTGCTGCAGACGCAGGAAACACGTGAGGACGGCACGACGCGAACGTGGAATATTGCATTGGAGATGGGGCCGGGTGCCTTCGGGCAGCTCTGGCGCGTCATTGACCCGGCAGACCTGGACGCAGTGATCTTTTCGCACTGCCACGCCGACCACATGGGCGACGTGATTTCCCTGCACGTGCACCGCAGGTGGGGGCCGGGACGAGGCTGCGGCACACTCCTGCTGGCAGGTTCAGAACAACTGCCTGAACGGGTGCGCCAGATTGACGGGTGTGACCCGGCGGAGACGTACACTGATGAATTCGAGTTCTACCGGATGCGCCCGGGCGTTCCCTTCAACGTGGGCCCCCTGACCATCACGCCCAGCACCGCTCAACATACCGTCGAAGCCTTCGGCGTGCGCATTGAGGACGAGGGTGGCGCCACCATGTTCTTTACCGGCGACACCGACCAGTGCGACACGATTATTGAGGGTGCACGCGGTGTCGACCTGCTGCTCAGCGAAGCCGGATTCACCGAGGCTGACGCGACGCGCGGCATCCACATGTCGGGTGTGCGTGCGGGCGAGGTTGCCACGCAGGCCGGTGTCAGGCGAGTGGTGCTCACTCACATTCAGCCGTGGACCCCGGTCGACACGGTGATGAGTGAACTGCGCCAGACCTGGCAGGGGGAGGCGCAGATCGCCCGCGCTGGTGACGTGTTCGAAATCTGAGGCGACCAGCCTGCGGCTGTGGGCAGTGAGCCTGCGGCTGAGGCCAGTCTCTTCAGAATCTAGGACGCCAGTACGCGTGCCACGTGCGGGGCGAGCGCACGAAACGCAATGCCGCGGTGACTGATCGCATTCTTGTCCTCGGGGCTCATCTGGGCGGTTGTGCAGTCGAAGCCGTCGGGAACAAAAATCGGGTCGTAGCCGAATCCGCCGCTGCCGTGGCGTTCGCGCAGCAGGTGGCCGTGCACCTCGCCGCGTTCCACAAAAGTCTGCCCATCAGGTGTGACGAGCACTGCCGCTGACACGAATGCGGCACCGCGATGCCGATCGGGCACATCCGCAATCTGAGCGAGCAGCAAGTCCAGATTCGCCGCGTCATCACCGTGATGTCCACTCCAGCGCGCTGAGAAAATCCCGGGCGCCCCGCCCAGCACGTCCACCGTGATTCCTGAATCGTCAGCGATAGTGGGCAGGCCGGTCAGTTCACACAGGTGACGCGCCTTGATCAGCGCATTGTCCTCAAAGGTGATGCCGTCTTCGACAGGTTCATCTGCGCCGGCCTGCGCCAGCGTCACGATGTATCCGTCGTGAACTCCCGGCACGAACGGATCCAGGATTGCGCGCAGCTCTGAGACCTTATGCGCGTTCGACGTGGCAAATGCCAGGACTGGTGTGGCCAGCGCGTCGCCCTCGTTCATCTCAATCCTCCAACGAGACGGTTGTGCCGACCTCGGCTTCCAGTGCGCGCTGCTGCAGGTTATGCAGCGTCGCATTGCCGGCGGTGGCCAGGTCGAGCAGCTGCCCGAGCTCCTCCCGGTCAAAGAGGGCGTGCTCTGCGGTGCCCTGAACTTCGACGAATTTACCGGAACCGGTTTGCACGACGTTCATGTCAGTCTGGGCGCGCACGTCTTCCTCGTACGGCAGGTCCAGCATGGGAACGCCGTCGAGGATTCCCACTGAAATGGCGCTGACTGAGTCGGACAGCACGGGAGCGGACGCCTGTGGATGAATGAGGCCGTTTTCAGTTCCCCACCTGACAGCATCGGCCAGCGCAACCCATGCGCCGGTCACAGATGCGGTGCGGGTGCCACCGTCGGCGCGCAGCACGTCGCAATCCAGCACGATCGTGTTCTCACCGAGGGCTGCCATATCCACCACTGCGCGCAGTGAGCGACCGATGAGCCGGGAAATCTCCTGAGTGCGCCCCGAAATCTTGCCTTTGACAGATTCACGCTGACTGCGGTCCGACGTTGCGCGCGGCAGCATCGCGTATTCGCCGGTCACCCAGCCCAGGCCGGAGTCCTTCCGCCAGCGCGGGACGCCGGCAGTCAGGGATGCCACGCACAGGACGCGGGTGTTGCCTGATTCGATCAGTACGGAGCCTTCACCGGTCCCGGACCATCCGCGGGTCATGCGAACGGAACGAAGCTGGTCGAGTGCGCGCCCGTCGGCGCGAGTTTCTTCATTATTTTCAAGTGTCATAGTGACCACGGTAGTGCGAACCGTTACTGTGGTCATTATGGAACTCGATCTTCCACTGGCGCGCGGCGCACTCGACGCGATGACGACGATGCGCGAAAAATCCACCATCTCGCAGATTCTGAACGACGGTCCTGCCGCATTTCACGGCCTTGTCGACGGGGAAGTCAGCAATATTCGTCTCTTCTTCCTCGATTCGACAGGATCTGTCGGACTCATCCCATCAGGTGACGGACTTCACGTCTTCAGCGTGCCTGCCTCGTGCGCGTCCCTCTTCTCTTTCCCCATTGACGAGGGCGACGCTGCCCTGATCGGACGCACTGGCAACGGGGTTGCCTACATCGCCATTGCACTGCCCACAGGACAGGAAGATGCTCTTGAAGAAACGCTCGGCGAGAGTGGGCAATCAGAGGGCATTGGCGATCTGAGTTGGCACAGCGTGCGCCGCGTCGGGCACCTGCTGAGTGACGATGACAGTGCCATGACAACCGCCGCAAGCGCCCTGCTGTTCTGGCGCGCCGCCACCAGCTTTTGTGCCCGATGCGGCGCAGCGGTGCGGCCCACAGGCTGCGGCTGGACCGTCACATGCAGTCAGTGCGATCACATCGAATACCCGCGTCAGGATCCGGCAGTGATCGTCGCCATCGTTGATGACGATGAGCGATTGCTCCTGGCACACAATTCAGGATGGAAGACGGGGTACTACTCGTTGATCGCCGGCTTCATGGAAGCGGGTGAGGCACCCGAACGTGCAGTGGCGCGTGAAGTGCGTGAAGAAGTCGGACTGGATGTGAGGCAGGTTCGATATCAGGGTGCGCAGCCGTGGCCATTTCCGCGCTCGCTGATGCTGGGATTCACCGCTCATGTCACGGGCGGGCACGACAGTGAGCCGGACGTGCGTCCCGATGGTTCCGAAATATCGGATGCCGCGTTCTATTCGCGCGACGAGTTCGCTCAGTGTCTGCGCGATGGTCGGATCATCGCATCAGGGCCGACGGCAATTGCACACGGGCTGATCGAACAGTGGTTTGGTGGCCCGTACCTGCATCTGCAGCAGGGCACACGGTCCGCAGATGCACGTGCCCACTGAGACAATGCCTCTATGACAGACAGCATGATGGAAGCGGAGCAGCTTCTGGACGCCCTCGATGAGGATCAGCGGCGCGTTGCCCAACAGGTACGCGGCCCGATGGCTGTCCTCGCGGGGGCAGGAACAGGGAAAACCCGCGCAATCACGTACCGCATCGCATACGGTGCGGCCACCGGCGCGTACGATCCGGTGAGCGTCCTGGCCGTAACCTTCACACAGCGCGCTGCAGCCGAGATGCGTCAGCGACTGCGGGATCTGGGCGTGGCTGCGGCTCAGGCGCGCACTTTCCATTCCGCTGCGCTGCGCCAACTGACGTATTTTTGGGAAACAGGGTTTGGCGGTAGGCGCCCGGACTTGATCGAACACAAGGCATCACTGGTTGCGTCAGCTGCCGCGCGCTGTGGGATCAGGGCGGACAAGACCACGGTTCGTGACCTGGCGGCAGAAATTGAATGGTCAAAAGTCTCCATCGTAGATGCCGAACGCTATGCGCCAGTGGCGCGCAGACAGGGACGTATCCCCCCGGCGGGCCTGGAGCACTCAGAGTTCGCTCGCCTGTTTGACGCTTACGAGGAAGCGAAAATGGATCGCGCCGTCATCGACTTTGAGGACGTGCTGATTTTGATGTGCGGCCTGATGGAAACACGTGAGGATATTGCCCGGCATATCCGCTCTCAATACCGCAATTTTGTGGTCGATGAGTACCAGGACGTGTCCGCGCTGCAGCAGCGCCTCCTGGACCTGTGGCTGGGGGAGCGCCATGACGTGTGCGTGGTCGGTGATGTCGCTCAGACGATCTATTCCTTTGCCGGGGCAGACGCATCCTATTTGGCCAGGTTTGCGCAGCGTCATCCAGGGACGCGCGTAGTGGAACTGACCCGTGATTACCGCTCAACCCCTCAGATTGTGTCGATAGCGAACCGAGTGATGGAACGGACTGGCAGGTCGCGACTCAGTGCAGGCACCGCAGCAAGTGGTGCTTCGGGTGACGGCTCAGGGGCCCGTCCCTCGACAGGTGCGATGGCAGGTGCCGTCCACCTGGTGTCGCAGCGGCCATCCGGCGCTGCAGTGGCGTTTCGGACCTATGGCGATGACATGGAGGAAGCTGCTGGTGTCGCGCAGCGCATCGCAGCACTGGTCAAGTCCGGTGATACCTCCTTGCATTCATGCGCGATCCTGTACCGCACGAACTCGCAGTCAGAAGTTTTTGAAACGGCCTTGTCGCAGGCCGGGCTGTCATGTGTTGTTCAGGGCGGCAAACGTTTCTTTGAACGTGAAGAAGTCAAACGCGCCATGCTGGTTCTGCGGCGCGAGGCAACCGCGCAGCGCCGTCACGACGGTGAAGACTTTACCGACGGAGCAGATGACGGCGCAGACGGGGCGCACGCCCCTGATTCTGTGGACGTGAGCGGCGACACCGAACTGGTTGCCACGGTTAAAGAGCAGCTCGCCCTGGTGGGGTGGAGCCCGGACGCTCCACAAAATGCCGGTGCTGAACGTGAACGATGGGACAACCTCAATGCGCTGGTCAGCCTTGCTGAAGAACGCGCCCACCTGACGTTGCCCAAATTCGTCGATGAGCTGGGGGAACGCTCTGTTGCTCAAGCTGCCCCCACAGTCGATGGCGTCACGCTGTCCACGCTGCATGCAGCGAAAGGACTGGAGTGGGACAACGTGTTCCTGGTCGGTGCCAGCGAAGGGTTGCTGCCGATCTCACTGGCCACTACTGCGCAGGCACGGGAAGAAGAACGACGCTTGCTCTATGTTGGGTTGACGCGTGCGCGTGATCGCCTCGAAGTGTCGTGGGCGCGTTCCCGTGGCACTGGCCGCAGCCATAAGAACAGGTCACGCACATCGTTGCTCGATGGTATCTGGCCCAAGGAAGATAAATCCGCGCGCAGCGCCTCCCGTTCACGTGCGCGATCATCTCAGCCACGCCGCAAGGCTGACGATATGGAAGCCTTTGAACACGAGTTCGGGCCGCAGGCAGTGGCAGCATTTGAAGCGCTTAAACAGTGGCGTCTTGAACAGGCTCATGCCCAGTCGAAACCAGCATTTACCGTCTTTGTCGATTCC
Source organism: Pauljensenia sp. C0254C2 (assembly GCF_056583835.1). NCBI lineage: Bacteria > Bacillati > Actinomycetota > Actinomycetes > Actinomycetales > Actinomycetaceae > Pauljensenia > Pauljensenia sp. C0254C2. The sequence goes on from NZ_JBWPJO010000011.1 coordinate 29,288, forward strand.
ACGCTGCGCGACATTGCGTCGGCTCGTCCCAAGACGCTGCGTCAGCTTGGAGTCATCCGAGGCGTGGGTCCTGTCAAACTTGATGCCTATGGTCCTCAGGTTCTGGCTATCCTGCGCGGTCTGGACGACGCGGAGTCTGACGGGGCCTCGAAATAAGCAAGAAACCGACAGTGGGCGCGGATCCTGGTCGACCACACGATCTGGCACTTCACCACGCATCTTGCCGGGCGCGGCTCCAGAGCAGATTCACGAATAGGCGCGGATAGCGACCGGCTCGTGGGATGGAACGGCGTCTTCAAAGGGTGTGCCGTAAGCCCCGCACCCGCAGCGCTCATGTGGTGCGATCGCACTGAGCCTCACCTGCCCGTCGGAATCAACATGCGCGGTTAAGGCATCTGGCCCGCACATTTCGGACTCACCAAGTACCGAGTACCCCAGCGTTCGGGCGACGGCCGTGGCCGCACACAACGCTGCCTGACACTCACATGCCGGTGGCAAGGGGCCAACCGGCCACTGTTCCATCTGCGTGGCCAGCAGCGGCCACGACGCATCAGTATCAACTAAAGCCAGTGCCGCACACTGCGCGCACGGAGTATGCCCAGGTATCACCAACGGTCCGATGACTACGGAGCGTTCATGGCGCGTCATCACCAGGTGCTGCTGGTCATCAGCCAGTAAGAACCCGCACGCAGCCAGGTCAAAACTTCTGGGCCGAGACACCACCGTCAGATCACTGCGCGACAGGGAACCGACAAACACGTGTGGAAAACGCGCTCGGATCATCTCGCCTGCAGCGTACGCGCGGCACGTTGCGAACGTGTCGGCGGGCATCAGATCAGCGAACCTCCCGATCGATGGTCGCGGATCACGAAACTCAAAACGTGAAAAACCGCTGCGTATCAGCAGTTCAACGAGGCGCACGCTCAGGGCATCCAGTCCGTCAATGCAGATCCCTTCACGCATGGCGGGTGCCTCACCCTCGTCAATGAGATGAGCCGCGCGCAAGCGGGAGACAAGAGGAAGCACGTGCGGCAGCATGCGGACAGGAGGGTCCTCAGGTGAACATGATGCAGCCTGCACGAGCCACTCGCGTTGCGCGGATGTGACCTGGGTGAACACGACACACTTGGATGGATCTGAACCAATCTGAACGGTCGTCGGGTCGCGCCAAAGGACCGCTGTTCCTGGGGTGATGCGCATACTGCCTCCTCGCATGTCATGGTGTCCTCATGGTCGGGACGGTCACCGGTAGTGCCAGTCCAGATTGTGACGCCCATGCATGCCTGAAGTCAGCAGCAGTGCGAGATCTGTGGATAACTGCGGGGCGGCGGCTAGTCGCGTGAGTCGGAGTCGTCAGGATCCGTCGGGTCAGAAGTGTCAGCGTCGTCAGGGCGGTCGGCCTCGTCGGACGTGCTGGCCTCGTGGGACGCGCCGGTATCAGCCTGGCCGTCTGACTCAGGCTCATCGTCGAGGATCACACCGGCTTCGCGCAACGAATCCATCTCCGGATCGTCACTCGGGCTCAGGCCCTCCGCCCAACCGAGCGTGCCATCCAACATGGCGCTCAACGCTTCATCAATGTCAGCCGATTCCTCGCGCTCGCGGGCACGTCGATCCAGGAACTCCGTCGGCTCGTCAAGATCCTGAGCGGTCGGAATCATGTCAGGGTGGTGCCACAGTGCTTCGCGCGCCTCGGTGCCCTGAGCCTGCTCAACGATAGTGAACAGCTTCGCTGCACCGCGCGCGCGACGCGGACGCATGGTCAGGCCGATCAGCGACCCCAACATCTGCTCGGCGGGACCACCCGTTGCGCGCCGGCGACGCATCAATTCACGCAGGCGATCCGCATGAGGCAGATACGGAGCGACGGCGCGGGCAGTGGTCACCTCCACCCAGCCTTCGACCAAAGCCAGCAGCGTTTCCAGGCGTTCGAGTGCTTCGGTCTGACGCTCAGTTGGCTCTGTGGCAAAAATCTGATCAGTCATCGACGTGCTAAAGGATGACGGGTCCGCCGGATCGATGTTGCGAGCCGCGTCAGCGATCGCGTCCGTGTCGATCGCAATCTCAGCAGAGTACTTTTCCACCGCGCGCACAAGATCAGAACCAAGCCACGGAACGGATGCGAAAAGACGCTGGTGAGCGCATTCGCGCACGGCGAGGAACTGCTGGACTTCCTCACGCGGCATTTCCAGATCCTTGGTGAATTCGTGAATATTGCCAACGACGAGTGCGGTCTGATCCAGGCCCGCCAGTGGAATACCCACATCGGTTGAACTCAGTGCTTCGCCGGCCAAGCCTCCCAGTGCCTGACCGATCTGCATGGCGAAGACCATCGCCGCCAGTTTCGGCATCATCTCACTGGTACGCCCGGCCAGCTCTCCAATTCCTTCGGGCATTCCGGGCATGTGGAGCTGTGCCATCATCTGCGAATCACCGAACTGTTCCTGCATGGCTTCGACCAGTGCGCGAGATACATTCGACGCGACCGGTTCGCACATGCGTTTCCACATGTCGAGCGTGTGATCAATCCAGTCGACGCGTGTCCATGCCTGCCTGTCGCCACCGCGGTGCGTAAAAGACGTCACCGGGTCAAGCCACAAGTCGGCAACCGTCATCGCTTCACGTGCCTGCGCAGCTTCAGCTGCCGTCACGTTGGGGGACTGGCCAAAAGTGCTCTGACGTGCCAGATCGGAGGCAACTGACCAATTGACTGGGCCTGACGTCGTGTTCATCAGCGCGTTGAACTGACTCATCATCGCCTGCAGCTGGCCAGGGTTACTCATGAAAGACGGCATCTTCGATGAGTCAAACCCCTGCTCACGCATAGCACGTGCGGCCTCCTCGCCGGCATCTTCACCAAGCAGGCGGCGCAGAATTTCTTCCAACGGGTCGGGGGCAGAGTCATCCGGGCGGTCAGTTTCATCGCTCATGCCCTGAGCCTACTCGTTCAGATGCCCCAGCGGAACACGGGTGCGATGCGTGCGCTGTCAGCGGAAAAGCACAGGAGCGACGTATCGACTGATGCCGGGCGCCTGACAGTATGTCACGATTGGATCGTGCACATTCATCGCGATCACTCATCTGCCGACTTTGAGACGACACCGGGCGGTACAGGAAACCAGCCCGAAGAAACACTGAAAGACAGCGCCGAGGCGGCGAACACTGCGCGTGAAGTGACAGCTGCAGATGCTGAAAACGACGAGAACCGGCAGCCGGCTGCAACCGGCAAGAAACGCCACGGTCTGCTGCGAAACCTGTGGTGGATAGTGCCGGGCATCGTCTTTCCGATCGTGTGCGCCCTCATCACCCTGATCCCGGTGCCCTATGTGGTCAATGCCCCCGGGCCCACAATCAACATTCTGGGAACTCACGAGGGCGCCCCTACCATTCAAATCAGTGGGAATGATCCGAAAACGGGCAAACCTGTCGAACTGGATCCCGTGCACGAAACTGAACAAGACGACGGTGACCGGACCGGGCAGTTACGTATGGTCACGGTCCTTCAACGCGGCGGACCAGGCAACAGTCTGGCAACGCTCGATCTGATTCGGGCATGGTTCTCCGGTCACGACGAAATCATTCCGTACCGGGAGATTTTCCCTCCGGACGTGACCAGCGAAGAGGCCAAGGAAGCCGCTCAAATGCAGATGAAATCATCGGAATCAGCAGCGTCCGTGGTTGCCCTCGAGCATCTGGGATGGGACGTGCCCGCTGACGTGCAAGTTGAGGGCGCCGTTCCCGGATCAGACGCTGTAGGCAAGGTGGAGCAAGGTGACCAGATCGAATCCATCACCACGCCAGATGGCACAGTGCATCCAGTTGATTCGGGAGCTGTCCCGTTTGCGCTGATGCGGACTGTTCCGCCCGACTCGCAGATGACGCTCACGGTTGTGCGTAACGGGAAAACGATCGATATCCCGATCGTATCCAGCAAGAAAGCGCTGCCGGATCCTGACTCTGAAGAAGCCACCTCGTCATCGCTGCTGGGTGTGTACCTGTCTGTTCATCCGCAGCTCCCACTCGATATCGACATCACGCTTCAGGATGTGGGCGGTCCTTCGGCAGGAATGATGTTTGCACTGGGAATCTATGACCGGCTGACCCCGGGAGACCTGACCGGGGGAGTGACAATCGCCGGCACCGGAGCCTTGTCATTTGACGGCCAGGTGGAGCCGATCGGCGGCATCCAGCAGAAAATGGTGGGCGCGAACAACGACGGTGCTCAGTGGTTCCTGGCCCCCGGCACCAACTGTGACGAGGTAGTGGGGCATATTCCCGACGGACTGAACGTGACGCGCGTGGATACGTTCGACGATGCGCTCACCGCCGTCACAGCAATTGCGGCTGGAACAACGGATTCGTTGCCCACCTGCGAAGCCAGGTAACAGCGCACAGGTTCCCTCGTCACTTCGCTGTAGGCGCCGTGACACGCCACAACATGACGAGCTGCGCAGGTCCCCTCGTCAATCCTGACCGTCGTCACTCAGGGACGCGAGCAGTGCCTGCGACAGGCCCGGAACCAGATCCTCACCCACCGCAACCGCTTCATCCGTGTCGAAGGTACGCGTGCGCACCGCAGACCACGTCAGCCCCGTTCGCATCGCACCGACGACCAGGCGCACCTCCGTGCGAGACGGGTGCTCCGCGATGAACGCCAACGCCTCATCGGGATCATCAGGCGCCGCAGCCTCCACCTCAGGGGGCACCACGATGCGTTCAACGCTCAGAGCTGCGCCCGCAACGGAGCGCGGCCATGCCAACTGTGCCAGCACCGATTCCAGATCGTCAGAGTCGAGCGGCTCCTGAGCGATGGCAGACAGGTGTTCAGAGGAACCATCCCACCCACTCTTGAGCTGCTCGACCACGTCAGCTGGCATGGCGGGTTCATCTATAAGCTGACGCGTGGGGACCAGGGCGTACAGCATCGGCGGGCGGTCCCACCCCAGGCGCGCAGCAGCCCGCTCAATTTCACGCACACACGCCGCGAGGGCGCGTTGAGCAGGAGACAGGTCACGGTCACGTTCAGCTTCAGTCATGGTCTTATCGTGGCACGAGGGCGGCCCGGATGCGAGGAACGACCAAGCTTGAGGCGCCTAATAACGGTAGAATGGACAGCACATGCGGAAATCGAGTAAGAGAGGATGACGCGGTGAGCGCCTTCCCGACTAGCAGGTCCAGCTCCGGTGATTCGAAGCCTTCGGACGGAAACGGGCCATTTGATACCAGCGAGATCCTGTCTGCGCTGTTCGGCCAGCAAGCCGGCTCAGCAGCCGGACGATTCAAGGGGACAGGCCCCTTCCGTCAGCGTGCCGAAGACGGTGATGACGGTTCAGGCGACTCCGGATCAGGAGACGGCGGCGGTCGCGGTTCAGGTGGTGGACGCGGCTCAGGTGGCGGCTCCCACAGCTCATCATCCGGTAAGAGGCGCTTCGGTCCGCTGGCGACGACTCTTGCGATCCTGGCTGCCATTTTTGTGATCGTCTACGTTGCGTCATCATTTTGGACGGAGATCCTCTGGTTCAGCCAGATGAAGTCTACGCGCATCCTGTGGACCCGGTGGGGAACGATGGCGGGCCTGTTCGTCCTCGGTTTCGCCATCATCTTCGCTGCGATCTCGGCGGCGGTTCAGATTGCGTACCGTCACCGCAGCGATTCCAGTCGAGGTGACGAGGGAGCCAACCTGCGGCACTATCGCGACACCATCGAACCGATGCGCAAACTCGTTTTCTGGGGAGTCCCGGCGCTCATCGCGCTCATCAACGCCGGACGACTGTCCTCGCAGTGGGACACGTTCCTGATGTTCTTCAAACGTCAGCCCTTCGGCAAGTCTGAGCCGATCTTCGGAATCGACAACTCGTTCTTCGTTTTCACGCTGCCTTTCTTCCAGGCAATCGTCTCATTCTTCATGTCAGTGACAATCTGGTCGCTGATCGCCGCGGTGATCGTGCACTACCTGTACGGCTCGTTAGCCCTGAGCCCGCGCCCGCATGCCACAAAATCCGCACGCATCCACCTCGGTGTCATGGCAGCAATCATTTCCTTGCTTTTCGGCCTGAACTACTGGCTGGGTCGCTACGGTCTGCTGACCAAGATGGGTGAGCCAACCGACGGCGCGCTCTACACCGACATCAACGCTCAGTTGCCCGCCCAGTCCATCCTCGCCGTTATTTCCGTGCTGGTGGCAGTCCTCTTCCTGGTCGCCGCATTCAAGGGAACGTGGCGTCTGCCCCTGACGGGGGTGGTGGTCACAGTGGTGTCCGCCCTCGTCATCGGGATGGCGTACCCGGCTCTGATTCAGCGCCTCTACGTCACGCCGAACGCCCGAAACGCAGAGGCTCCCTACATTCAGCACAACATCGATGCGACGCTGGAAGCCTACGGGTTGAACGACCTCGAGTTCCAAAGCTACGAGGCGCGCACCACCGCTGCGCCCGGGCAGTTGCGCGAGGACACGGAATCAACCTCGCAGATCCGACTCCTGGACCCGCAGGTCATCACCCCCACCGTCACCCAGCTGCAGCAGTCGCGCCCGTACTACGACTTCGGATCGGGCATGGCCGTGGACCGTTACGTGGTTGACGGCGAGCGCCGCGACACGGTAATCGCCATGCGTGAGCTCAATCTTGAGGGCCTGTCATCTGAGCAGCAAACATGGGTGAACCGCCATACGGTCTACACGCACGGGTTCGGTGTTGTGGCCGCATACGGTAACCAGGTCACCACGGATGGCCTGCCCGCCTACTGGGAAAAGTCCATTCCATCTGAAGGCGAAATGGGAGACTACGAACCGCGCATCTACTTCTCGCCCTCGTCTCCGAACTATTCGATTGTGGGCGCACCTGAAGGCGCTGAGCCGCAGGAACTGGACTACCCCGATGACACGGCGGCATCCGGCCAGGTGCGCTACACCTTCCAGGGCGATGGCGGCCCCTCGGTCGGTAACCTGTGGAACAAGTTGCTGTATTCGATCAAGTTCGGGTCCTACGACATTTTCTTCTCCTCGCAAACCAACTCGCAGTCACAGATTCTGTACGATCGTGATCCACTGACTCGTGTGGCCAAGGTTGCGCCGTACCTGACGCTGGAGCAAAAGCCTTATCCGGCAGTTGTCGACATGGACGATGATCCGTCTACGCCGAAGCGTCTGGTGTGGGTCGTTGACGCGTACACAACGTCAAACGCCTACCCGTATTCGGCGCACCAGCAGCTGGATCAGTCGACAGTGGATTCGCTGTCCTCCGACGCCAGCCAGTTCGTCAGCGCCGGTAACACGGTCAACTACATGCGTAACTCCGTCAAGGCTGTTGTCGACGCATATGACGGGCATGTGCGCCTGTTCCAGTGGGACAACGAGGATCCGGTTTTGAAGACCTGGATGGGTGTCTACCCGAACACAGTGGAGCCGTTGTCTGAGATTTCCGGTGATCTGATGGCGCACCTGCGCTACCCGGAGGATCTGTTCAAGGTGCAGCGCGACCTGTTGACCTCGTACCACGTGACCGAGGCTGCCCAGTACTACACCGGTGGTGACCTATGGAGGCTGGCGCAGGAAACGTCAACGGCCGCGCTGGCGAGCGCTCAGCAGCAGGGTGTGGAGGGTATCCAGCAGCCCGGACAGTCCACTCCTCAGATCCCGCAACCGCCGTACTACCTGACCATGCAGATGCCTGGGCAGGAAAGCGCAGAGTTCTCGCTGACATCGGTATTCGTGCCGGGCGGTGCGTCCAAGCGTGAAGCTATGGCAGGCTTCCTTGCGGTTGATTCGGAGACGGGCAACGAGCCGGGCAAGGTGCGTGAGGGGTACGGCAAGCTTCGACTGATCGCGTTGCCGTCTGACCTGACGGTGCCTGGCCCCGGTCAGGTTCAGAACGCCTATGACTCGAACCAGCAGATCGGTTCGCAGTTGAACCTGCTGAACCAGTCGGATTCGACGGTTATCCGCGGCAACCTGCTGACACTGCCTGTTGGCGGCGGTTTGCTGTACGTCCAGCCTGTCTACGTTCAAGGTAAGGGCACGGCCTCGTATCCGGTGCTGCGCATGGTGCTGACAGCGTTCGGTAACCAGGTCGGGTTTGCGCCCACGCTGCAGGAATCGCTCGATCAGACCTTTGGTGGTGATTCAGCGGCGACAGTTGCTGACGAGGTTGGAAGTTCGGGCAACGAGGGAGACTCCACTTCTCCCGCTGTTCAAAGTGCGCAGGAGAAACTCAATGCTGCGCTTGTTCAGGCATCCCAAGCCATGCAAGAAGCCGATGCGGCGATGAAGGCCGGTGATTGGGCTGCCTACGGTACGGCTCAGAAGAAGCTGGACACTGCGCTGACGAACGCGTTGAACGCTCAAGCTGAGATGGGTGAGGACGTCAGCGGTGCTGCGGTGCCGGGACTGGGAGGAGCCGATGGCGCTCAGTCGGGCGCGACGAACAGTCTGACCGGAGACTCGCAAAGCGATGACGGGGGTGGAAACGGCTAGGGAGGTAATCGCGCGGGCTGACCTGCCTGACCGGTAGGCCGGACAGTCGAACCCGTAGCGGAAGGCACGCACCAGTGGCGGCTTGCAGGAAGGTTGTCAGACCTGAAGCGAGCCGCCACTGGCATATCTGACGCCATGTCTTCTTCTTGCTCGACATCTTGTGCGCTGCCACAAGACTTCCTGGAAGGTGAGGCAGTTGACAGATGCGCAGTCCTGTCATGATGCATCTCACCGCTGCAGCTCTTGCCGGGCTGGAAGCGCCCTATTACAGTAGAAGACACAAGGAAATACAGACGCGGGGTGGAGCAGTTCGGTAGCTCGCCGGGCTCATAACCCGGAGGTCGGAGGTTCAAATCCTTCCCCCGCTACCAATCGAGACTCTTGATCAGCACGAGCGCTGATCAAGAGTTTTTCTTTCCCGTTTTCTTTGCCGTTTTTCTTTCCAACCATCGCCGTTTCCTTACCCGCCGCCGATGAGCGAAAGCGTCAACCTCGAACGAGAGCGTCAACCAGTCAAGGTAAGAGAGCCGTTGCGGGCTGTCTCACCATTCGAGAATCGCATGATAGCGCGGAAAAGTCGATGTCAGTTCCGCCGCAGTAGTGCGTCGATGGCGCTTCTACCTTGACCGGTTGACGATCGGAGGGGTCAATGACCTTGACCCGTTGACGATCTGGCAAAATCCAAGGCGTTTGCCTACCCTAGACGCACCTTGAAAGGCCGCGTTGGTGTTTGCGTGGGCAGTAGTCGATTCCGATCCAGCGGTAGGCGACTCACCGGCGGGCACCTTGGGTCTGATCCATGGACTGCAGTGTGGCACCGGCTTGGCCCTGAGGAATCGGTGAGACAACAACTGCCGTTCCATGCACGCAAACCTCCGTCATTTGCTCGGCAAGCTCGCCGGTGTCGAAGGGCATCGCGATGACCGCGTTGGCTCCTCTGCGGGCAGCCTGATCCACCATGCGTGACATCACCTGTTCGCGCGAGTCGATCATGATGCGGGTGTACTCCGGGATTTCGCCTCCGCCGATGGTGCGGAACGAAGCAGTAAAGGTCTGGCCTATACTCGCGGAGCGAACCGTCAGGCCCATCACTTCTCCCAGAACCGCATCGATTCGGTACCCGGGAATGTCATTTGTTGTTACAACAATCATATGAAATACAGTAAAACACTCCGGGCGATAACGGTATACCTCAGGGGGGGATTCCGCGGCCACTTCTCCTGACGGCTACCTCATCTGGCAGGGCGGCTGTTAGCGCACTGCGCTAGGTGAGAATCAGATCAGTCGAACTGCGGGCCGGTTGTGCGCGTGCGCTTCAACTCGAAGAATCCGGGCGTACGTGCCAGAGCAACGCAGCCGTCCCAAAGATCCAGTGCCGCCTGACCATGCGGAGCAGGAGAGATCACCGGCCCAAAGAACGCGACACCGTCAAACGCGATGATGGGAACGCCAACCTCGTCACCGACCAACTCCAACGCATGCGCTACAGAGGAACGCAGTGCCTCGTCCGATGACTCCACACCGTTGGTGATAGCCTCGGGAAATCCGGCTGCCTTCACCGCGTCGGCGATGACATCACTTCCCAACTTTTTTGACTGATTATGCAGGCGCGTACCTACCTCGGTGTAGAGGGAGGCTACAGCCTCACTGCCGTGAGTGTCCGCAACCTTCTGAAACAATAACGACAGGCCGCGCCCCTGCTCGACATGTGCACGATACTCCGCATCAATGTCCTTGCCTTCATTCAGAATCGCCAGAGAGAACGGGTGCCATGTCACTTCAAAATCGCGTGCGCGAGCCACTTCTTCGACCCAGCGAGACGTGATCCACGTCCACGGGCATGTTGCATCGAACCAAAAATCTACGTGAGTACTCATATGTCTATCGTGGCGTATAAACCACGATCGCGCATTGCATTCTTGAAGGAAGGCCCGCTCTTCGCGCTGATTTCGCGAGGCGAGTCGCGCTTTACGGCATTCTCACAGGTAAGTAGTGCACACTGAGCCTGTGAATCTCATGAGTGGTTGGGTCGTCCTATTTGCCGGAGTACTGGCGCTGTGCGCACTTATTGGCACGTCCACGCTTTTGCGCCCTGCCGGACATCTTTCGCCCAATCGCGAGGGAGCGCGCACGTCGTTCATACGTATCCTCAGACGCCAGGTGACAGCTTTTATCGCCCTGTGCATTACGACGAGTCTCATGTGCACCACATTCGCTTTGCTGGCCAACCGCACCATGTCATTCCTTCGTACTCCTTCTGAGGTTGTGGAATTGGTCAAGAATGCGCTCGGTGCAGGCGACACTCGCGTATCAGCGTTTGCGCCACCCAGACAAGGCGAACAGGACCAACACGTCGATCCACCGGAACTCGCCTACGACGCGCAGCTGCACGTATGGCGAGGAACGCTGAGCGGCGCGCAGTCCGGCTTGACGCGCGAAGTTGCCGTCTGGGCGCCACCCGGCTACGCTCCGGTCGGAGCGATACCTACTGCCTCCCAGAGTGACAGCGCCGACACGCCTATCCCGCTTTCGCGGGCCATCGTGCTTTATCACGGGTACGTGGGAACAGCGATTGGCACAGTTCAGTCACTCGAACTCACCGAACGCATAGCACCACTGGTCGAACGAGGCGAGATTCCTCCAACGCTGCTGATCTTCCCTGACCTGTCAATGGGCGGGGCAGAGCCGGACTGCGTTGACGTTGACGGGCACCCCAAAACTGAAACCTTCGTTGTTACTGATCTAGTCCCAGCGATCCGCGCAGCATTCCCAAGTATTCCGTATGATCCCGACCATTGGGCCGTAGGCGGATTTTCATCAGGCGCATACTGTGCGCCTGTTATACATGTGCGCCACCGTGACGTCTTTGGGACAGCTGTGGCGATGGGCGGGTACGATACTCCAGAATTAGGCGCTCTGAAAAATGCCGATCAGGCGACAAGGGACGCTTTCACCATTTCACACTTGCTCGCTCAGCCGCATGATGTGCCCCTCAGAGTCCTCGCGATGGGCGTATATGCGGACAGGGATGCCATGACTTTTGGCACTGCCTTGCAGAAACTGGCGCGCACACAACCTAACGATACCTTCGTATCGGTCATGAAGTCCGAGGGAGCCCACGGCTGGACAACATGGCGCGAGGATCTGCCCTCAGCGTTGAAATGGTGGAGCGGTAGGGAAGTGCAGTCGGACGCTCCGACAGCCCCGCCATGGTGGCAGATCACCCAAACTGTGCCGCTAATCGGGAGCTTTAGCGCGTGGGGGATTGCCATGGCGACATCCCTGATGCGTGTGCGGATGAGGATGCGTACCGGACGGGTGCGGCGCGCTGTGACGGACTTTTTCCTCGCGGCACTCACCTGCATACTCGGGGCGCTTGTTGCGCTCCTCTTGGTCAATAACTCCGAGGTTTTCTTCTACTCGTGGGATGATCTGTGGACGAATTTCCTCAACTTCCTGCACTAGCCTGTGATCAGCTGAACCACTCCTTGACCGCGGCGAGTATCTCACGGTCGAACGCGTCATCACTGTGACGGTCGTGGATCCACGACACGAAGCTGCCCGACACAAGCTCATCGAGCTGCGCACGACACCGATCAGTTTCCGTCAATGCCCAGCGCAGCAAGTTAGCGGCCGCATCCTCGTCGCCATCGGGATACATGAAGGGATACCCGTCCGGCAGCAAAGCCCTGGCCCACGGAAGATCCGGGAAAATTCCGATCGCTCCGGCACCCATCGCCTCCACATAGGACAGGCCGTAGGATTCCTCGCTGGCGGTCGCCACAAACGCCGTCGTGTGCGACAGCGCCTGCCAGTATGACGCGCGCGAGGCGGTCAGCGACCCCACCCAGATCCACGGCAGCTGTGAATACTCCATCGCCTTCTCAGAAACCAGGTGCGACTCGTGCAGTCGCATCTCCACACGCAGATCCGTGTCTTCCTGCACGGCGGACACAATATCCATGAACATGTCAGGGCGCTTGCGGTTGGCAAGGTAGATTGCCGGATACAACACCACGGGCGTGTCAGGTTCGTGACGCGGCTGCACATGCTCCAGGCGGAATCCCAGGTTCACCCACGACAACTCAGCCTTCTGAGCTAACGGTTGAACGGTCCACCGCTCCACGACTTCACGCACTTCAGCCGCTGTGCGTTCCGAGTTTGCGAACGTGGGGAACAGAGCGCACGACAACGCGAGGGCACACACCTGGACGTGCTGCTCAAGCGTGTTAACCGGGAACCACACGAAGTTCATGATCTTCGGAATATTGCCGCCCGAGGCATGGTAGACGGTGTTCCATGTGCCCAGTGAGTCCACCACATCCATATTGATGATGACCGTGTCATCGGGATTGATTGATTCGAGCGGCATCACGGTGAAACCCTTGCAGCGCCGTGCCACAGGGCCGATGATGCTGGAATCGGGGAAGATGCGCAGGATTCGCCTCACCAAAGTGGCACCGGCGTCATGACCGGTGACTCGGCCGCCCTCGTCAATGAGGGTCGCATCGCGTTTGATGGCAATTCTCATTGCTGTGCTCCAATCTGAGATGCAGGGGAATCAGCGGGGGAGTCCTCGCCGTCGGCCGGATCCTCCATCGGCGCCTGTATACGCATGTGGTAGAAGGAACGGTAGACGAAGAACGCGGACACCAGTGCGAAAATGACGGCCAGCGTGTAGACGAGGGCGCTCAATCCCTGTCCAGTCAGTGACACTGCCAGTTCCACTGCCAGCAGACCGAACAGCGTGGTGAACTTGATGATCGGATTCAGGGCAACGGAGGACGTGTCCTTGAACGGATCGCCGACCGTGTCACCCACGATCGTCGCGTCATGCAGAGCGGTTCCCTTGGCGTGCAGGTCAACCTCGACAATCTTCTTCGCGTTATCCCATGCACCACCCGCGTTCGCCATGTAAATAGCCTGGTACAGGCCGAAGATGGCGATCGAAATGAGGTAGCCGATGAAGAAGTACGGCTCAACGAATGCGAATGACAGAGTGGCGAAGAAAACCGCCAGGAAAATCGTCAACATGCCTTGTTGCGCGTACTGTGTGCAGATCTCCACTACGCGGGTCGAATCCTTTTCGGAGGCTCGTTCCGTGTCATCGTCCAGTTTGATGGACGTCTTAATGAACTCGACGGCACGGTAGGCGCCTGTGGTGACTGCCTGAATCGATGCGCCGGAGAACCAGAAGATCACCGCCCCACCCATAATCAGGCCCAGCAGGAACGGAGCGTGCAGGATCGACAGATAGTTCAGACCTTCTTCGAGGCGATTCGTCAAACCGATGATGATCGAGAAAATCATCGTCGTCGCACCTACAACAGCGGTGCCGATGAGGACCGGCTTCGCAGTGGCTTTGAAGGTGTTACCCGCACCATCGTTTTCTTCCAGCATGAGTTTGGCGTTATCCCACTGCGGGGCGAAACCGTCGGAGCGCTGAACTTCCTCGTCAATTCCGTCGATCGCTTCAATGCGGGAAAGCTCGTAGACGGATTGCGCGTTGTCGGTCACAGGGCCGTACGAGTCGACTGCGATCGTCACTGGCCCCATTCCCAGGAAACCGAACGCCACCAGGCCAAAGGCGAAGACAGCAGGTGCCAGCATGTAGTCGCCCAGTGTGACCTCGGAAATCAGGAACGCGCCACCCATCAGGCCAACAATTGTGATGCCCAGCCAGTAGGCAGAGAAGTTGCCGGCGACCACGCCTGACAGAATGTTCAGCGATGCTCCGCCCTGGCGTGAACTCTTCACCGTTTCACGCACGTGGCGCGACGTCGTGGAGGTAAAGACCTTCACCAGCTCGGGGATAAGTGCGCCAGCCAACGTGCCGCACGTGACGATCGTGGCCAGCTCGACCCACAGGGCGCCGCCTTGCGGTGCGAGGACCAGCCACGACATCAGGTACGTTGCAGCGATGCAGATAATCGAGGTGAACCACACCAGCGAGCTCAACGGGGCCTCAAAGTTCATTGTTGTGGCATCGCTGTATCGCGACGCCACGATGCGCGCGTTAATCGCGTAGGCCAGAGCCGAAGCCAGAATCATGGCGACACGCACGGAGAACACCCACACCAGCAGCGTTGCCTGAAGAACGGGGTCATTGACGGCCAGGATAATGAACGTCACCAGAGCCACGCCTGTCACACCGTAGGTTTCAAAACCATCAGCGGACGGTCCCACCGAGTCGCCTGCATTATCGCCCGTGCAGTCAGCGATAACACCGGGGTTGCGCGGGTCGTCCTCGTCAATTTTGAACACGATCTTCATCAGATCCGCGCCGATGTCGGCAATCTTTGTGAAGATGCCGCCGGCTATACGCAGGGCCGAGGCTCCCAGAGACTCACCGATGGCGAAGCCGATGAAACAGGCACCGGCAACGTCATTGGGCAGGAACAACAGGATGATCAGCATCATCAGCAATTCGAGGGAAATGAGGACCATTCCAATCGACATGCCGGACTTCATGGGGATTCTATGGATCGGCAGCGGCTTGCCCCGCAAGGAGGCGTAGGCGGTGCGCGCGTTGGCGAACGTGTTGACGCGGATACCGAACCACGCCACGGAGTAGGAGCCAGCCATTCCCAGAAGCGAAAATGCGACCACAATGAGCATCTTCCCCCACGGGAAGCCGACCAGAACCTTGTAGTAGATGACGATAACTGCGGTGATGAAGACCCACAGAATCAGCAGGAAACGTCCCTGTTTCTTCAGGTAGGCCTGGCATGTTGCGTAGATCAGCTCCGCGACCTCCAACATGGAGCCGTGTACCGGCATCTTCTTGAGCTGCATGTAGGTGGCGAGGCCGAATCCCAGTCCAAGCAGGCAGACGATCAGGCCGATAATCAGCAGAGTCTGTCCCGAAAATCCACCGATGACAGTGACTTGTGACAGGTCAGGGAGCACGAGGTTTGCTTCACCGCCGTGCACGTTTGATGACGGGTCTTCGGCGGCGGGGAGGGGTCTGGCGAATCCGCACAGCAGCAGTGCGAACGGCAATGCGCCCAGCGCACCCAGGAATGTACGGCGCGAGCGCGGCGGCGTGGGCGAGGTGGAGCGCACGGCGCTGTAACGCGAGCGAAGTGAAGTGAGGGGAGGCCATATGGGGGTATGAGTGATGCGTGTCATCGGTCCTCGATTTACAGGTAGAGCATCATTGCTGTACTTGTCACCCTAGACATTTGTTGCTCACCCCGTTCGCAAACAATGCGGCCAATGTCACACGATGATTGGAAGAATGTGAGCCAGGTCATTATGAGGGTTGCCTGCTGGGTCCTTGGTCCCATCGGAGTGCGGAGTGGCTGGTGAGAGACCTATGGGCTCCAGATGCACACGGTGGTTCGTACAGTGAAGCCATGAATATATGGATGGTTGTGGTACCCCTTCTCGCACTGGTGGTGGGCATCGTTTCAGGGTGGTTTGCCGGGGTCAACCTGGGGGCGGGGCGTGCGCTCGATTCGCTGCGTATGCGCGTATCGCAGGCTGAACATGAGCGTGATATGCGTGGTGAGCAGACACGAGCCGTTCATGACCAGCTTCGTCAGCGCCTGGAAGAGGCGCATGAACAGCTCGCCCACGAACGCGAACGATCCGAACGCATGCGCGTGGAATATGAAGACCGCCTGGCAGATCAGGCTCAACGCAGCCTGGGGCAGCAAAAAGAACGCGCACGGATTATGGAGGCGCTGGCACCTGTCAGCGACATGTTGACGAAAATGACGCATTCGATGTCGGCGATGGAACGATTCAGAGCTGAGGAGTACGGGGTTATCCGCGCGCAGCTTGAAGCATCGACCACGATCGGCGAGCAATTACGGGTGACCACCTCTCAGCTGCATGACGTCATGGGTTCGACGTCTGTGCGCGGCCAGTGGGGCGAGATCCAGTTGCGACGCCTCGTTGACATGTGTGGCCTGATGGAACACGTTGATTTCGACGAACAGGACACGCAGCGTTGTGAGCGAAACAGCGGAGAGGAATCGGGGCGTCAGCGGCCCGACATGGTGGTGCACTTGCCGCAAGGGCGCACATTGGTCATCGACTCCAAAGTGCCCTTCGACGCGTACATGAAGGCATGTGATATTCCCGACTCGGCAGGGGAGAGAGAAGCAGAACAGAAGAAGAAACTGCTTGCCCAGCATGTTCGAGCCGTGCGGTCCCACGTGGACACACTGTCGAAGAAAGAGTATTGGAAGAGGTACGAGCAGTCACCTGACCTGGTCATTGCCTTCATTCCCCTCGAATCCCTGCTGTCATCCGCGCTGCGCGAAGATCCGCAGCTGCTGGAATACGCCTTTTCGCGAGGTGTGGCTTTGGCGTCTCCCAGCGCGCTGTGGGCGTGCCTGAAAGCAGTGGCATATACGTGGCGCGAAGAATCAGCCGTTGCGCAGGTTCGTGAGTTCTACGCTCTGGCCAGCGAACTGTATTCGCGCTTGTGCACCCTCGCAGACCATGCTGAGCTTGTTCGAAAGACGATTGATGATCTGACTGAACGGTGGAACAGATTCGTCGGCTCGTTGGAAACGCGGGTGCTGGTCAGTGCCCGCAAAATGTCCCAATTGGATGAATCACATGTCATCGCGCACATCGAACCAGTAGAGAAGAAAGCGCGCAGCTTGCGGATCAGTGATCAGCTCAGCGGTGAGAAGGGCGAACAAATGTCGTGATTCTCCACCGAGCGTCACCCGACACGTCTCGCCACGACGAATCGGACCGATCAGGATCCACGTGCCAATGCTCGGGATCGACGTGCGGCGCGTACACCAGCGGCGTGTTCTGCCCGCTGAGCGGGCGTACATCCAGATCAAGGTCTGTTACGACCAGTTCATCCACCCGATCCATCGTCTGCTCGTAGATCTGGGCTCCGCCGGTAATCCACACCACGGGAGCTGGGTCCCTATCCATGTCGGGTGTCGTCGCAGTGCTGGCGGTGATGGCTGCTCGCTGGTCACGGTGATCCGCCAGGTGAGCGGTTGCGACCTCGAGCGCCTCATCCAGGTTGGCAACGACCAGTGCCCCGGGGGTCTCGTAGTCGCGCTGGCGCGTCATGACGATGTTGGTGCGTCCGGGCAATGGCTGACCGCCCAGAGCCTCGTAGGAAGAGCGCCCCATGATGATCGGGTAGCCCAGCGTCATCTGTTTGAAATGCGCAAAATCAGCCGGAACATGCCACAGCATCGATGTGCCAGTTCCCAAAATGCCGTTTCGATCCTGCGCCCAAATCGACGCCAGCGTGAAATTGGGGCGCGCCACAAGTGTGCTCATACGGCGACTGATGCCTTGATCGTCGGATGGTGCTGATAATTGTCGATGTGCACATCATCAAAGTCATACTCGAACAACGAGGGTGCCTGATCCAACGTGAGCGTCGGGAACGGATACGGATCCCGTGAGAGCTGCTCGGTGACCTGGTCGACGTGATTGTTGTAAATGTGGCAATCTCCACCCGTCCAGATGAAGTCGCCCACTTCAAGCCCAGCCTGCTGGGCAAACATATGTGTCAGCAGGGAATATGAGGCGATATTGAAGGGGACGCCCAGGAACAGATCCGCGCTGCGCTGATACAGCTGCAGGCTGAGACGCCCATCGGCCACGTAGAGCTGGAAAAGAGCGTGGCACGGTTCCAACGCCATATACTCCAGGTCGCCCACGTTCCACGCGGACACGATCATGCGTCGTGAGTCCGGATTTGTGCGCAAGGTGTCCATGACGTGCGAAATCTGGTCGAAGGTTCGGCCCCCCTCCGCATGCCACGAGCGCCACTGGACACCGTAAACAGGTCCCAAATCCCCCTGATCGTCGGCCCACTCGTTCCAGATGCGGATACCGTGATCCTGCAGCCACTTCACATTCGAATCGCCTCGCAGGAACCATAAGAGCTCACCCACAACCGACTTCATGTGGACGCGTTTCGTTGTAATCAGTGGGAACCCCTGAGACAGCGGATAGCGCAGCTGCGCGCCGAAAACGGAGCGGGTGCCTGTGCCGGTGCGGTCAGCCTTGGAAACGCCTTCGTTCATGACGCGCGTCAGCAAATCCTCGTACTGGCGATCCGCGCCCACAGGTGTCTCACGCCCTTCAGATGTCTGAGTCATCAATCGTCGCTCACTTCTTCATTTGGCTTGATCGTATTATTCCTCATCAGGTAGGACGATCGCCTCGTACAGTTCATCATCTGCGGCAGGATCCTCAACCGGCTGCACATCGATCACAACGTCTTCAACGTTTTCCGAAGGTGCGGGTCCCAGCGCTGTCTGCACGCCCTCAACGACAGACTTGGCCATCGAGCGGCCCAACTGCCAGCCCACAACAGCTCCCACACCGAAGGGCAGCAGGCGTCCCAGTGTTGTGGTTGCAGCTTTCGAAACTGCCTTCTTGCGCAGCCACTTGGACAACAGACGGTTGAACTGCTGGGCGGTGCCCGTGCGAATCGACAGGAACGAGTTGCGGAACCAGGCCAAAGTCTGGATCCCGACCTGCGCCGTAATCATTTCCGCACCTTCCCGCCCAGTCAAGGCGGCCAGAACCAGTGCCGTGCGCTTGGCGGGATCCCTCAGATCAATGCCATACAGGTGCGCCACAGTCATCGCGTAGTGAGCAGACTCTGACACGAAGGCGGCAAGCTGAGCGCCCGATGCTGCTGCAGAAACTGCGGTGCCGGCACCAGGGTAGGCCGCCGCCGCACCCACAGCACCTGACTCCATCCCGATGCGCCGCAGGTACGAGCGGGTGGCGAGCTGAACCAGCTCGTCAGGAGCAAGGTCAGGGAACTGTTCACGCAGCTTGCGCGCCGCCTTTAAACTGGTTGCGTGAGGAACGTTCAGCGCCTTCTGCCACACACTTTCCGGCAGAGACAGCGGCATGCGTGAGCGCTCAGAATCTGAAGAACGAGGTGACATATCGTTACATTTTCTCTGATGTGAAAGTTGCCGAATAGGTGGCCGACTGCTCAACCGTGTGGCCCACCGTACAGTTCTTGTGAATAGCGCGCGTGGCTCGTTCGATCAGGTCAGCGCGATCCTCATCGCTCAAGGCTGACAGGTCCTGCACCAATTCAACCTGGAACGATTCGTAGCGGTTCTCCTCTTTGTTGGAGACCGCGGAAACGCCGGTGAACTGCTGAAAGTCGTCACCAAGCACGGAGCTCAGACGCGAATCGGACGACATCGCATTGCATGCTGCCACGGCGATCTTCAAGAGCTCGCCAGGAGTGAACTCTCCCGGTCCATCTCCGATATTCACGGCCGCGTCGCGATGGTTGCGCGCAACGTATTGCCTTTTCCCGGTGCGCTCAATGAACAGTGACTCAGATGGGCCGCCCTCGGCAGCCGGTGCCGTCGTATGTGTATCCATAGCTATATTGTTTCACTCTTGTTCGAGGAGGACCGTCTTTCGCCCTCGTTCATTTCCAAGGGCGAACATGCAGAGGTGATTTCCCTTAGGTCCTGGCCGGACTGAGCCTTGCCGGATCAGGCAAGCGCGCCTCGTCGTCGCCCTTTATCGGTGAGGTCGTGCCGATTCCTAATGAGCCTGATCCTGGTTCCATTTCTCAGCCAGGCCGACCTCAGCCTCGAAGATCCGGGAGATCTGCTTCATTGCCATATTCTCGATCGTCTTACCCACCAGTGGAATCTTGACGGTAAATTCGCCGTCCATCTGGCGCACTGCTTGCGCGTCATTGCCGGAAAGTTTCGAGGTGAAGTGGCTGCTCGCGTTCACGCCTTCGACGGTCAGCATGGTCGATCCCACCCGTTCGCGACCGCTGATCGGCTCCCACTGCTCCTTCATAGTGATGGCGGGTGACTTCTTGAGGAACCGCTGCGCCGCCGGGGGAAGCTGATTGACGTCAAGTGTGCACGAGGCTTCAATAAGGAGGCCTCCATCGGCGGTGGAATGCACATTGGCCTGAGGGTCAGTCACTCCGGGCTGATCCAGACGCGCGTAAGTGAACGCGGGATCTGCATACATCGCGTTGACCTTGTCAAAACCCAGGGGGTAGGCGTAGGTTTCGTTAATTCGCATAGTTTCTCCGCTCCGGTTTGCGCGTTCGAGGCACCCATAATGGCCTCCATACCACTACAGTGGTGCCATGCGTTCCCTGATGCAACTCGCCGGACAGGCTTCCTCGCGTGTCCTCGCGGAGCAGGATCTTGACTGGCTCCACCTCTTGCTTGCAGATTGGCAGGTCCTGGCCGATTTGGCTGCTGCCGACCTTGTGCTGTGGCTTCCCACCGACGACGGGCGTTTCATTGCTGTTGCGCACTGCAGGCCATCGACCGCTACGACGGTGCACCTCGATGACATTATCGGCCTGTATCTACCGGCCGCGCGCGAAGCAAACCTGCGCCAGGCAATGGAGACCAACTCGATTGTGGAGCCGTCAGGGACGCGCTGGGCCGGCACCTACTCCATGACGGAGGTGTGCGTCCCGATCAGTCACGGAGGCTCAGTCATTGCGGTCGTGACGTGCGAATCGAACCTAGCCTCACCGCGCCCGACCGTCGGGATGGGCGCCTGGACGCAGAATGCCTCGCGAATCCTGCTGGAGATGTGTGCGCGCGGTGAGTATCCCTACACGTCTACACCAACAGTTCTTGCGCACGGCGTGCCACGCGTTATGGATGGCGTGATTCTCATTGATGGTGACGGCACGGTTCAGGAGCTGACTCCTAATGCGAGCTCATGCCTGAGGCGCCTGGGGATTCGACACTCGGTCATTGGGCGCGTGCTGGCCGAAGACATCACAGACGTCATATCCAATGACGCGCTTGTTGAGGAAACGCTGGCTGTCGTTGTGATGGGGCGGGCAGCGTGGCGCGTGGAGATCTCGGCGCACGCCTCGACAGTCAATATGCGCGCATTGCCTCTGACCAATGGGCGTCATCGTCTGGGGGCGGTCATCTTGACACGCGACGTGTCTGAGATGCGTCGGCGTGAAGAAGAGCTGATGACGAAAGATGCCACGATTCGGGAGATTCACCACCGCGTCAAGAACAATCTGCAAACCGTGTCGGCCCTGCTGCGACTGCAGGCCCGCCGCTCTGATTCGCAGGAAGTCAAGGATGCCCTCAAGGAGGCCGAACGCCGAGTGCAGTCCATCGCCACAGTTCACCAGGCGTTGTCGCACACGGTCGATGAGGAAGTTGATTTTGACGAGGTCGCCCGCTCCGTGTTGCGCCTGTCTGGCGCGGTTGCCTCAACGGACCATTCTGTTGAGGTTATTACGACGGGTAAATTTGGCGTGATCAGCGCGGATCAGGCTCAAGCCCTGGCCACAGTGCTCAACGAGCTTGTTGCCAATTCTGTCGAGCATGGTCTGGCAGGGCGAGACGGCGTGATACGCATCGATGCGCAGCGCGACCACGACAACGACAAACGTATGACGGTTCGCGTGATTGATAACGGCGTAGGATTTGAGCCAGGTACTCCACTCAGCGGCTTGGGCACGCAAATTGTGCGGCAAATGGTTCGAGGGGAACTGGGAGGCACGATCGAGTGGGAACCGGGAGAAGAATCGGGCACAGTTGTCACGCTGCGTCTACGCGTGGAGTGATACAGAGGTGTGCTCGGTGGAATGCGCGCTGTGAGGGCAGTGTTCGTGCACTGAATAAACGCGTAGCCGAGTTCGTGGTGAACCCGGCTACGCGTTGAAGTCAGTGAGGAGTTTCAGGAAGCGCGGCGTGCACGTGCGGCGCGGCGTTTCATTGAGCGGCGCTCTTCTTCGCTCAGACCGCCCCACACTCCGGAATCCTGGTTGTTGTCCATTGCCCACTGCAGACACACGGTCTCAACGGGGCAGTTATGGCATACAGCTTTGGCTTCCGCAGCTTGTGTCAGGGCTGGACCAGTATTGCCGATTGGGAAAAACAGCTCCGGGTCAACACTTAAGCAGGCTGCTTTACTCCGCCAGTCCATCTTCCCTCAAACTCCATTTCCGTTAACGTTTTGTTAAACAACTCGACGCTTAACGTATAACTTGTCGATAACTTGATCAATTGTCGACGAATCATCACCGAAGGGCAAGGGGAAAAAGGGCCCAACTCCCGTTTCACGCATGTGTCAATAGTCACGAGGATTTACGCGCGGCGGTGTGAGGGGACGAAAATGTGGAGAAGACCAGTGTGACGCGCGTGTCTCGAACGCCTGCGGATGACCGAAGCCGGTGTGCCTTAGGAATCGAAAGGTCTGGATCTTTCCTGAAGAAGGGCTGTGTTGAGACGGAAGCGCTCAACTCGTCCTGCATGCATAATGATCCCATTGTGAGCTCCCCACCGCTCCGCACGAACAGCGACAGGAACGCTGCGCGCGACCTGTGCCAATGCTCGAATCAAATCAGGTGACGGATCCAGCGCGATCACTGTGTCATGCGCGTGTGAGCGTAGTTGTGTCCACTGATGAGATCCAAGCAGCGTGATCTGGGCTGGATCAAAGCCTGGCCGACAATCGCGTGGGCCTGACACCATATGCCAGTGCGTCTCGAGAATGCGGCGCGCATCCTCCAGATCATCACCGATCAGCACGCACGACCCGTGCGGATAAGAGAGTGACTCAAGTGAGGCTCCTACCCAGCCCAGACATGGCGCAGCGGGCTCCCCGTTCCCTGCTGGAGCTGTCCTATCTGCTCGCTGCGCCTTGCCCTCCGCCTTATCTCCTTCTGTCAGCTCGGCCCCTTCTGTCGACAATGCTGTGTCAGGGCGAGTCCGCAGCATTGAAAGAGGGGCATTCAAAGACAGCACCGTCCACGGCTCCGCACTCTCAGTGACAGAGGCTGCATGTGTGTCGCGCTCGGCATTGGTGGGGATCGCGTGGGGGAGTGCACATAACACCCCTGTCAGGTCAACAGGTTCACCGATTCGTCCGTCGCATGAGGAGCGGATACGTGACGGAAGAGAGGCAAGAATGAAATGGCCATCGTGGCGAGTGAGCGGTGTGCGCACACCAAGTCCTGCGCGCAGCGCTTCATCTGACGAATGGGCTGCGACAAAACGGGTAGAAAAAGCTGAACTGCAGCTTCCCCCGGTGCCAAACTCACCCGGAGTTGCGGCAACGATGGTGATACCGCTGGCGCGAGCCTGCGACAAGCACTCACTCCACACAGTGTGTGCCGTGCCCGCTGACAGCACGCGGTCCAACGATCGCATCATGTCGGGAACATCGGTGACGATCAGGACGGATGGGCCGTGTGCCGCAATGCCGGTGAGCAGGTGCGTAACGGCGCCTGCATCATCGAGTGAGAGACGGGAAGCAAACAGCTGCGTGCTCATCGCGTGGCCGGCCAGCGATGTGCTGTCACACAGGTGGATTGGTATCCCGCGAGCTTGCCCGATCCTCACGCCCAGCGCCTGTGCACACTGCGCCAGATCAGCGCTGCGATAGTGAGGCCCTTCCAAGCGGATATGCCCATCCTCAAAGAGCACGTTGTAATGGCGTCCGATATCGATCCCATCAGCCACCCCAATCGCAATGCGCCGATCAGCCTCCCCGCTGCATCCACGTACTGCCACCTGGCTAAGGTAGGTGGCGTCAACCTCGTGCCATGAAAGGGGCGAGGGAAGCTCGGGCGCCCATAGAGGCGGGCAGTCATTTTCACGCCCCCACCTGTCGCGCACGCGCCGAACCACCCGCTCTATGTCACCACAGTACGCAAACTGTATGTGCGTCCCACCATTGATAAGCGCACGACCAGAGTGACGAGGAAGTGAAGCAGCTGCCGGGGTGCCGATCGCATCGAGCGAATCTGCCTCGGTGGCACAGCGCAATGCGATGCGAATGTCAATGTTGGAGCGCATGGCCGGCGTGATCGCCCCTGACGGGCGCTGGGTCGCAGCAATGAGATGCAATCCCAGGGAGCGTCCCTGGGCAGCCAGCCTGACCAGCGCATCCAAAGTGTCGGGATGCGAATCAGCGAGGACCCGGAACTCATCGATCGCGATAATGATGCGCGCGGGAGGTTCGGGCGCCGCGCCTCGGCAATGAGCCTCATGCCAGCGGCGAATGTCGGGAAAGCCGAGGCGCGCAAGGTCGCGTTCGCGTTCTCGCAGGAGCGATGACAGTCCTCGAATCGCCCGACTCGTGGCATCAGGCTCTAGGTCTGTCAGGACCTGGCGGGTGTGGGGCAATCGCGTCAATGGCGTGAATGTGGCTCCTCCCTTGTAGTCAATGAGGACGAGTTGCACCTGACGCGGGCTGAAGCGTTCACACATCTGCGCCAGCCACGTCGTCAGCGCTTCCGATTTTCCAGATCCCGTTGTGCCGGCAAGCAACGCGTGAGGACCGTCTGAGACAAGGTCAATGCTGACGAGTCGGTGTCCGTCGTGTCCGATGGGTACGCGCAGGCACTGAGAGTGCGATTCGTCCGGCTCCCACTGAGCAAGGTCCTCCCATGTTACCGAGTCCGGAACACTGTTGTGGGTGCCTTCATCAGCGGACTCGGTGCACGTATCCCACCATCGGTCAGTTACGAGGACGTGGTTCGGGCGAATGATGTGGTCACACCATTCGGGTAAATCTGCATATCCTGCTCCAACACCAATATGTACCACGCGCCGACCATCTCCAGCACGTCTCAGTTCGGATACGCCTCTATCTGCACATGCCACGCAGGCGGACCCGCGGACAATGTGAATGTCGATTGCGGGCGAACCGATGCGGCGCGCGTGACTATCTGGATTGATGATGCGGGCGCCGCCCAGTCGGGCAGCGATTTGAGCTGCCCACCAGTAGGCACCCGACACAGCGTGCTCCCCAATGAAACCGACGACACGCACCTGCGCTCGCTCTCCAGTTCGGCGCGAATGGCCCCGACGCATCGGCGCGCGTCGGGGCCCTGAAACGAGGAAGACAGGTGCAGGTGACGAGCCGTATATCTCGCTCAGATTCAGCTCCAGTGCAGGGGATTTTCCAGGCATGCCGGGCCACACAGGGAGTGCATCTGGCAACGTACGATCCCCGCTGCCGCTGTGTTTGTCTGGAGACGACAACGGCGCCGAAGATGAGTGCGAATCGCCGCGAGGCAGTGCGCTGAGCGCGACGGCGAGGGAGGCTGCGTCGTAGTGCCTCCAGAATCTCCGACTCCTGAGTAAGCGAAGCGCGAATATTCCTGCCACCAGCGCCACCGCCACACCCAATGCGCCGACCAGCCACCCACGCGCAGCACCTCCCCACATGGACAGGCGCCACACCATCATGGGGATGAACAGCATCATGGGGATGATGCCCCATCGCACGAACCGATTGCGAACGGGGTCAGGCTGTGGCCAGGAGGAGTTGAGAGGCCTGGCACGCACCTCGAATTCGTTTCCACCAGCGAAAATACGATGCCCCACTGATAGGGGCAGCGCACGTGTGCCGACTTGTCGAGAAAAGCGCCGCGGAAGCATGCCGACGAGGGGGAGGCGCCGCGCCACACGTGTTCCGTTGGTGGAGTCGCAATCGGTGATGGACAGTTGTGCGCGCTCGCGGCGCAGCCAGGGCCATCGGGGTACGTGATCTGATCGCACTCGTCGTGTAAGTGAGCGGGCCACGGCACCGTGTTCCTCAAGAAAAGCGTGCGTGCGGGACAAATGTTGCGAGGTCAGACCGTGCCCATCTGCTCTGCCAATCAGCGTACAGGCTTCGATCGGCACCACCAGTCCCACATCCGGACCACTCACGCACGCCAGATGAAAAGCTGTCTTTAACGGGTGAGCGGCAGCCGCAGTGTCGTCCTCTCCGGCCGGCGCTATTTCAGCGCGGGTGAATTTCGCCGCGCGTGCGGGTGCGTCCTCTCGTTCGCGAAGCATAGGAAGTGTCAACGTCGTCATGTCAACATGGTGATGTCCTCACCGCCGCGCCTCCACTCAGATGACCTGGACTGTGGACAGGCAGTAACACGCGTACGCCCTGTGGATAACAGTCGCCCTCCACAGCACCTACGTCGATTCGCGCAATTCGCGCCCAGACATCCACAGGTCGCCCTCGTCGACCAGCCGGAACGCGAACAGTGGAACAATAGTCGTATGGAAGATCAGCATGCCGCCACCGCGGGCACCCCCGCAGCTCAGCCGCCCAGCATCTCGCAGAGCTCCCAGTCCGATCAGAGCGTCCCACCGTCGGCACGCGAGCAGTGGGTCGACCTGGTTGAACGGATCGAGCAGGCACGCCACGACTACTACGACAAGGATGCGCCTCAACTGAGCGACGCGGACTACGACACCCTCTTCCGCCAGCTGGAGGACATAGAGCGCACCTACCCGCAGCTATCAGGACCTGACTCGCCTACGGCCACGGTCGGTGGCACACGCAGCGAAGCATTCGCGCCGGTCGAGCATGCAGAACCCATGATGTCGCTCGAGGACGTCTTCTCGCTGGACGAACTGCGCTCGTGGTGGCAGCGCACGATTGACGAGGTTGGCTCTGCGAGTACCGCGATGACGACGGAAGTTAAAATCGACGGCCTGGCAGTGTCGCTGCTGTATCGAAACGGGTTCCTCATCCAGGCGGCAACCAGGGGTGATGGGCGCGTGGGTGAAGATGTGACCGCGAATGTGCGCACTATTTCATCCATTCCGCATGTCCTGTCCGGCGGTCCGCACCCTGAAATGGTGGAAATTCGCGGCGAGATCTACATGCCGTTGGAAGACTTTGCGCAGATTAACGAGCAGCGCGCTCGCGCGCACAACGAGTACGCGGAAAAACTTGAGCAGTATCGTGCTGGAGAACTGAGTCGTCAGCCCCACAAGCCTCCGGCACCTTTTGCCAACCCACGCAACGCTGCAGCCGGATCACTACGGCAAAAAGATCCGGCGATCACTGCGCAGCGCTCGCTCGCTCTGTTGGCGCACGGCATTGGCGCTATCGAGGCTGGTGAGTCTTTCACCGCCCCTACACACCTGTTCGGCTGGTACGAGCTGTTCCAACAGTGGGGAATCCCGGTGTCGCCTCACACGCGGCTGGTGCATTCCTATGACGAGATTGCTCAACGCATTGACGAGCTGGGTGATCAGCGTGCCGGACTGGATCATGAGATCGACGGCGTCGTGATCAAAGTTGACGATCAGGGGCTTCAGCGTCAGATGGGGGCCACCTCGCGCGTGCCGCGATGGGCAATTGCCTACAAGTTCCCACCTCAGGAAGTCACGACGCGCCTGCTCGACATCCACGTCCAGGTTGGACGCACGGGTCGCGTCACGCCCTACGCGGTGATGGATAAGGTGTTCGTGTCCGGCTCGCATGTGCAGAGAGCGACACTGCACAACGCGGGCGAGGTGGCGCGCAAGGGAGTGTTGATCGGTGACCTGGTGATTGTGCGCAAAGCGGGAGATGTCATCCCTGAAATTGTTGGACCGGTGGTGGACGAACGGGATGGAACTGAGCGGGAATTCGTCATGCCGACCGAGTGCCCGTCGTGCGGCAGTACGCTCAGGGCCGAGTCTGAAGGCGATGCGGACCTGCGCTGTCTGAATCGCGCGCTGTGCCCGGCGCAGCTGACTGAACGCATTGAACATATTGCGTCACGGTCCGCATTGGACATCGAGCATCTGGGGGCTGAGGCCGCCCTCGCGCTGACGCAGCCTGAGAACCATCGTGACGAGGTCGCGGCGGCGCTGATTGCGGGGCATCGAGTCGTGCTCGAAGACGGCACGCACATTGTGCTCACCGACGTTGACCACTTAAGTCACGGTGAGCAGATGGAAGCGGCAAATGCGATGCTGCCATCCGCTCAGGACCCGGTTGTCACCTCTGAAAGCGAAATCTTTACGCTCACCGCCGATGATGTGAAAGATGTGATGATCTGGCGCCAGGTACCTTCCAGCGAGGACTGGGCGTACGTCCACTTCTTCTGGACACAGCCGTGGGTCACCAGGACGCGGTCAGAAAACAAGGTGAAGATCAAGTTCCGCGAACCGGCTGAGTCTCGCCCTCGTGACACGCTGACGCAGATGCTCGAACTCATGGACAGGCAGGCACGCACTCAGCCACTGTGGCGCGTGCTGGTTGCACTGTCGATTCGCCACGTCGGCCCCACGGTCGCCAGGAAACTGACAGCGGCAATGCCCTCGATGGAGGCGATTTCCTCGGCCAGTGAAGAACAACTCAGCGCAATCGACGGGGTAGGCCCGATCATTGCGCGCGCGATTGGTGACTGGTTCGCACAGCCTGACAATCAGGAGATTGTGCGCCGGTGGGCAGCCTCAGGGGTGCGCATGCACGACAGTGACGAGGGTGGATCCGCATCCACTCACGCAGCCACGCTGGAAGGACTGACGATCGTCGTCTCCGGATCGGTGGAAGGGTACACGCGTGACAGCGCGAAGGAAGCCATCACGGATCGGGGCGGGCAGGCAACCAGCTCGGTCAGCAAGAAAACGTCACTGGTTGTGGCAGGCCCTGGGGCCGGGTCAAAAGTGGCGAAAGCCGAAGAACTCGGCGTCCCGATTCTTGACCAGTCCCGCTTCGACGAACTGCTGGCACGCGGTATGAGTGTCCTCGAAGAAACTGACGCGCAGGCTGACGAGGCACACGCTGCTTCAGTCGACTCAGACGACCCACTCGAAGGGGTGGAGGAGCCGCTCAATGATGCGGGTGGGCAGGCCTCGTCTCTCCCACTCTTCTAGCGTCAGCTGCCTGGACGTCGTGAGGTCTTTGGCGAAGATCTCTTCCATGCGCTCTGCCAAAGCGGTGGAACGGAACTGCAGATTGACTTCAAAATTGCCCTGCATCGACAGGCGATCGATGTTGGCAGTACCAATCGTTGACCAGTGCGAATCAATCGTCATGGTCTTGGAGTGGATCATGGCGTGCTGATACAGCCAGATTTCAATACCGTTGCGCAGCAGCTCTCCGTAGTAGGGGCGCGCAACCCAGTCCGCCATGATGTGGTTGGAATATTCAGGGATCAGCACCTTCACGCGCACGCCTCGCTGCGCAGCCGCAACCAGGTTGTGCAAAATTTCCTTATCGGGAATGAAGTAAGCAGTGGTGATCAGGATCTGGTCACGCGCGCGGTCAATGGCATCCAGGTACAGGCCCCGCACGGGGAACAGTAATCGTGAGGGCAGATTGAATTCGGCACTGATGGGTGGGAACCAGTCCTTAACCCCGCCGTCAGGTAGAGCCGGCTGCCACGGCCGCTTGAAATGATTCCAGAATTCAGCGAACCCGTCCGCCAACTCCATCACCGCCGGACCGGTGATACGGACGTGAGTATCTCGCCATTCGATGCCGAAACGCTCACCAATGTTGTAACCACCAACGAAGCCGTACTTCCCGTCGGTGACGAGAATCTTGCGGTGATCACGCCCTGTCTTGCGCAAATTAAGCGTGAACAGGCCCGAACGAATCTCAGGGATACGCCGGTGGAACAGGTTCGGGTGCCTGGGGAAAATCTTGAACAGTGGATTCTGATTCAGCACTCCGAAACCGTCGTAAACGATGTAGACCTGAACGCCTCGATCAGCAGCGGCATAGAGTGCATCCTTGAAGGCGCGTCCAATCTCGTCGGCCGCCCAGATGTAGGTCTCAAAGCAAATCGACTCACGAGCCTCGTTGATCGCGTCCAGCATGTCGGTATAAAGCGACTCGCCCTCGGTGTAGGTTCGCACAACGTTCGAATCGATTTGGACATCGCTGGGGGGCAAAGTGGGGAAGCCGTGACGGCCACCGGGAATACGTGCGATTCGGACTCGGTCAACGGCATGAACCGTGACGACGGCAGCAGCTTGCGCAACGAGCAGCCCGATACCGACACCTTTGAGAATCTTCCACCCCGTCTGGTGGTTTAAACGCCACTTCCGTGCAACTGCCATGCCGTTAGCCTAATTCCTTCCCGACAATTTGAGAACTTATACATGTCAGACACGTGCCTTCGGGCCCGCTGGGTCGAATATCTGCTTCGTGCCACATAGAATTGGCACCATGTCACGCATCAGTACTGAAGAAGTCGCCCGCGTCGCCGGGCTGGCCAGGATTGCGCTGACGCAAGAAGAAATCGAGCGCTTCGCCGGTGAACTTGACGTCATCGCTACATCCGTTGCACAAGTGTCCGAAGTTGCCACCCCTGACGTTCCCGCAACGTCGCACCCCATTCCGTTGGCGAATGTGTGGCGCGAAGACGAAGTCGGCCCCACCCTCGACCGTGATGAGGTTCTGGCGCAGGCACCGGCTCAGGACCGCGGAATGTTCCTCGTCCCGCAGATTCTCGAGGAGGACTGATGAACGACCTGCTCAAGAAATCCGCACTCGAACTCGCCGACATGCTCGAGGCAGGTCAGATCACATCCGTTGAACTGACGACAGCATGCCTGGACCGGATCGACGCTCTGAATGAACACGTCAACGCCTTCCTGCATATTGACCGCGAAGGTGCCCTCGAAACAGCTCGTCGCGTTGACGAGCGCCGCGCAGCGGGGGAGAAGCTCCATCGCCTTGCAGGCGTCCCCATCGCAGTGAAAGACAACATGGTCGTACGTGGCATGCCCACCACCTGTGCCTCCAGGATCCTCGAGGGATGGCTGCCACCGTACGACGCAACTGTCGTCGAAAAGATTCACGAGGCCGGCCTGCCGATCATCGGCAAGACCAACATGGACGAATTTGCCATGGGATCCTCAACTGAGCACTCCGCATATGGCGCAACAGGAAACCCGTGGGATCTTGGCCGTATCCCCGGCGGATCCGGCGGCGGGTCAGCTGCCGCTGTCTCAGCGTTCATGGTGCCGCTCGCCCTCGGCTCCGATACTGGCGGGTCGATCCGTCAGCCAGGTGCAGTGACGGGAACTGTGGGGGCAAAGCCCACCTACGGTGCGGTTTCACGTTACGGTCTGGTTGCGATGGCCTCGTCGCTCGATCAGATCGGGCCTGTCACCCGCACAGTTGCGGACGCTGCCGCCTTGCAGGAACTCATCGGTGGTCACGACCCACACGATTCCACATCCTTGACTGACCCGGTGCCGCCCCTTGCTGACAGTGTGCGCGCCGTGGCAGACCGGGGCAGCATTGCCGGACTGAAGATCGGCGTCGTGACGGAACTGTCCGGCGAGGGGTATGAACCCGCAGTGCTCGACGCGTTCAACGCCAGTGTGGAGGCTCTCAAGAACGCAGGCGCTGAAGTCATCGAAGTGTCCTGCCCGAGCTTTGCATACGCGCTCGCGGCCTACTACCTGATCATGCCGGCCGAGGCATCCTCGAACCTGGCACGTTTTGACGGCATGCGCTACGGCATCCGTGTTGAACCCGCCGAAGGTAATGTCACAGCCGAACGCGTCATGGCTGCTACCCGTGAGGCTGGTTTCGGTGATGAGGTCAAACGCCGCATCATTCTGGGCACTCACGTCCTGTCGGCCGGTTACTACGACGCGTATTACGGATCCGCGCAGAAAGTCCGCACCCTCGTGCAGCGCGATTTTGTGCGCGTCTTCGAACAGGTCGACGTCCTCGTCTCGCCGACCGCACCGACCGTCGCCTTCGAGATGGGTGGAAAGATCAACGACCCGATGGCGATGTACCTCAACGACATTGCCACCATTCCGGCCAACCTTGCAGGCGTCCCCGCAATGACGATTCCGAATGCCGTGACCGAACAGAATCTGCCCGTCGGATTCCAGGTGATTGCACCGGCACGTCATGATCAGAAGATGTACGAGGTGGCAGCGCTTGTTGAACTGCTCAGCGATGATGTTGCGGGCAGATGCCCGGCTGCCGACTGGAAGGTGAGCGAATGATGGAAGACCTCATGGATTATGAAGACGCGGTCAAACAGTTCGACCCTGTCCTCGGTATCGAAGTTCACGTCGAGCTGGGCACGAAGACCAAGATGTTTGACGCTGCGCCCAACGCGTTCGGTGGCGACCCGAACACCTTTGTTACGCCAGTGTCCCTCGGATTGCCAGGTTCCTTGCCGGTCGTCAACCACAAGGCTGTTGAATACGCCATCAAGATTGGCCTGGCACTGAACTGTGAAATCGCGGAGTACTGCCGTTTTGCGCGAAAGAACTACTTCTACCCGGATCTGACGAAGGCATTCCAGACTTCGCAGTACGATGAGCCGATCGCGCACGACGGTTATGTCGACGTCGAACTCGAAGACGGCGAAATGTTCCGCGTCACCATCGAACGTGCTCACATGGAAGAAGACGCTGGCAAGAACACCCACGTCGGCGGCGCGGACGGCCGTATCCACGGTGCCGACCACTCGCTGGTGGACTACAACCGCGCCGGCGTGCCCTTGGTTGAGATCGTCACGCGTCCAATCGAAGGCGCCGGCGAACGCGCTCCGGAGGTTGCCGCAGCATACGTGCGCTCACTGCGTGACATTTTCCGCACGCTGGAAGTCTCGGAAGCTCGAATGGAACGCGGAAACGTGCGCGCCGACATTAACGTGTCGCTGCGTCCCAGCCCCGATGCGCCGCTCGGCACGCGCTCAGAGACGAAGAACGTGAACTCTTTCCGCGGTATCGAGCGCGCTGTCCGATTCGAAATTCAGCGCCACGCTGCGATCCTGTCGGCGGGGGGCACAGTCATCCAGGAAACGCGCCACTTCCACGAGGAGGACGGGTCGACCTCGTCAGGCCGCGAGAAGTCTGATGCGGAAGACTACCGCTACTTCCCTGAACCAGACCTGGTTCCGCTTGCTCCGTCGCGCGAATGGGTCGAGCAGTTGCGCGCCGAGCTGCCTGAATTGCCGGTAGCGAAGCGTCGGCGCCTGCGCACCGAGTGGTCTTATTCGGATAAGGAAATGCGCGACGTCGTCAATGCCGGAGCGCTTGAGCTGATCGAAAGCACTGTTGAGGCCGGTGCCTCACCTGCCGCTGCACGCAAGTGGTGGATGGGTGAGCTGGCACGCACGGCGAAGCAAAATGAGGTTGCGTTGGAGGATCTGACGGTCGCACCCGAGCAGATTGCGCAGCTTCAGAAGCTCGTTGACGATGGACGCCTGACCGATAAGCTTGCCCGCCAGGTCCTCGAAGGTGTCCTGGCCGGCGAGGGCGATCCCGAGCAGGTCGTGCAGGCGCGTGGCCTTGAGGTGGTCAGTGACGAGGGCGCACTGACGTCTGCCGTTCAAGAAGCACTTGACGCCAATCCCGACGTCGTTGAGAAGATCAAGGGTGGCAAAGTGAAGGCCGCTGGCGCCCTGGTCGGAGCAGTGATGAAGGCGACTCGAGGCCAAGCCGACGCTGCGCGCGTGCGTGAACTCATCATGGAAATGGTGGGTGTCGAGGAGTAAAACCCGACCGATTTCAGCCCCTGGAGTGGGAATGTGAGGTGGCGGCGGAGCTGGCAGGCTCTGCCGCCACCTTCTTGCGTTAGCGGCTACTGTAATGAAGGGAAGAGACGCGGTGGTCTCTGCTGACATTCCACCATATGTGCGCGGCGACAATATTTGGATTTAAAAGTTAAACACAAATGCGTAAATTGACTTCATGAAGTGAAACTGGCGTGTATTGTGGTGGTGCCTGAGGGCATTGCAGCTCGCGGCATCACAGTCCATCAGTTCACTGGAGAACGAATGATCGATGAAGCACAAGACACGCTCCTGGAGATGAAGCACATCACCAAGGCGTTCCCCGGAGTCATTGCACTCGACGATGTCAATCTAAGAGTGCGTCGCGGCGAGATTCACGCAATTTGCGGGGAAAACGGCGCAGGTAAATCCACATTGATGAAAGTTCTGTCCGGTGTGCATCCCCATGGCACCTACGACGGCCAGGTTGTATACAACGGTGAGGAAATGAGGTTCGCGACAATTCGCGACTCTGAAAGAACTGGAATCGTCATCATTCACCAGGAACTTGCTCTCATCCCGACATTGTCGATAGCGGAGAACATGTTCCTGGGAAATGAGGTTCGCAGCAGTTTCGGAATTGACTGGCACCAGACACGACTGCGGGCAGCCCGATACCTGGCGGAGGTTGGACTGGACGAGTCGCCGGATGAGCTGATTTCGAACATCGGGGTCGGCAAGCAGCAGCTCGTTGAAATCGCGAAAGCTCTTGCCAAGGACGTCCGACTGCTGATTCTGGATGAGCCGACCTCTGCGCTGAATGAGGAAGAATCAGCGCATCTACTGGAGCTCATGCGCAAGCAGCGCGGTCGTGGAATCACCATGATCATGATCTCGCATAAGCTCGACAAAATCGCCCAAATCGCTGATTCAGTCACGGTCATTCGTGATGGGAAAACCGTGGGATACATTGACGCACAGAATTCACCGATCGACGAGGATCACATCATTCGTCTCATGGTCGGGCGTCCGCTTGACCGCCGCTTCCCCGAACGTGAATCGCACCCCGGTGACATTCGATTTGAAGTGGATGACTGGTGGGTTCGCCACCCTGTCGCCGCAGATCGATGGGTATGCAAGGGATCGAGTTTCTATGTCAGGGCAGGGGAAGTGGTCGGCTTTGCGGGCCTGATGGGTGCCGGGAGGACTGAGCTGGCGCGCTCCATTTTTGGCCGATCTTACGGAGTGTGGGAATCGGGCAGTATGAAGATCGACCACCAGCCAGTTAAGGCTGATACCGTACCTCGCGCCATCGAAGCGGGACTGGCTTACTTGCCTGAAGACCGCAAGACCCTCGGATTGAACCTGCTGGACGTTATATACGAGTCCGTTATCTCGGCACGCCCGGAAAAAATCACCCATAACGGGATCATGAATATTGACGAAGGGGTCATGGCAGCCGAGCAATATCGTAAAGAATTGCGAATCAAGACCCCATCTGTCATGACAGGGGTCGGCACGCTGTCCGGCGGGAACCAGCAAAAAGTGGTTTTAGCGAAGTGGATGTTCACTGACGCCGACGTCATGATCCTCGACGAGCCAACCCGTGGGATTGATGTGGGCGCCAAGTATGAGATTTACACCTTCATTCAGCAACTCGCCGCTGCAGGAAAAGCTGTGATCGTCATCTCTTCTGAATTGCCCGAACTTTTGGGAATCACCGACCGAATCTACACGATTTTCGAAGGTCAGATCACCGGCGAGATGCCGTCGGATCAGGCAGACCAGGAAACACTCATGCACCTCATGACCTCATCAACAACACCCCAGTCCGCGTAGCAGGAGAAAAGGACACACTATGAAAAAGAATTTTCGCGCTCTTTTCGGGGGCGATTTTCGACAATTTGCGATGATCGCAGCGCTACTGGTGATCGTCGTGTTTTTCCAGGTCTTTACGGGCGGCAAAGTCCTGCAATCACAGAACCTCATGAACCTGATCATGGGCAACGCATACGTGCTGATCCTGGCGATGGGGATGGTACTGGTCATCATTGCCGGGCACATTGATTTGTCGGTGGGATCGGTAGCAGCCTTCGTTGGCATCATCGTTGCCAAATTGACGACTGAATCCGGGTTGCCGCCTGTTGTCGGCTTGCTGGTAGGACTGGGCGTTGGCATCCTCGTGGGATGCTGGCAGGGTTTCTGGGTAGCCCAATGGGGAATCCCGGCGTTCATCACAACCCTGGCGGGCATGATGCTGTTCAGAGGCGCCAACCAGTTCATTGGGAAATCCATGACAGTACCTGTCCCTGAGCTTTTCCAGACCCTTGGCGCGGGCTATATGCCCGATATTGCTCCAGATGTCTTAGCCTTTAACTTGCCGACGATGGTCCTTGCTGTTCTGATCGTCGCCGCGCTGGCATGGGGCGAATTTAACCGTCGGCGCAAGAGCCTCCGGGCCCAGTCAGATGTGCCGCCACTGTGGGTACCGATTGTGCGTCTTGTCCTTGTAGGCGGTGCCATCCTGGGCGTGATGTGGCTCTTCGCTACAGGCAGGCCAGGCACGTCGTTCCCGATACCAGGACTCATCGTGGTTGTCCTTGTCATCATTTTCCACTTTATTTCGACACGCACAATCATCGGACGGTCCGTCTATGCGATTGGTGGCAACCGTGCTGCAGCAGCTTTGACAGGCATCCGCGTCAAACGCACGAATTTCGCTGTCATGTGTACCTCCTCCGTTCTAGCCGCTATCGCAGCGATGGTGTTTATCGGCCGATCCACCTCATCGGGGCCTCAGGACGGAAATATGTGGGAGCTCGATGCGATCGCAGCCTGCTTCATCGGCGGCGCATCCGTGTGGGGCGGAATTGGAACTATCGGTGGAACGATGGTAGGCGCTCTGGTAATGGCATTTCTGAACAACGGTCTTCAGCTGCTGGGCGTGGGCTCTGACTGGACACAGATCATTAAGGGACTCGTTCTGCTCCTGGCCGTCGCAGTTGACGTCTACTCCAAGCGTCAGGGCAAGCGCTCGCTGATCGGTACGTTCCAAAACGCGATACGAAACAGGCGAGCCATCGAATCGGCGGAGAATTCTCCTGGCAGCAGCCCGGCAAAATTAACTGCCGGCTCGCCAACCATTGACGAAGCGGACGAGTCAGCTCTCATGCAAATCAGTAACGACGCTGGAAAAACATCGGTCGATCCTGTCACGAAAGGAGAATCGCCTACGGGCAGTTCACCTGCCTGATCCATGAAACCAAACAGATGCTTGTCGGCAAACTCACGCGGTTGGAGTGGATCAAACGTTCCGAGCGCGCGTGGATTCTCACAGACGAGCATTCACTGACAGACTCACTTATCGAAAGAAGGAAGACATGAAACCTCTCAAGAAAATTGCGACGGTCTGCGCCGTTTCCACCCTCGCCTTTGCTATGAGTGCGTGCGGTGGACGAGGCGGGGGCACCTCGGATCAATCCGGTGTTGCTGCGGACTCAGGTGCGTCAGGAGAATCGGCGGGAAGCGCCGGTGGGGATATTTCGTTGGGCATCGCTATGCCGCAAAAGACGTCCCAAAACTGGGTTGAAGCCGAGCAAATGTTTAAAGATGACTGTGCCGAAGCAGGCATCACGTGTACCTTGCAATTCGCAAATGGCGGTGTCGCCGAACAACAGAACCAGATTGCCGCAATGATTGAGAACGGCGTTGATGTTCTGTTGATTGGCGCTATCGACGGGTCCCAACTGGGCACACAGCTTCAGCAGGCGAAGTCGGCGGGCATCCCCGTCATCGCCTACGACCGACTCTTGACGAATACCACGGACGAGGACTACTACATCGCCTACGACAACTACGGTGTTGGTAAGCTGCAGGGTCAGGCACTGCTGGAAGGACTTGAGGCGAAGGGTACGCCCACGCCCTGGGATATTGAACTATTTGGCGGCTCGCCCGACGATTCGAATTCCTTGAAATTCTTCAACGGTGCGATGGAAGTGC
This sequence comes from Pauljensenia sp. C0254C2, assembly GCF_056583835.1. Taxonomy (NCBI): domain Bacteria; kingdom Bacillati; phylum Actinomycetota; class Actinomycetes; order Actinomycetales; family Actinomycetaceae; genus Pauljensenia; species Pauljensenia sp. C0254C2. Next base: position 66,958 of record NZ_JBWPJO010000011.1, read on the forward strand.
TTCAGCCCAAGATCGATGACGGTACCCTGGTTGTGAAATCTGGCCAAAACGATTTCACCAAGGTCGCAACTCAGGGGTGGAAGCCCAATAATGCGCAGGATCGCATGTCTTCGTTGCTGACGTCCACCTATCAGGGGGATGAAGTTCCCGACGGTGTACTCTCGCCCAACGACACACTGGCGCGCGCAATCATCACCGCCGTTGAGCAGGCTGGAAAACCTGTTCCAGTAGTGACGGGTCAGGACTCTGAAGACGAATCTGTAGGCTGGGTTGTCCAGGGCAAGCAATATTCCACGATCTTCAAGGACACTCGTCTCCTGGTCAAGGGCGCCATTCAGCTGGCTATGGAGGCAGCACAGGGAAATGCTGACCCAACCGTTGACGGCGCTACTGTGGACAAAGAACAGTATGAATCCATGGAAGGTCATGCTGTCACGTCCTTCCTGCTGACTCCGCAGATTGTTACTCAGGACAATGCGGAGGAGATCTACAAGGACGACGCCCACCGCATGGAGCTCGTCAACGCAGCCAAGTAGACGTTCTGTCATCGACGAGGGCGGCCTGTGGGTCGCCCTCGTCCCTTATCTGGGGGACTGAACACGTGTTGCTCCGGTCATGGCAGCAATGATGTCTTCGTAGGAGGTGGAGCGGGCGTTGAACGAGCCGTTGTTGCGCCCGTGACGGAGGACTTCGACGCGATCAGCTGTTGCACGCACGTCCGTGAGATTATGCGAAATGAAAATGACGCCCAACCCGAGATCCCTCAGATGCTCAATGTAAGTCAGTACCTCAGCCGTTTGAGTCACAGAAAGTGAAGCGGTTGGCTCATCAAGGATGACTATTTTCGGGTGTGCGACCAGTGTGCGCGCGATCGCCACACACTGACGCTGTCCTGCTGACAATTGATAGAGCGGCGTATGGACATCGGGGATTCTCGAATTCAACGATTCCAGATACTCGCGGGCTAATGCGTCCATCGCGTCGTCGTCTAGTAAGTGCGAGGTGCGCATTTCGTTTCCGAGAAAAATATTGGCCGTCACATCGAGGTTGTCGCACAGTGCCAGTTCCTGGAACACTGTGGCGATGCCGAGCTGGTGAGCATGCGACGTTGACGAAATCGTGACAGGTTCGCCGTCGATCACGATGCGTCCACGTGAGGGAGGATAAACTCCGGCAATCATCCGTGCCAACGTTGATTTGCCTGCCGCATTATCGCCAACGAGCGCCACGACCTCATGTCGGTGAACTGTCATGGAGACGTCGACGAGCGCTTCGACGCCGCCGAAGAAGCGGCTGACGTTGCTGATTTCCAGAAGCGGAGCGGATGTTCTCATGACATCTCCTCGTGGCTGGAGCGATGGCCGAACGTGTCCATGGCGAGGGCGAAAGCACCGATCACCTCTGAGCGCGGTCCAAGCTGCGCGGGAACGACGTGGATACCTGCCTGAGTAAGCAGGGGGCGGTTGTTGACTGCATCGCGGATAGGGTCGATGAGGATGTCGCCAGTTTGCGCCAGTTCTCCTCCGATGGCGATTACTTGCGGATCAGACCACGTCGCCAGATCTGCCAATACAGATCCGAGGGTCGCTCCCGCATCTGAAATCGCCTGGCGGCACCCGGCATCTCCGTCGTTGGCCAGTGCAATGACATCTCGCAAGGTGAGGTCGCCTCGTGAGAAGCGAAGGGAATCGATCAAAGCGTCGGCGCCGACAACTGTGTTCAGACACCCTCGTGCGCCGCAGCGACAAATGGGGCCATGAGGGGCGACCTGAATATGTCCTATTTCGCCGACGGTGCCGTGGGCGCCGCGATAAAGCTGGTGGTTGATCAGTACGCCTGCGCCGGTTTGGTAAGAGACCCGCGCATAGATGCTGTTGGCGGCACCACGGAGCGCGCCGTAGCGACTTTCAGCGAGGGCACCTACATTCGCGTCGTTGTCAACAACGACTTCGCTTCCTAAGCGACGCGAGAGCACGTCGCGCACGTCCACGTTTTCCCAATCGCGCATGATGCCGGGAATCGTGATCTTGGTGTTCGAGGGGTCAATAGGGGCCGGCAATGCAACTCCGATGCCGACCAGTTCGTCAAGAGTGGCTCCAATTTTGTCTGTCAATTCCAGGATCAGCAAAGCGGTCCGGTCAAGGGTCGTGTCAACGCGATGATCTATTGGCAAAGGTAGAGACTGATCGGTTCGTGCACGTCCTGTAGCATCCGAGATCGTGATATGCAGCGCACGTCGGCCGATATAGACGCCAGCTGCCAGTCCGGTTTCGCGGGCTAGCGTCACCAGCTGAGCACGCCGACCTGATCTGATGGTGTTGCGTGTTTCAACTATTCCCTGCGACTGAAGTACTTTGACGATGTTGGAAATCGTTGCAGGTGACAGTCCCGTTGCGCTGGCAAGTTCGACTTGTGTGATCTGCCCATAGCGCTGCACAGTATCGATCACGCGCGCTGAATTCGCTTCACGTAAGGATACTTGGGAACCCACGGGTCCACTTGTCACACTCACGTAATCACGGTACCAAACCACGATGCCTAAACCTCGGGATCGCTGTGAAACGTGGCGCGCATGTCACAGAGTGCGCCGAGCGTTTAGGATGAAAATGGCAGTATCCATTTCGGAAGAACTCAAAGGTGCGTATCGCCCAGGTAGGAGACGCGATGAGCTTGTACCGTCGCTTGTTTGGTGAGCACACGCAGCTACACCTCATGGTCGCTTTGCTCATCGCTCTGACGTTGTTCTTCAATATCGCTACGTCAGGACGGATGCTGACGGCGCAGAATGCATACAACCTACTGGCCGGTAACGCCTATATTTTAGTGCTTGCCATCGGGATGCTCATGGTGATTGTCATCGGCCAAATCGACTTGTCGGTGGGATCTGTTGCGGGCTTCGTCTCGATGACGGTGGCCTTGCTTTTTGAAGGGATGGGCGTGCCATGGTGGCTCGGACTTGTCTGCGGACTTCTGATAGGTGGACTGATCGGAGTGTGGAACGGGATATGGATCTCGCGTGTAGGGATCCCGGGGTTCATCGTGACACTGGCAGGAATGATGCTCTTTCGGGGAGCGATTGTGTGGGAGTCGCGTTCACTGTCGTTCCCGCTGCCTCGTGAGTTCCAGGTTCTGGGCGCTGGAACGCTGCCTCAATGGGGACCGTCATGGACGGGGATGAATAATTCAACGCTGCTGGTCGGTGTGGTAACGGCCTCGGTTTTGGTCGTCAATGTGATTCGTCGGTATCGGCGTCGTGTCGTTCGCGGAGCCATTGAAGCTGAACTCTGGATCCCTGCAGTGCGCTGTGCGCTCATCATGGTCGCTGTGGGAGCACTGACATGGCTTTTCGGAGGCGACACCTCGACGAGTGCTTTCCCCGTTCCCGGGCTGCTCCTGCTCATCCTCGTGTTTGCATATGTGCTGCTCACTGAGCACACTGCGTTCGGCCGGCACGTATATGCAGTAGGTGGAAATGCTCATGCCGCGGCCTTGTCCGGCGTTAATACCCGCGCAGTCCAATTCGCTGTCATGGTCAACATGGGCGTTCTTGCAGCGTTGGCCGGAATGATGTTTGCTGGTCGAGCGACAGCTGCCGGTCCCCAGGACGGCACCCTGTGGGAACTCGATGCGATCGCTGCAGTCTTTATTGGCGGCGCAGCAGTTTCCGGGGGCGTAGGAACGGTGACGGGAGCTGTACTTGGAGGACTGGTGATGGCGGTACTCAACAATGGTCTTCTCCTATTGGGGGTCCCTTCTGACCGAAGTCAGGTGATTAAGGGCCTCGTCCTGCTCATGGCGGTGGCATTTGACATGTACTCGCGTAGACGTTTTGACGTGTCATTGTCGTCCCGCCTGTTTGCCGCGCAGGTGAGGCGCTGACTCATCGGGTTTGCGGACAGCGCCGCTGAGCTGGGGTGTGTGGATGCGCCGATCAGTCTTCGCCTGTTGAGCGCGAAGATGTCCACATTGTGCGATCGTTAACACCGTCGTTCCGAAAGGCTTGTACGATACAAAACGAACGAACTGACATACCGCGTGAACATTACGCTTTTGAGGAATGATTGTTTGTATGCGTACTTCTCCGTCATATACCGCCTCCTACAGGCTTGAATTTGATGAATCACAAGCGTCCATCGCCACCATCATCGATACGGTGACCGCCACAGGTGCCCAGGTGAAGGGATTCGATGTCGCGGATTCAGATCGCGGCCATATGACCATTGATCTGACTTGCGATATGCGTGATTCAAACCATCGACGCGAAGTGGAAGCTACCCTCGACGCCCTGCCTGGCATTCATACTGCAGCCGTGTCAGACCAGACCTTCCTCGCTCATATCGGCGGAAAAATCGCCATCGCTCCGCGCGTCCCGCTGCGTAACCGTGACGACTTGTCGCGCATCTATACCCCGGGTGTGGCTCGTGTATGCACTGCCATTCACGACATGCCGGAAAAAGCCCACCTGTTGACCATGAAGTCCAATACGGTGGCCGTCGTTTCAGACGGGACGGCTGTGCTGGGGCTGGGAGACATTGGTCCTGCTGCTGCGCTTCCAGTGATGGAGGGCAAGGCGGTCCTGTTCAAACAGTTCGGTGGTGTGGACGCGTGGCCAGTCGTCCTCGACACAAAGGACACCGAGGAAATCATCTCGATTATCAAGGCGATCGCACCGGCCTATGCGGGCATCAACCTGGAGGACATTTCAGCACCTCGCTGCTTCGAGATTGAGGAACGCCTGCGCGAGGAACTTGATATTCCGGTTTTCCACGACGATCAGCACGGCACCGCGATTGTTGTCCTGGCAGCTTTGCTCAATGCGCTCAAGCTGGTGGACAAGAAGATTGACGAGGTCCGCATCGTTGTGTCGGGTGTGGGGGCCGCCGGGTCAGCGATTATCCGTCTCCTGATGGCTCAGGGAGCAAAGGATATCGTGGGGTATGGCCGCACTGGAGCGCTGTGTGCGGATAACGTTGCAGGCATGCATGCTTCGCGTCGCTGGCTTGCTGAGCATACGAACCCGCGTCGGGTAACCGGCAACCTTAAGGATGGTCTGCGCGATGCTGATGTGTTTATCGGTGTCTCACACGGCGGCCTGATTACCGGCGAAGATGTGGCGACGATGGCTGATGACGCGATTGTCTTCGCGCTTGCCAACCCGACACCCGAGGTTGACCCGCTCGATGCCGCTCGATACGCACGCATCGTTGCGACGGGGCGTTCCGATTACGCTAACCAGATCAACAACGTGCTGGCTTTCCCAGGGCTGTTCCGCGGGTTGCTTGATGCGAAGGTCTCCCAGATTACGACGGAAGTCCTGAGGGTTGCCGCCGTGGCGATCGCATCCGTCATTTCGGATGACGAGCTTTCGCCCAGCTACATCATTCCCGGTGTCTTTGATGACCGCGTGCCGGTGGCCGTGTCCAAGGCGGTTCGCCAGGCTGTTCGTGATCTTCCCACCGTGGACATTCCGAACCAGGAGCACCTGGGTACTCGCTGAGTACAGTGCAAGCGCGCGTGGCCGCTTTCGTTGATCGTGCATCAGGATTGACGAGGGCGGCCGCCGCATGTTCCACGCACTTCACTATGAGTGGAGACCGTGGAACGGTCGCGACCCGGAGGAGTCGTTTTCGTTGGAAATAAGCGCTTTTGATTCAATGTGTCGATGCTCACCCTGCCAAAGTTTGACCTCGAGTGGCAAGGTGAGTATATTTAATTCTCGCCGCTGATGGTGGAGCCGAGAGGTTCTGGTGTTAGTGGTTTTACTACGCTAGAGGGCTTTCTTAAAAGTTCTTGACCGTATGTAGGTGTTGTTTGTGAACTCGATAGTGTGTTTGTTTTGTTGATGCTTGTTTTTGTTTTTTGAGTTTTTTTGGTTGGGAT
>NZ_JBWPJO010000012.1:0-68378 GCF_056583835.1 Pauljensenia sp. C0254C2
AGTAAGACACTGCCGCAATCAACCGTGAGTTGGGGGTGGGGTACAGGCCTGGAGACAGGCACGTACCCCACCCCCCCCTTTTTTACGCGCACACGCAAGCCCGCACACCCAGCGGGGCTGACCGACCGGATACCCAGTCAACCAACATAGTAGTGCACGGGCAACTGCCCGCCTCAGACGTGTATCTGCGCACGAAATTCATGAGCTGACAGGTATGTCAGCGCATATCAGGTAGCATTAACAGCAGTATTAACGTGTGAAGCAGCTCCGTAGATAGGGCGGGACACAGACGAATAGGGGAGACCATTCATGGCAGACGAACGACACGATCGATCGAACGACTTCCGCTCACGAGGCGAGCGTTCATGGAGGGGCTCCTCAGACCGCCGAGGCTTCGGCCGTCGAGATGACCAGGGAGGTCGACGCTCTTCCGGTGGCTACCAGTCACGCAATCGTCGCTTCGATGACGGCGAATCACGGCGAGACGGTGGTTTTCAGCGTGACGGTGGTTTCCGACGCGACGGTGAGTCACGACGCGGAAGCGGACAATGGCAGCAGCGCGACAATGACCGTGATTTCAAACGCGGCAGCTTCAACCGCTCAGACCGTGACCGCGACCGTCATGGCGAGGGGCGCGGCTTTAGAGAACGTGACGATCGTCGCGGCGGACGTTCTGACGGTTTCGACCGCGATGGCAGAAAGCGCTTCAACAGACGAGGTGACGGTAAAGGCAGGAATCGGTCAGACCGAGGCGATCGGAATGACCGTCATGACCACTCCGAACGTGGCAGCCGTTTCGACCGAAACGATCGTGGAGACCGCAGGCGCGATGACCGCTCCGGTTCACGTCACGACCGAGGAAACAATCAGCGCGGCGATGCCAACTACGCGAGCACCGAAGAATACGTGTCACCTCACGGTGATGAGCCGACAATTCCAGCCGGCGTATCAGCCAGTGAACTCGACTCTGAAGCCCTGCGTTCACTCAAGACGCTATCGGGAGCTAACCATGACATCGTGGCACGCCACCTCGTTATGGCCGGTCAACTCATTGATCTGGATCCCGAGCAGGCCTACGAGCATGCCCGCGCCGCAGCCAAGCGAGCCGGTCGTGTCGATACAGTACGCGAAGCAGCCGCATTGACTGCCTACGCATCGGGACGCTATGAAGAAGCACTGCGTGAGGTGCGAGCCGTGCGACGCATGCGCGGAGACCAGTCTCTGCGCGCTGTGGAAGCGGACTGTGAACGCGGACTGGGCCATCCAGAACGAGCAGTTGACATTATTGACAAGACCGACACCGCCGCTCTTGACCTGGGTGAACAGGTCGAACTCGTCCTCGTTTCGTCTGGTGCGCGTGCGGATCTAGGACAAAACGAAGTCGGCCTGGTGCTGGTCGATGATGCGCTGGCAGCCTTGCCTGAAGATGCCGACACCGAATATGTGCGCCGCCTGATGAGCGTCAAAGCCGATCGTCTGCGCGAACTGGGGCGCGACGAGGAAGCCACTCAAGTCGAAGAATCGATGCCGCCAGAAATCGAAGATCCCGACATCGTGGACATCGAAATGATTGCTGATGCGGATGTCACCAAGCGTGGCAGCACGTTGCACGGAACCGACGAACCACTGTCCAGTCTCTTTGACACAGCGTTGCTTGACCTGGACGGCGTGGCATGGATGGGGTCAGACCCCATTGAGCATGCGGCCCCGTCCGTCGTCGCCGCGCGTGAGAACGGCATCAAGACGGTGTTCGTGACCAATAATGCCTCACGTCCGCCTCAGGCAGTCGCTGAAAAGCTGAATTCGATGGGATTCGAAGCGGACGAATCCATGATCATGACATCCGCGATGGACGTGGCGGCTATTATGAGCGACGAGCTCGATGACGGCGCCAAGGTCTTTATGGTTGGTGGTCCCGGACTGCGCGAAGCTCTCGAAAAAGCTGGATTCACCCTCGTTGAACGTGCAAGTGACCAGCCAGATGCAGTCGTCATGGGACTGGACCGAACTGTCGGCTGGGAACAGATGTCGCAGGCTGCCTACGCGATTCAGGCCGGCGCCCGATTCTTTGCCTCCAATATGGACTCCACACTGCCGACAGAAGAAGGCTTTGCCCTCGGAAACGGCTCTCTGGTGACCGCCGTAGAACATGCCACCAAACAGCGTGCAACCGCGGCAGGTAAGCCGACGCCCGGAATCTACCAACGCGGTGCGAACCTGGTCGAAGCACACAATCCACTGAGCGTGGGAGACCGACTCGAAACCGATATTGCCGGCGCTGTCTCAGCTGGCTACCCTGCCCTTCACGTGCTTACCGGTGTCCATCAGGCAGCAGATGTGATTCGGGCACGAAAGGGTCAGCGACCCACCTACCTCGCCCTTGACATGCGAGGGTTGAACGAGGCTCATCCTCATCCCAAACATCACAAGGACAACACGTGGACCTGTGGGTACTCCCAGGTAGCATCGGTGACCAAGTGGGGCACGCTGCGCCTGGACGGTATCGAGTTGACTGAACCGACCACGGTCACCCTGGATTCGTATCGTGCGCTGGCAGCCGCAGCGTGGGCTGTCGAATCAGATGAGCCCGTGCGGTGCCCGGAATTGACGGTTGTGCCCAACGACGATCCGGCAGGGATTGTGACCCCGCCTGAACCTCAGGACGAATCGGAAGACGAAGCGGAAAATCCCGAGGTTTCAGACGCCATTGACGCGGAATTGGCTGAAGATACGCGCCCGGATTCCGAAGTCGAAGAGGAAGCCCTCAGCACAAACAATCCGATCCCGGCGTTCCTTCCTGGTGAAGAAGAACTCGAAGCTCTGCTGCGCGAGGGCGCAGATGACGAGACCGGCGTGAAGACCGCTGAAAGCGAGGATGACGCTGCCGCAGCGGACAGCGCGCAGGACGTGTCGCAGGACAGCGCCAGTGAGTGAGAACGACCCCGTGACACCGCGCCCTCATGATCCGCATGATCGTGAGGACGCGGTCACAATTCCCAACGGAGAAGTCGAACTCGACGGATTGAACGAGGCAAGCGCACAGATTCAGGTACGCACGCTGGCAGGATTCGATGCGCAGCTTCGTGCTGCCCTCGAGCACGTGAGCCGCTGAGATGAAACTCAGGAGAATCGACTCCGAACTGGTGCGCCGCCACCTGGCACGCTCACGCACCCACGCTCAGGAACTTATCCACGATGGGCGCGTCAAACTCGACGGGCAGGTGGTGCTCAAGCCGGCTCGACAAATGGATCCTGCACAGGCAATCGTCATTACCGAGGGGGACGCCGTCGACTACGCTTCACGCGGTGCCTACAAACTTGCCGGCGCGCTGGACGCCCTCGGAAAATCAGCACCGCGCATACAGGGGCGACGGTGTCTGGATGCGGGAGCATCGACGGGCGGGTTTACTGACGTCCTGTTGCGGCGAGGCGCACAGCAGGTGATCGCTGTTGACGTGGGATATGGGCAGCTTGCCTGGAAGCTGCAGTCGGACCCTCGCGTCGAGGTGCGTGATCGCACCAATATTCGCACGCTCACGCCCGCTGATATCACGCCACCCGTTGACCTGGTGGTGTCCGACTTATCGTTCATTTCACTGACACTGGTGATCCCGCCGCTGATTTCCGTGGCAACACCCGACGCGGACTACCTGTTGATGGTCAAGCCTCAATTTGAGATCGGCAAAGACAGGCTCGGCCACGGAGGCGTGGTGCGTGACCCCGATCAGCACGTGGAAACGGTGGAAAAAGTCGCGCAATGTGCGCGTAGCAATGGGTTGGATATATACGCCGTTCAGGCTTCACCGTTGCCGGGTCCTGCCGGTAATGTCGAGTATTTCCTGGCGATGCGCTCAGGCCATCCGGATGCGATCTTGGAGCAAAACCTGCACAATCGGATTGTCAGAGCAGTACAGGAAGGGCCGGCAGTGAAGGGAAGGAAACATTCGTGATTCAGCGCGTCATGCTGGTGCGCCACATCAACCGCCCAGAAGCACAGGCAGCCGCCCAGGCAGCAGCACGTGAACTTTCGGTACGCGACATTGACGTGGTGCCTGAAGGAGACTGCACCGGCGATATCGACCTGGTGCTGGCCACAGGAGGCGACGGCACGATTCTTGCCGCAGCAGAATACGCCCGGAAATTCGACGCACCGTTGCTCGGCATCAACATGGGGCACATGGGCTTCCTTGCGGAAGTGTCTGCGGACGGCATCCTGTCAGTTGTTGACATGATTGCAGATGGGCGTTACACCATGGATACGCGCATGACGCTCGACATCCATGCGCACTTCCCCGATGGCACCGAATGGCACGACTGGGCGCTGAACGAAGCAGTCGTCATGCACACGGACGTGGCGCACCCGGTCCACTTGGGATTCGGAGTGGACGGACAGGCTGTATCCACCTACGGGGCGGACGGCATCATCTTCTCCACACCCACCGGCTCAACTGCATATTCGTTCTCTGCTGGCGGGCCAGTGGTATGGCCCGACACGGAGGCAATCATCATGGCTCCGCTGGCCGCGCATGGCCTGTTCACGCGGCCACTTGTTGTCAGCCCTTCGTCAGTGCTCAGCGTCAATATCCTCGAAGATGCATGGAGTGCGCCAGAAGTGTGGTGCGACGGTCTGCGTCAGCGCACCGTCCCCAGCGGAACAACCATCACTGCCACACGAGGATGTCGCCCCGTCCACCTGCTGCGCCTCGATGACACTCCATTTTCTACGCGACTGGTCAAACGATTCCAGCTGCCTGTGGATGGTTGGAGGAAACGCCCATCCGAGCGTTAATCTGTCACGTGAGAGCTGGAGAGGCGAGAGGAGGCCAACGTGATCGATGCGCTCCGCATCAAGTCCCTGGGCGTCATTGACGAAGCCGACGTGCAATTTTCACCTGGCCTGACTGTTGTCACCGGTGAAACCGGAGCCGGTAAGACGATGGTGTTGACCTCACTGTCACTTTTGCTCGGCACTCGGGCCGATTCTCAGACCGTGCGTCAGGGGTGTGAGCAGGCCGAAGTAGACGGCATTTTCGAAGTCGATGACATGGTTGCCGCACGCGCCCAGGAGCTTGGAGCCAACGTCGAAGACGGTGAGCTCATCGTGTCCAGAACGGTTAGTGCCAAGGGTCGATCACGCGCCCACCTTGCAGGACGCCCCATCCCGGTATCCATTCTTGCTGATATTGGCGATAGCCTCGTCACGATTCACGGCCAGGCCGACCAGATGCGTCTACGTCAGGCATCCGTCCAGCGCGCCACTCTCGATGAGACAGGCGACGATCAGCACCAGGAGCTTCTCCGCGACTACGCGCAAGCCTGGAAAACAGCAGTCGATGCGAAAAAACGCCTGGACATGGCGCGCTCGCACGCCGACGAACGTGCGACACGCATTGAGGAACTGACCCGCATCACTGACCAGATCCGCCAGCTGGACCCGTATCCGGGTGAAGACGACGATCTGCGCACTCAGACTGAAAGACTGACCAACGTTGAGGATCTGCGCGCCCAGGTGGCTCTGGCCTACGCATGTCTGCGCGGTGAATCTGACGAGACCCACCTGATCGATCTGCTGCACCGCGTCCAGGCCGCATTCGCAGATGCCTCGCGTTTTGATTCCACGCTCGATTCGTTCGCCCAGCGTGCCCACACTCTGCGTCTTGATGCCGACTCGCTGGCAGATGATGCCGAGGCCTACCTGTCCACACTGAACGCCGACCCGGAGCGTCTTAACGCGTTGCACCAACGGCGCGCCGACCTGAATCGCCTGCTGCAGGGGCGGGCCGCAGATGCCACTCAGCTGCTTGAATGGGAAGCTCAGGCGCGCGCTGAACTTGAAGAACTGACAGATCCGGATGTCAACGAAGACTCCCTCGCCGCTGAACTTGCGCAGGCTCAGCAGCGCGTACTGGAACTGGGGGAGCGCCTGAGCACCTCCCGCCGGCACCTCGCAGACGAACTCAGCGAGCACGTCGATGCCGAGCTGGCAGCACTGGCGATGAAAGGGGCACACCTGAACGTCGAACTGATGCACCGTAAACCCAACTCCACGGGGTGTGAAGACATCACATTCATGCTGCAGCCTCATCCTGACGCGCCCGCCCGGCCAGTGTCTCGCGGAGCATCAGGTGGCGAGCTTTCACGCGTCATGCTGGCACTGGAAGTGGCGCTCTCGCATCGTGCGACGCCCCGCACCTTCGTCTTTGACGAGGTCGACGCCGGAATCGGTGGGCGCACAGCCACAGAGGTGGGCGCGCGACTGGCACGGCTGGCACGCGTACACCAGGTGATCGTGGTCACCCACCTGGCTCAGGTGGCAGCCTATGGAGACACCCACCTGGTAGTGCACAAAGAGGGTGGAACTGCGCGTGTGACATGCGTTGACGGGGAAGAACGCATCGACGAGATCGTGCGAATGACCGGCTCGCCGACCACCTCAGAAACGGCACGCCGTCACGCGAAAGAATTGATTCTGGCCGCAACCGTGCCACAATCGCCCTGTGAGTGACAATGAGACAGGTATGCCACCATCGCAGGCTCCCAGCGATGCGGATGTGAGGGCACGGATTCGCATCGACGAGAATCCCGTGCGGCTCGCCCGGCGCCTCGAAGCCGGTGAAATTGCGGTTATCGACAGGCCTGACTTGGACCGGGCCACCGCCCGACTGCTCATTGACGCACAACCCACAGCAATTTTGAACGCGTCAGCGTCCTCTACCGGCCGCTACCCGAACCTCGGTCCAGCCCTCGTCCTCAAAGCAGGCATTTTGTTGCTCGATGACCTGGGTTCTGACATTATGACCCTGCGTGAGGGAGACACCATCACGATCAGCGGCACAGAGGTGACGCAAGATGATCGACTGATCGCATCCGGCCACGTGATGACTGACGAGGACGACCTGCGCGCACGCGAGGAAGCACGCCTGGGTCTGAGCACTCAGATCGAAGCGTTCGATGAATTCACAGATGACTATTTTGAGCGCGAATCTGACCTGCTCTACCACGAAAAAGGGATTCCGACCCTGCGCACCAAGATGCAGGGTCGCCCGGTTCTCCTGGTGAATAAGGCTGAAGATTCTGTCAAGGAACTCAAAGGGCTGCGTCGCTGGATTCGCGATACCAACCCCATCCTGGTCGGCGTTGACGGGGGAGCGGACCTGCTGCTTCGCGAACGCATGAAGCCCCACATCATCGTGGCCGACATGGATGCGGTCTCAGAAAAGGCGTTGGGATGCGGGGCTGAACTAGTGGTGCGGGAGAACCGTGACGGCACCGCTCCAGGACGCGAACGCCTCAACCGACAGGGACGCTCCTACGAAGTAATGACCGCATCTGGGACCAGTGAGGATGCAGCGATCATTCTGGCTGCCACGCAACGTGCCTCCGTGATCGCCACGATCGGTATTCACCTGACACTCCAGGATTTCCTCGATCGCGGACGCGCCGGAATGGCGTCAACCTTCTTCACGCGTCTCAAGGCAGGCGACGCGCTTATCTCATCGCGTGCCATTCGCGAAACCTACCGTCCACGCATTTCAGCGTTCTGGCTGATCGTATTCGTTATCGTCGCCGTCCTGCTGGCCGGTGCGGCACTGTGGTCCACACCGTGGGGGCAGGGTGCTATGGAAGTCGTAGCCCATTGGGTCGCAAGCTGGTGGCCCTTCAGCGCAGGGAGCAGTTAAAAGAGGTCATCATGGTTAATTTTCGCTATCACCTAGTCTCCATCATCGCGATCTTCATCGCGCTGTGCGTGGGCGTGATCCTCGGTGCCGGCCCCCTGCAGGTACGGCTCGATGACGCACTGAGCTCATCGCGCGCACAGGCGCAGCGAACCGCTCAGGAACAACTCGAAGAAGCCGAACACAGCCTCAAGCTGTCAGAAGCAGCCGTTGCGCAAATGGGCGACGAGATTGTGCCAGGAACCCTCGAAGGACGCAATATTGGTCTGCTGAAAATGGCGGCCACCGATCCTGCTGATATCGAGCAACTCAAGACTATGCTGAGCAAAGCCGGTGCAACAGTTGTCAGCGTCGCAACACTGACAGACAACTGGGATTCTCAGTCCATGACCGAGTATCGCAATACGCTGGCCACGCCAGTTGAGACCAACCTCGCCGGTGACGTTCCGGCAGATCTGACCAGTGACGGAGTGATCGGGCAGGCCATCGTGACTATTATGACCTCCTCTGGCGCCAACCAGGATCTGCTCCGTGACATCCTGACCGATGATTCGCGTCCCATTGTCACCTTCGATGAATCCGAGGGCGGTCAGGCTGACACCCTGATTCTGGTCGGGCCGCGCACGATGAAGGCTGGAATGGCAACTGCGCAGGACGCCCAGAGCGGCACAGGAGGCCCGACTTCTTCGAGCGCATGGGTCGGAATGGCTCGCGCATTGGCAAGTGCGCCCAACCCCGGCGTGATCGTGGGTGATGCCGGTGATGCGGACGCGATGATTGCCCAGCTGCGTGCACAGAACGCTCCAATCACCACCGTTGATTCCGTAGGAACAGCGATCGCCACGCTGACAACAGTTCTCGCACTTCCGAGCGCCCAGGCTCAGCCACGCGCACTGGGCGGCGAGGACAGCGCCACCAGCGTGTTCCCAGATCTTCAGCTCTCAGGCCGGCAAGCGGCTCCACCCGCGCCACACAACGAACCGGCAGACGGAGCCCAGTCACAAAGCGGAGGAGAGTAACACCGTGACGGCACACGAGGATGAACACATACCCATCGCTGATCGCAGCGGAAGCGCACCCGTCGCCAGTCACGACATCGTATGGCGCGGCAAAGTCTTTGACATGGCTGAAGACGAGGTCATCCTTGACGACTCTCACTCAGTGATTCGCCAGTACCTGTCGCATCCAGGCGCAGTCGGCATCGTCGCATTGCGCGGTGAGGACGGTAATGAGGAAGTACTGCTGGAATACCAGTACCGCCATCCAGTAGGCGCGCACCTGTGGGAGATACCGGCCGGCCTTCTCGATATCGAGGGTGAAGACCCCCTGACAGCGGCCAAACGCGAACTTGCTGAAGAAACGGATCAGAAGGCCGAGCGCTGGGATGTCCTCGTCGATTACTTCACCTCACCTGGAGGATCCGAAGAATCTCTGCGGATCTTCCTTGCCCGCGATGTTTCTCCGACTGGCACCACCTTCGAGCGTGAGGATGAGGAAGCGGCGATGGTGACCCGCTGGGTCAACCTGGATGAAGCTGTTCGCCTCGTTGCTGCGGGAAATCTGCATAACCCTTCAGCCTGCGTGGGAATCCTCGCCACCTTCGCTGCGCGCGCCCACGGGTGGCAGACCCTGCGTGCCAGCGACGCGCCGTGGATGCGTTCTGCGCGTCAGAACTGACTGCTCCAGACTCGAATCCTCCTTATAGCGTGCAAGTGATCTCAATCGCCGTAATTTAGAAAGCATCGTGTTGCTAAAAGCCGTACACTGGTGGGGTAGTTACTGACGGCGATAAGGAGGACAGTCATGGGAGAGCCGACTGAAATCGGCACCCGCGAGCAGGTGCTCGACCTAATCGTCGAAAAAGGTCCCGTGACCGCTACGGTCATCGCGAAGATCCTGGATCTGACCACGGCGGCGGTCAGACGGCACATCACCATTTTGCAGGACGCTGGAGAAATCGTTCAGTATCAGGACTACTCGACTGAAAAGCGTGGACGAGGGCGACCAGCGCGTCACTACGTGGCAACCGAGCGAGCACACGACAGGCTCCCAGAGGGATACTCCGAGTTGGCTGTCAAGGCTCTGGGCTACCTGGGACAGGTCGGAGGGGGCCCGGCCATTGACTCATTTGCCGCTGCCCGCTCACGCGAAATCGAACGTCGATACGCGCCGATCGTGCGTGAAGCAGGGAACGACCCGAAAGTGCGCGCACAGGCTCTGGCTGACGCGCTCACCCAGGACGGTTACGCAGCGACAGTGCGCGACATTGGCGATGGCACCTTCGCAATCCAGCTATGTCAGGGTCACTGCCCGATCCAGCAGGTAGCCGATGACTTCCCACAATTGTGCGAAGCGGAAACCCAAGCCTTTGCGCGTCTGCTGGACGTGCATGTTCAACGTTTGGCCACCTTGGCCGGAGGGGAGCACGTATGCACCACGCATATTCCCGTGGGTGCCCCCACAATCCGGCGCTCTGCGTTGGCGGCTCTCAGGCGATAGCGTGAGTGCTTTTGACACAGCGGCAAAGTCACGATCTTGACGCCAGTCAAGTCACTGAGGAAAGGACAATATGAGCCAGTCACCGCCAATCGTTTCATCTGAGGATAAGCGCAGAAGTGATGAAGCGATTATCGAATCCATCGGTGCATACGAATTTGGATGGCACGACAAGGACGACTACTCACATGATGTTCCCAAAGGCATCAACGAGCAGGTGGTGCGCCACATTTCGGCCGAAAAGAATGAACCCGAATGGATGTTGGAGCGCCGACTGAAAGCTCTGGAGATCTTCGAGCGCAAACCCATGCCGGCATGGGGTCCCGACCTGTCCGACATCGACTTCGGTGACTTCAAGTACTACGTGCGTCCCACCGACCGTCAGGTTAAAGACTGGAACGACCTGCCCGAAGACATTCGTCAGACCTATGACCGCCTGGGCATTCCCGAAGCGGAAAAACAGCGTCTGGTCGCAGGCGTGGCCGCGCAGTACGAATCTGAAGTTGTTTACCAGCAGATTCAGTCTGATCTGGAGAAGCAAGGCGTCGTCTTCATGGACACCGACACCGGCCTGCGTGAATACCCCGAGATCTTCAAGGAATACTTCGGGCACTCGGTACCTTCAGGTGACAACAAGTTCGCAGCACTCAACACGGCAGCATGGTCGGGTGGCTCATTCGTGTACGTGCCACCGGGCGTCCACGTTGAGATCCCTCTGCAGGCCTACTTCCGCATCAACACCGAAGCGATGGGCCAGTTTGAGCGCACGCTGATCGTAGCGGACGAAGGTTCCTACGTTCACTACGTCGAGGGCTGCACGGCCCCGATTTACGACTCCAACTCGCTGCACGCCGCAGTCGTGGAAATCTTCGTGCGCAAGGATGCCCGCGTGCGATACACGACCATCCAGAACTGGTCGACCAACGTGCTCAACCTGGTGACTCAGCGTGCCATCGTTGACGAGGGTGGAACGATGGAGTGGATCGATGGCAACATGGGCTCCGCGATCACGATGAAGTACCCCGCGTGCTTCCTCATGGGTGACCACGCCCGAGGCGAAACACTGTCAATCGGTTTTGCCGGCCCCGGCCAGAACCAGGACACGGGTGCGAAGATGGTGCACATGGCGCCGCACACGTCCTCGTCCATTGTCTCCAAATCAGTGTCACGAGGGGGTGGGCGCACCTCGTATCGAGGCCTCGTGCAGGTCAATGCGCGTGCGCGCCACTCCAAGTCGAATGTTCTGTGCGACGCGCTGCTGGTCGATAAGATCTCCCGCACCGACACATACCCGTATGTGGATGTGCGCACCGACGACGTGGAAATGGGGCACGAGGCCACCGTCTCGAAAGTGTCAGAAGATCAGCTGTTCTACCTGATGAGTCGCGGCCTGGATGAAAACGAAGCTATGGCCATGATTGTGCGCGGATTCGTCGAGCCTATTGCGAAGGAACTCCCCATGGAGTACGCACTCGAACTGAACCGCCTCATCGAACTACAAATGGAAGGATCGGTGGGCTGAGTTGGCTCAAGACCATCGCGAAGATCACGTCAGCCCACACCCATCGCGCGCAGATCGGCCGACGTCGTTCAACCTCGACGATATTCCCGTGCCCAAAGGCAAGGAAGAAGACTGGCGATTTACCCCGATGCGCCGTATCTCGATGTTGTTCGACCCGGCCAACTACGATACCGAGGACGCTCCGCTGACTGTGGAAGCTCCCGAAGGCGTCTGCGTTGAAACCGTCTCGCGAAACGATTCACGCGTGGGCACCGTGCTGGCTCCTGGTGACAGGACCGCGGTAGTTGAATGGAATACGTTCCATGATGCTCAGGTCGTGTCCGTTCCAGCCGGACAACGCATCGACGATCCAATTCTTATTACGGTGGATACGGCCTCTGACCAACGCAGCCAGCACCTGGTCATCGACGCTGGCGCACACAGCGAATCCACAGTGATCCTCAACCACACGGACAGCGCCGACGCGCGAATCAACCAGGGCATTGAGATCACTACCGGTGAGAACGCCTCGTTAACGTTCGTGTCCCTGCAGGAATGGGACGACAGTGTTGTACACGCGTCGAACCACCGCATCCGCATTGGCAAGAACGCGAAAGTGCGTCACATCGTGGTCACACTGGGTGGCGATACGGTTCGCCTGTGCGCCGATACCGACTTTGAAGGGCCGGGCGCTGAACTGACTATGCTGGGCGTGTACTTCGTGGACGGAGGACAACACCTGGAACACCGTGTGTTCGTGGACCACTCAGCACCCAACTGCTACTCACGCGTGACGTATAAAGGCGCCCTGCAGGGTAAGGATGCGCACTCGGTGTGGATTGGTGACTGCCTCATCCAGGAACCTGCTGACGGAACAGACACCTATGAGCTGAACCGTAACCTCATTTTGACCGAAGGCGCTCATGCTGATTCAGTTCCCAACCTTGAGATTGAAAACGGTGAGATCGCCGGAGCAGGACATGCATCAGCGACAGGACGCTTTGACGATGAACAATTGTTCTACCTGATGAGCCGCGGAATCACCGAGGAAGATGCCCGTCGCCTCGTGGTGCGAGGATTCTTCGCGGAACTGATTGACCAGATCGGTGTTCCGGCCATTGAAAAGCATCTGATGGAATCGGTTGAAAGAGAACTTGAAGTTACGGGACGCTGAGCCGCCCTCGAACGTAAGAGAAAGAACGCGACATGTCGACTTTGGAAATTCAGAACCTTCACGTCAACGTAGAAACACCTGAGGGCACGAAACAGATCCTCAAAGGTGTCGACCTCACCATCGAATCTGGCGAGATCCACGCCATCATGGGACCGAACGGATCAGGCAAATCCACACTCGCCTACGCGCTGGCCGGTCATCCAGCCTACGAGGTGACCGAAGGCGCCGCCTACCTCGATGGTCACAACATTGTGGACATGACCGTTGATGAGCGCGCCCGCAGCGGCCTGTTCCTGGCGATGCAGTACCCCGTGGCAGTGGCGGGCGTGTCAGTGTCGAACTTCCTGCGCTCCGCCAAGACCGCGATCGACGGGAAGGCGCCGAGTATCCGGACCTGGGTCAAGGACATGAACGCCGCGATGGAGAAATTGCGCATCGAACCGGCTTTCGCTGAGCGTGACGTCAACGTGGGCTTCTCCGGTGGTGAAAAGAAGCGCCTCGAAATTTTGCAGATGGAGATGCTGCGCCCCTCGTTCGCCATTCTTGACGAGACTGACTCCGGCCTTGACGTGGATGCGCTGAGGATCGTCTCCGAGGGTGTCAACCGGGTCCACGAGTCCACGAACTGCGGGATCATGCTGATCACGCACTACACGCGAATCCTGCGTTACATTCAACCCAGCCATGTGCACGTGTTTGTTGACGGTCACGTTGCCGCTCAAGGCGGCCCGGAACTGGCTGAACAACTGGAAGAAACAGGGTACGACTCATACCTTCAGTAAGCAGTAGGAGCAGATTGTGAGTGAGACGATCGGCGCGTTCACCGTCGATGAGATTCGTCAGGACTTCCCGTACCTGACGCGGCGCGGTAGGGCGGGTGGCCCCATCGCCTACTTTGACGCGTCAGCCACATCTCAAAAACCCTCGTGCGTCATAGACGCGGTTACTGACTTTTACCGGCACCACAACGGTGCCGTGCATCGCGGTACCCACGTGCTGTCAGATGACTCAACGCAACTGTACGAGGACGCGCGCGCCACCGTCGCACGCTTCATCAAAGCGCGGCCGGACGAAGTGGTGTGGACGAAGAACGCCACTGAAGCACTCAACATCGTCGCCTACGCGATGACGAACGGGTCAGCTGGTGACTCGACAGGCCACGATGTCCGCTTCAGCCTGCAGGCAGGGGACCGGGTCGTGATCTCACGCGCCGAACACCACTCGAACCTGGTGCCGTGGCAGCTGGCCTGCCAGCGCAGCGGAGCCGAGCTCAAGTGGCTCGATCTGGATCCCGAGGGACGAATCGACCTCGATACACTGGACGTCATCACGCCGAACACGAAGGTCGTCGCCGTCACACACGCATCCAACGTGACCGGAGCGATCACTCCGATTGAGCCGATCATCCAGGCAGCCCATAACGTCGGCGCACTGGTGGTTCTGGATACATGCCAGTCATCTGCGCACCTTCCAATTGACGTGACAACACTGGGCGCAGACTTCATTGCTCTGTCATCACACAAGATGTGTGGGCCGACTGGAATTGGTGCATTGTGGTCACGTCGCGACCTGCTTGAAGCGATGCCACCAGTGCTGACGGGCGGCTCAACGGTCGCATCTGTCACGATGGATTCCACTGAGTTCCTGCCTGCACCTGACTGCTTCGAAGCCGGATCGCAACCAGTGGCACAGGCGGTCGGGTGGGCACGCGCACTGGAGTACATATCCACCATTGGAATGGATGCCATTGCCAGGCGCGAAGAGGAACTGGCCACACTGATGCTGGAAGGATTGTCCGACATCGAAGGCGTGAAGATCCTGGGACCGACATCCACGCACGACCGTCTGGCAGTCGTCGCCTGGACGATGGACGGAGTCCACCCACATGATGTGGGCCAGTTCCTTGACTCACGTGACGTTGCGGTGCGAGTAGGACACCACTGCGCCATCCCGTTGCACCAGTTTTTCGGCGAGCGTGCATCGACACGGGCGACGGCAACAGTGACCACGACACGCGCCGAGATCGATCAGCTGATCGACGCAGTGAGCGCAACAGCAGGATTTTTCACAGGAGCATAATGAGCAGTCTTGAACAGATGTATCAGCAAGTGATCCTGGATCACTCGCGCGAACGCCGAGGCAGCGGCACGGTGGACAACATCCAGGCATCCTCACACCAGGTCAACCCCACATGCGGTGACGAGGTGACCCTAGGCATCAGAGTCGACGATGCCGGAAAAATTGAACACCTGGTGTGGGACGGGGATGGCTGCTCCATTTCGCAGGCCAGCCTGTCGATGCTCTCCGACATGGTCGAAGGCCAACCGACTGACACGGTGCGCGACCTGTACGCCGATATGGAAACCATGATGCATTCGCGCGGTCAGGGTGTGGACGATGCAGTCCTGGACGCGCTGGGGGATGCCGTGGCCCTTGAAGGAACCAGCCAATTCCCAAACAGAATCAAGTGCGCACTGCTGGGATGGTACGCCCTTCGTGACGCGCTGGCACAAGTTGGTATCGACATAGCAGGAGACGACCATGAGTGACACGCCTTATGCGCCCGAAGGTGCGCAGTCAGCAAACCCGATGGCTCAGACGGAACCTGTCGAACAGCGCTTTGCCCCCGCACCACAGCAACAACTGCCCACCGGCGTTGACTACGTGGAAAACGGCACAGTTCCCGCCGCAGACGTGGAAGAAGCACTCAAGGACGTCATCGACCCCGAGCTGGGAATCAACATCGTTGACCTGGGCCTGCTCTACGGCATCACGGTCAGTGAAGATGACAGTATCCAGCTGGATATGACGCTGACATCTGCTGCATGCCCACTGACCGACGTGATCGAACAGCAGGCGCAGATGGTGCTGCAGACGTTCACGGATCTGGTGATGGTCAACTGGGTGTGGATGCCCGCTTGGGGGCCAGAACGCATTACCCCTGATGGGCGTGATCAACTCCGCGCCCTGGGATTCAACGTCTGAGCATCGGCACTTTTGTGCTCAGTCGCGTGAGGATTTCTTGCCCGTATCCGTTTGTCCATCTGCGGCGCGCTTGGCAGCGTCGTGGCGGATCTGCTCTTCCTGATAGGACCGGATCGCTGCCTCGGTTGCATCGGATACTCCGCGGGAGAGCGTTGTGGCAGCTTCGCTGACACCTTTCACTACCGGGGTGACGGCGTCCTCAACCGCTTTCGACGTGGAATCCCACAACTTTGCTGCCGGATTCAGCAACTGCTCACGGACTTTGCGCCGCATGACCTTGCCCAGCTGATTACGCGGCATGGTGGAGATGAACGCGATCTGGCGCGGCAATGCGTAGTGCGAAATCGACCGCTCTGCCCATTCGCGGACCTGATCCAGCGAAATCAGGGGAGCGCCCTCGTCCATGATCAGCGCAGCGGTCACTT
The DNA here is from genome assembly GCF_056583835.1 of Pauljensenia sp. C0254C2. Classification (NCBI taxonomy): domain Bacteria; kingdom Bacillati; phylum Actinomycetota; class Actinomycetes; order Actinomycetales; family Actinomycetaceae; genus Pauljensenia; species Pauljensenia sp. C0254C2. The sequence goes on from NZ_JBWPJO010000012.1 coordinate 16,258, forward strand.
CCTCGGTCTCATCACCCTTCGGCAGACCGACAACGGCCACGTCCTTCACCCCCGGCATGGAACGAATCGCGTCCTCGACCTGCGAGGGATACACGTTGAAGCCGCCGGACAAAATGAGTTCCTTGCGGCGGTCCGCGAGCGTGATGAAGCCGTCATCGTTGACACCAATATCGCCTGTGCGAAGCCAGCCGTCCTGTGTGAAGACTTTTGCGGTTTCATCGGGAGCATCCAGGTAGCCTTCAAAGACTTGCGGACCGCGCACGATGATCTCGCCTGGCTCGCCATCGTCGACATCACGCGTGGGATCCTCAAGGTCGACCAGGCGCAGCTCGGTGGAAGCGAAGGGGATGCCTAGAGTTCCGTGTCGCCTGCCTGGTCCCAGAGGTGATCCGCAGATGACAGGAGAGGTCTCAGACAAGCCATAGCCCTCCAGGATAATGCCGCCGGTATATTCTTCCCATTCGTCGGCGAATGCGGTGGACAACGGCATCGCTCCGGAGACCGAATACCGGATGCTGTCGAGCGGCGTATGCGTCTTTCGTGCTTCCTTCAGGATCCTCTCAAACATCGCGGGAACACCGACAAAGAAGGTGACGGCACGACGACGATGCGCAGCAACAGCCATTGCCGCATCGAAAGTCGGCATCAGTACCTGCGTCGCCGCCTTCCTGACGGAAGCACACAGGAAGAACGTCAACCCGAATGCGTGGAAGTAGGGAAGCAGGGAGAAAAACGTTTCCGCGCCTTCGTGCAGCTTCCACACCCAGAACAGGTTCTGATTGACGTTGGCGCCGATGTTGGTGTGAGTGAGCGGAACCGACTTCGGAATACCGTTGGTGCCGCCCGTGTGCAAGATAACGGCTCGATCTGAGCCAGTTGGATGCGGATAATCGCGACGAATACTGTGAGCAGCGGCCACTGCATGATCCCAGGAACGCGTCGAATCAGGAACCTCACCACGCATCTTGTCATGCATCTGCTTCGCCTTGGCGACCGGCAACTTCAGTGCGAGGCGCTGAATGGTGGGAAGGCCGGCTGCGATATTGACGGTGAAAACCTTCTCGATGTCAATCGACCCGTCAGTGGGGTAGGAGCCGACGCATTTTTCCCACACAATGGCGACCTTGGCGTGGTGACGCTTGAGCTGGCCTTCAATTTCGTGGGCGGGTGCGAGCGGATTATGCTCAGCCGCTACGGCTCCGATCCTCATGCAGGCATAGAACGCAACAAAAGCCTGCGGGCAGTTCGGCAGTGCGATGGCGACCACGTCGCCCTTTCGCACGCCAGCATCCACCAGCACTTGGGCGGCACGCAGCACCTGAGCGAGGACTTCCCGATAGGTCGTGGTCGCACCCATGTAATCCAGCGCCACATGCGACGGGTACAGTCGGGCAGTCGTATTGAGCAGTTCGAACAGTGGCGTGTCCGGGATCGGAATTTCATACGGACATCCCGGCTCATAGTGGGCGTGTGCCTGCTCGACGATACTCATAGCGCAATCTCCTCACCGATACGGTTCGATGCTATCGCACCGCCAACACTGCCTCCCAATCGAGGCGCTTGCCGTCACACTTCCGGTGCAGCGAATGTATCGCACTTCTCCAGCGAGCCGTTTTGCACGCCAGTTTCAAGCCAGCGTTGTCGCTGTTCAGCTGACCCATGTGTCCAGCTTTCAGGATTGGTCGTGCCCTGCGCCTGCTCCTGAATACGGTCATCACCAATGGCTTCGGCAGTCTGCCATGCCTGCGCCAGTTCCTCAGAAGTCGGCTCTTTCAGGAATGCCTCGCCTGATTCGGGATCCTTGGTCTGTGAGGCCCAATGCATCCACACGCCGGCGTAGCAGTCTGCCTGCAGTTCAAGACGCACTGCATCACTTTGCTCACCGGTCTCCTGGCTGCGATGTTCGGCAAAGATGCCGCGAAGATGCTGGATGTGATGGCCCCATTCATGAGCGACCACATACTCCTGAGCCAAAGGTGCGTTGGCAGCACCGAGCTGCGATTCCATCTGCTGGAAGAAACCCAGGTCCAGGTTCACTGACGCATCTGAGGGGCAGTAGAAAGGACCGACCTGTGAAGAGGCCGTACCACACGCTGTGTTCACCGCCTGCTCGAAGAGCTGGAAGCTGGGCGGCTGGTAGTCCATTCCGGCCTGCTCGGGCAACTGAGTCTGCCAAACTACGTCCAGTGAATCAGCGGTCGTCACCATGCGGCATTCGACGTACTGATTGGCATCTGCACCAGTTTGGCAGTGTTCCAGAGACGATCCGGACTGTTCTTCCACGCTGGGCTGCGCCCCTCCGGCCAGGCCGGTCAGGTCGATTCCCGTCAGACGTGACAGCAGGAACAGGCCGATCAGTACGGCAACGGATCCACCACCGATGGCAACGCCACGTCCGCCGCGGCTGGTACGCACTCGTCCAGAATTAGACTGGACCCCCTCGTTAAAACTCATATCGCAAGAGCAGCCTCTAGCGTTGGTCAGCGTGATGATAGCGTCCGAGCATTTCATCACGGAAAGCATCGAAGTCACCTGACTGGATGCTTCCGCGGATCGCATCGACCAGGTGCACAGTGAACCACTCATTGTGAATCGTCGCCAACGTGGACGCAAGGATCTCCCTGGCCTTGAACAGGTGACGCACGTAGGCGCGGGTGTAGTGCTGACACGTGTAGCACCCGCATCCATCGACCAGGGGAGTGAAGTCGTCAGCAAAGCGCGCATTCGTCACGTTAAAGCGCCCGTCCGGGGTGTAGATCGCGGCATTTCGCGCTACGCGCGACGGATTCACGCAGTCGAACGTGTCCGCCCCAGCTTCCACTCCGGCAAACAGGTCATCCGGTTCGGAAATTCCCAGCAGGTGACGAGAACGATCGTCGGGCAGCTCCTCGCATACCCACGACACAATGCGCCCCAGATTCTCTTTCTCGAGGGCGCCTCCCACTCCGAACCCGTCAAAGGTGCGGCCATCGACTTCCATCTGCGCCAGGGTGCGCGCAGCACAGCGACGCAGATCCTCATACTGTGCGCCCTGGACAACGCCGAAGAGCTGCTGGTAAGGATGATCCGCGCGCTCGTGGGTCAAACGTTCATGTTCAGCAAGGCAACGCCGCGCCCACTCATGCGTACGCTCCAGGGATTCCTCCTGATACCAACGCGGATGCAGCAGCGAGGTCAACTCGTCAAATGCGAACATGATGTCTGCACCCAGCTGATGCTGAATCTGCATCGACTTTTCCGGAGTAAAACGGTGATGGGAACCGTCAATGTGGCTTTGGAACACCACGCCGTCACTGTCGACCACTGCGCGCGAAGATTTCACGGCCTGGCGGAACATCCAGTCCTGCTCGGCGGCAGAAGCCTCCTTGTAGACTCCCGAAAACTCCTGCGTGAGCACTTTCTTAAAGCCAGCGCCCAGTGAGAGCACCTGGAAACCACCCGAGTCGGTGAATGTCGGGCCGTGCCAATTCATGAATGCGCCGAAGCCGCCGGCACGATCCACGATGTCGGATCCGGGCTGCAGGTACAGGTGGTAGGCGTTCGCGAGGACCGCCTGGCCGCCCAGATTCGCCACCATCTCGGGAACCAGTGCCTTGACGTTGGCTTTCGTGCCCACTGGAACAAATGCGGGGGTGTGGATCTGACCGTGAGGCGTGGTAATGACACCCGTGCGGGACAGTCCCATACCGCTGTCGTGACGGTATGTGACCTCGAAACCGACTCCTCCCTCGCTCACTGTGCCAGCTTGGCCGGGCTGGGGCGTGATTTCTGGGTGCGGGCGGGACGGGAGCGCGATCCACTGCGGCGCGTCAGTCATGCGTTACCTCAAGTTCATGCGCGGCGTTGCGCTCTGGCTGTTCCCAGCGGCGCACCGCACCGATCACTGCGTAGGTCAGGGGCAGGAAAATGACCTCGACCCCCACCTTGTACAGGTATCCGACCACCACGTAGTTGACGAAGTCCCATCCGGGAATAATTCCGGCGAAGGCGATGGTGCAGAAAATCAGCGTGTCAGCCAGCTCGCCCACCATTGTCGAACCGATGAGTCGAACCCACAGGTTACGCTCACCCCACCGCTGGCGCATGCGCACCAGGACCCAGGAGTTCAGCAACTGCCCGACCAGATAGCCACACACCGATGCAGCCACGATGCGTGGCACGAAACCGAGCACGGCGACGAAAGCATCCTGATTCTCATACCCCGGGCCTACAGGGGCAGCCCCGACAACCAGGAAGGTCAGGGAGGCCAGGATGGAAACTGCAAAACCGGTGAGAATGACGCGCTTGGCCCGCGCAAAGCCATAAATCTCAGAGAGTAAATCGCCCAGGATGTAGGTCAGTGGGAACAAGACCGCGCCGCCATCGAAAACCAGCATGAGCGGGCCAATATGGATCCCGATCACTTTGGTTGCCACGATATTGGAGATCAGCAAGAACGCGACAAAACATATTGCGACGATGTCGTAGACGGATCGATGACGCTGGACGCGTGGTTGTGAAGAAGTACTCATGACGTGTTTCCGTACCTGGGTCTAAGGCCCGCTTTAGCGAGGCCTGCGCTGGCCGCGTGCACCGAAACGGTGTCCCGAGTGATGATCACCCGATCCGCTGCGGGGACGACGCACATGTCCTGCATCGGTGGCACGCGAACGCGGCCCGCCATCAACACGGATACGCAGCGTACGCCCGGCAACCTGGGCTTTACCGAGTTTTTCCATCTGATCGTCGGACAGGCTCGGGCCGATGTCCACCAGTGAGAATGTCGGGTAAATATCGATACGGCCCACATCAGAGCCTTTCAGATGAGCTTCGCCCGTGATTGCTCCAACAATGGATCCAGGTTTGACGCCATCCTTCTTGCCGACTTCGATGCGGTAGCGCGTCCCCATCGGGGCACGCTGTGGCTTGCCGCCGGCGCGCCGGCGGGCACCGTTCTTCCCACCCTTGAGCGGCTTCGAATCACGCCCGTTTTCAAAAGACGCAGACAGGAACTCACCGTTCTCATCGAGGACTTCCTCGCGGCGAATCTTGCCGTCGGAGCGGCGGTCCTTGTGATCGTGCGTGCCATTGTCATGGACAGTGCGCGCCAGCATTGCTGAGGCGATGATCAGTGGATCGCACGCGTGCTCATCTGCGAACTCGCGGATGAGCTGCTCGAACATGTCGAGTTGCCCGCGTTCAATACGCGTGGGCAACATGTCGAGGAAATGGCGCGAACGGAACTCGCTGACAGCCTGTGGCGTGGGGATGTGGACTTCCTCCATCGCAGTGCCCGTCAGTTTTTCGATACGACGCAGACGGTAGTGCTCGCGAGGAGTGAAGAACGACAGTGATTCGCCTTCGCGGCCGGCGCGCCCGGTGCGACCGATACGGTGGACGTAGGCTTCAGGTTCGCGTGGTACATCAAAATTGACGACCAGGCCGATCCGCTCCACGTCCAGGCCTCGGGCCGCCACATCGGTGGCAACCAGAACGTCCAAAGAACCGGACCGCAGACGCTCCACCATGCGCTCACGTTCCTGCTGTGCCACATCGCCGGAAATTCCGGCCGCGCGGAAACCTCGAGCCGTCAGATCCAGTGAAATCTCTTCAGCATCCAGTCGCGTGCGCACAAAGACGATGACGGCGTCGGCCGAGCGGGTCGACAAGACGCGGGCCAGCGCATTGTTCTTGTGTTTAAACGGCACAACCGCGTAGGTCTGGTGGATGGTGTCAACGGTCGACGACTCTTCCGACACCGCTATCTTCAACGGATCATGCAAGTGGGTTTGCGCCACTTTTTCAATCGCTGCCGGCATTGTGGCCGAAAAGAGTGCCGTGACGCGTTGGGTGGGAACTGTGGCGGCGATGGTCTCCACATCCTCGGCGAATCCCATGCGCAGCATCTCATCGGCTTCATCAAGGACGAGCATACGCACCGAGGACAGATCCAGCGCGCCCTTCTCGATCAGGTCGATCATGCGGCCAGGTGTGCCCACGACGATCTGCGCGCCATCCTTCAGCGCGCGAAGCTGCGGGCCGTATGCAGAGCCACCATAGACGGCGACAATGTTGATGCCGCGGTAGCTCGCCGCAAACTCTTCCATCGCATCGGCTGACTGCAGCGCCAGTTCGCGCGTCGGAGCCAGAACGACCGCCTGGACATCCTTTTCTTTCGGATCAATCAGCGTCAGCATCGGCAGTCCGAATGCCGCCGTCTTACCGGTGCCGGTCTGCGCGATGCCGACCACGTCACGCGCCTCAAGCAGTGCGGGAATCGCCTCAGCCTGAATGGGCGTGGGCGTCTCGAATCCCATCGCTGTGACCGTGTCCAGCAGGGGAGCGGGCAGACCGAGGTCAGCGAAGTTCACCTGATCGTCGGCGTCGTCATCCTCGTCGTCATTTCCATCGTAATCCTCGTCATCCTCGAGGTCGATGTCGTCCTGATCGACATCGTCGGCATGGTCATTGTCGTCAGTTCCATCGGCGAGGGCCTCGCTGTCAGCATCCGAATCCTGTGCAACGTCGTCCTCGTGAAACAGAACGTCATCGAGGCCGAGGGCATCGGATGTGGACATAGGGACAGAATCTTGTGAAGGCACGGTTTCCTCTTACTGTTGTGAACACAGGGCTCGCGGTTTCGAAAAATGCCACCAGGAACGCCTGGGGCTACAGGGCGCGACCCATTACACCAACAACACACATCGGCTCCTGGCCGATCACTATCACAGTGGGAAGCGCCTTGACGAGCTTTAACACTATTGCGTTTCGCGCTCATTTCCTAGCGTGAGCGGCGGTGAAATGCCTCACCGCGCCTGTTTTGAGCGGATTCTGGAGGAGGCGAACACCGCCAGCAGGCACACGCCCAGCGCGATTACGGGGGCTGGAACATACTGAATACCGCCCTCAAACGCCGGCATCCAGACGGCCAACACGACCGAAACGATTGCCAGTTCCACGGCGCCGCCCGCATTGTCAGCAATCTGGAGCCACGAGGAGGCCCGTCCGTGTTCAGACGGATCAATTGACCCGAGCGTGAGATCAGACAATGTTGAGTGCACCATTCCGATCCCCAGACCTGTAATACTCCACCCCACAAGGGCGACAACCGGCGGGAGCCCTTTCAACACCAGGAAACTCACGGGAAGAACGCCGACCACCATGAGGCTCGCGCCCACCAGCGGCAGTCTTTCACGCGTTGCCTGAGTGTTGACGCGCGTGGGAATCGCTGAGCCTATCGCCCACGTGATTGAGCCAATCGTCACGGCGAGCGATGCATGACTTGCACTCCATAAGTGCACACGCTGGAGAACAAGCGGCAGGAAAACCTCCGCGCCAGACAGACCGCCCATGACCAGTGCGCGAGTGGCAATGATTGAGGCAATACCGGGGCGAAGAGTAAACGTGCCGTCGGGAACCAGGCGCTTCAATGTCATGGCACAGCCGGCCAGGCCGAGAACAGTCGCCGCAACGAGCGCCCATCCACTCAGCGTTCCTGCAAATTGCACCAGCACAACGGAGCCACCCGCTCCGGCCGCCAACGCGGCCAGATGACGCATCGAACCTTCGACTGCCCCCTGACGAGAAGGGAAACGCCGCAGCACGGGGACCATTGCCGCCAGGCCGACGGCAGCGATGAACGGCACTACGCCGAAGACCCATCGCCAGCCCCACGTGGCCGTGACCCATCCGACAATCGCAGGACCGACCAGAGAGGGAAACACCCACGCCATCGAAAAGGCGGCGAAAAACGTGGGCCGATGTCGCGGTGACGCGATGGAGCCGACGAAAACATAGATCGGCACCATGACGAGGCCACCGCCCAGGCCCTGAATCATGCGTCCGATGACGAAGAGTGCGATATGCCCGGCGAATGTGCACAGCGCCAGCCCCACCACAAACAGTGCGGCACCCCACAGCAGCACCTTGCGCGGGCCGCGCGCATCACACAGAGGTCCGGCGATGACGGTGGAGGCAAGCTGCATGGCGATCGCCGCTCCGGACGCGACGGCGAACCACGTATCCGATCCCAGATCAGCCACAACATTCGGCATGATCGTCATAGCTGCCAGCGCTTCAAATGCTGCCAGGGTGATCAAGACGATGGAACCAGCCAGCAGAACTTTCTCATCGCGACTCCACCGCGTGACGGCGTCACCCTCGGTGATCTGAGCAGGCGTTTCGCGGTTGGTCTCCATGAGCCGTAGACTACCCTGTGTCACTCTGGATTGCTGCGCTGCCTGTTTCGCAGATGCGGCGACCAGTGAAGTCAATGAAAGGAAAACTGGTGTTACGCACACACACGATCTCTCAGATGGGGACCGACCTGGTCGGTCAGACAGTGACATTAACCGGGTGGGTTGACCGCCGCCGTGATCATGGCGGAGTGGTGTTCATTGACCTGAGAGATGCCAGCGGAATCGTGCAGGTTGTTGTCCGCGATGAATCCGTCGCCCATGAGCTGCGTTCAGAATACTGCCTGCGGGTAACCGGCGAAGTCAGCGCCCGTCCCGAAGGCAACGAGAATCCGGAACTGACCACGGGGCAGGTTGAGATTCTGGGCGATGACATTGAGATTCTGAACACCTCGCCGGCTTTGCCTTTCCAGGTGTCGGCCCATGCCGAAGAATCCGGCAGCGTGGGCGAAGAGACACGTCTGCGCTACCGTTTTCTCGATCTGCGTCGCGCCCAGTTGCAGCATGCGATGCGTTTGCGCTCCCGCGTGTCGAGGGCGGCTCGCGAAGCCCTGTACGAACACGACTTCGTGGAAGTTGAAACACCGACATTGACGCGTTCCACCCCTGAAGGTGCCCGCGACTTCATCGTGCCGGCGCGCCTGTCTCCAGGCTGCTGGTACGCCCTGCCTCAGTCACCGCAGTTGTTCAAGCAGCTCCTCATGGTCGGTGGAATGGAACGCTACTTCCAGATTGCGCGCTGCTACCGAGATGAGGACTTCCGAGCTGACCGTCAGCCCGAATTCACTCAGCTTGATATTGAGATGAGCTTCGTCAGCCAGGACGACGTCATTGCCGTGTCCGAGGACGTGCTGCGAGCAGTGTGGGCTGAAATCGGTTACGACTTGAAGACTCCGATCCCACGCATGCCGTTCAACGAAGCAATGGCCAAATACGGCTCCGATAAGCCGGATCTGCGTTTCGGATGCGAACTGATCGACCTGACCGACTACTTCAAGGACACCCCGTTCCGCGTCTTCCAGAACCCGTATGTGGGTGCAATCGTGATGCCAGGCGGTGCTTCACAGCCTCGCCGCACCTTCGACAAGTGGCAGGAGTGGGCCAAGGCTCGTGGAGCCAAGGGACTGGCCTACGTGACCATTGCCGAGGACGGAACACTGGGCGGTCCCGTAGCAAAGAACATTTCCGATCAGGAACGCGAAGGCCTGGTCGAGGCCACAGGAGCCAACCCCGGTGACTGCATCTTTTTCGGCGCCGGAAAGCCCACAGCAACCCGCGAACTGCTTGGCGCTGTGCGCCTGGAAGTGGGACGCCGCTGCAACCTGATTGACGAGGACGCATGGTCATTCGTGTGGATCGTCGACGCACCCCTGTTCAAACCGACCGGCGAAGCTGAAGCAGAAGGTGACGTGGCGCTGGGGCACTCCTCATGGACCGCTGTCCACCACGCGTTCACCATGCCGCAGGACGAATGGCGTGACAACTTCGAGGACGATCCGGAGCACGCGTTGTCCTACGCCTACGACATCGTGTGCAACGGCAACGAAATCGGTGGCGGCTCGATCCGTATTCACCGTGACGACATTCAGCAGCGCGTCTTCAACGTGATGGGAATTTCCGAGGAAGAAGCCGAATCGAAGTTCGGATTCCTCATGAGCGCACTGAAGTTCGGCGCACCGCCACACGGCGGCGTGGCATTTGGATGGGACCGCATCGTCTCGCTGCTCACGCATGCCGACTCGATCCGTGACGTCATCGCCTTCCCGAAGTCCGGTGGCGGATACGACCCGCTGACCGACGCGCCCGCGCCGATCACGCCGCGTCAGCGTAAGGAAGCAGGGGTCGATGCGAAACCGCGCAAGCGCGGTGAAACAGACCAGGATCAGAAGGCCGACAAAGCCGACAAGGCGGAGAAGGCCGAAAAGGCTGGCCAGGCTGACAAGTCGTGATCGTCAGTGCCATTTTGTCAGGGCGGCTCGGACACACATGTGTCGGGTCGCCCTCGGCTTTTACGACGCCAGGCGTTCAAACAGTCTGGCACGCCGCGCAAGATAGTCGCCCTCGCTGATCCATCCGGACGAAAAATCAACAGTGCGATCCGGATCCATGATGCGCAGCACCTCCTCGCGACCAATACGCTTGGCGGCGTCGTGGAACAGGACGAGGTCTTCGAAGGCAGCTCGGAGCATTTCGTAACGTAGCGAGTAATACACGTCGAGGTCGTCCGCCGGATACACGACGAATGGGTCGCCTGAGAAGAACGCTCCGCCGGCGCTGGAATCGGCGAACGGATTAATGGGACGCACCGACAGCTGCGAGTAGTAGAAGTCAAACGCCCAGTGCAGAAAACCGCGACTGTTCGCGCAGAACAGCTGCAGACCGAGCATGCGGTGACGAATCGGGCGCTGCGCGATGAAACGGTTGGCCACAGCGTTCGCCTGACCCACGCAGTAGTACACCCAGGATGGCTCGTAGCCAGCCTCACGGAAACGCGTCACCGCAGTGGTGGCCACGATCGGATGGTCAACCAGGTCGATGTAATCCGGATCGGACAGTGCATCGCCCACCATCTGCCCTTCCAGCAGATCGATCACCTGCTTGCGCGCCGCCTGATAGCTGGAACGGTTGGTCTCATCAGGCTCGTCTGAAATATGCCACCAGATCGCATCACCGAGGTTGCGTCCACGGAAATAACCGATGAGGAATGGGATGAGCTGTTCGACAAACGCGCGGTACTTGGGCGAGGTTGCCTCCGTGTCCCATCCGAAACGCCGTTGTTCCCCCTCAGTTGTTTTCACGATGAACTGCGGACACGCGTGCGCACCCCACTGCGTGAACAGGTGTGGCAGTTCGAGGTAGCGGATACCCGCATCCAATGCCATATCAACCCACCGATCGAGACGCTCCGTGGCGAAGTGGTACGTCCCGTCATAGCTGATATCCAGTAACTGTGTCGCAGGCCTGTAGGTGCCGACCGCCGTGTCGAGTGGGGGAGACCAGATCGGGGTCAGCAAGCTGTTCACGCCCATCTGTGTAGCGGCCCGCACATGATTGGCGAGGGCGTGCCAATGCTGCTCGGACCACATGGGAACGTGAAAGTACGTGGCGAGGCAATCCGGATGCAGCCACTGGGTGTTGATGAAATCGCTGTCGTGGTGTGTCAGATCAACACCTGTGACAGATACGGTTTGTTCGAACAGATTTGAATCGGCGCGGGTGACAGTTACGGTGATTGTGCCCGAAAATGCCGGCACACTCACCCATACGGCATTCCATCCCATATGGTGCGCCTGCAGCACAACAGTCGTCAGAGCACCGTCGACGCTCGCGTCCAGAGGGGTCAGCAGATCGGGCAGCAGAGATGGTTGGGTTGCCAGATACCCGTCATCTGCATCTGCCGGTGCTGGCAGGCCGGCCGCAACCAGGTCAACGTGACAGACCGGGACGGGCTCACCGTCCGTGCGAATGGTCAACGTCAATTCAGAGCGCGACCAGTACACGTCCTGGTGCTCGTGCCAGGCCACCTGGAAATTGATCGACTGACCGGTGCGCGTGACCAATGGATGCGTGAGCGAGTCGGGCTCCTCGCTGGGAAGCACCTTTGTCAGGTCGTCAACCAATCGGATATCGACGCGTGAAGTGGGGGCAGCCATCAAGATCCTTCCGCACGGTGTCAGTTGCCTTCCACTGTGCCATGAAGTTCTCGCCCGTGCCGCCTAACGACGCTGATCAATGGGCACTTTCTTTTTGGAAGAGACACGCGACAAGTTCCAGCGAAGAGGACAAAAATGAGGCACACTAGAGACATGGCTCACATTGAAATGCATCCGGAGAATCCACAAGCCCGCCTGGTCACTAAGACCGTTGACCTCCTCAAGGAGGGTGGCACCATCGCATTACCGACCGACTCGGGATATGCGATTGCCTGCACCCTGGGGAACAAGGAAGGGATGGATGTCATCCGGCAGATCAGAAAACTCGACGAGAAGCACAACTTCTCGTTGCTGTGTCATTCCTTTGCGCAGCTGGGTGAGCTTGTCATCGTCGACAACCACCAATTCCGCACGATTAAGGCGCTGACGCCCGGACCGTACACGTTCATTCTCCAAGGCACCAAGGTCGTGCCTCGTATGACGCTGAACAAGAAGAAGCACACAGTGGGCGTCCGGCTGCCAGATCATGTGATTACTCAAACGATTGTCGAAGCTCTGGGGGAGCCGCTTCTGTGCTCGACTTTGATCATGCCTGGCGAAGACGAGCCGTTGGTGGACGGACACGATGTTGACGACCGCATCGGCAACATGGTGGATCTTGTCATTGTTGGCCCGGTCGGTCTGGCCGAACCGACAACCGTCATCGATTACACCGACGGTACGGCAGTGATCGCCCGTAAGGGCGCTGGCGACACGTCACTATTTGAATAGAAGTTTCCTGTGCGCTCTCGCACTGTGGAATGGCACAGCGCGAGAGTACACGAATTTGGGAATTTTGCTCACAATCAGTATCCAAATTTCAGTTCCTTAGGTAGCATCCGGCATGGAGCTATATTCGAAGGAGCGATGTTGTGAGCGAACACGTCAGGCGAGAACCGCGCAGGACACGTGTGTGGATCCTGATCGCGGCATGCACTGCCGTGCTGGTTGCGCTGGTCGGTTCGGGGGCTGCCTACGCTGCCCACTACGATGAGCGGGCGCTTCCCCGTACATCTGTTGCCGCTATTCCAGTTTCAGGAATGACGCATGACGAGGTCGTTGCCGCTATCAACGAACGTGCGCGGAACATTCGTGTCACCGCCCGGGTTGACGGCAAAGAAACTGAGATCGCTCTGGCTGACGCCGGTATCCAGATCGACGCCGAAGCCACAGCGACCCTGGCTCTTGAATCGAGCCGTTCCTGGACAAGCCGCCTGCAGGGACTGTTCACATCCCGACAGATCCCGGTGGTGACCACAACGGATGAAGAGGCACTCAGCGCGATGGCGGAAACGCTTGCGCGTCAAGCGGGACCTGCTGCCGTCGATGCGTCCGCCCACTACGACGCCGACCGTGATGCATTCGTGGTTGATCCTGCCGAAAATGGCACAACGATTGACGCGCAAGCACTGACGACAGCTCTGATGGACGCTGCGACAACGCTGGGCGACACGGAAGTTGACCTGTCCTCGACGCAGTCGGAGCCGTCCGTAACCACAGAAGCCGCACAGCAGGCTGCCCAGCAGGCAGATGAAATGCTGGAGCCAGACGTTTCACTGACCGACACGATCGATTCCTTCACACCCTCGCGCGCCGACGTTGCCCAGTGGATTTCCTTCGAGAACACGGACAGCAAGCTCACCGCCCACTACTCCTCTGAAGCTGTTGGCTCGTGGGTATCAGCAACTGCCCAAGCCTCAAATGTGGAAGCCGACCCTACGATCAACAACGTCAATGCTGCAGGCGACGTGCTGGTAGAAGCATGGCCAGGTAAACCCGGCCTGAAAGCCAATAATGTCGCTGACCTGTCGAACGCGCTGATGAGTGCCCTCGACAATGGCGAAACGTATGAAGGCACGATCACCTATGACGACGTGCCGCAGGAAACGAAGACGCGCCCGATCGCCCCGGGTGCGGAGAATCTGCCGTATCCGGCTGCTGAGGGCGAAAAGTGGATCGATATTGATCTGACCAGGCTGACGGTCACCCCGTACATCGGCACGAAACAGGCTCACGAACCCATCAGCATTGTTCCCGGCTCACCTGGCCACGAAACGGTCACCGGTCTGTATCACGTCTACCTCAAGTATGAGAAGCAGGACATGGGGTGCACACCCGAGTGGCCATACTGCGCCAAGGACGTGCCGTGGGTGTCCTACTTCACGGGCTCGTACGCCATGCATGGCGCACCGTGGGTGAGTGAATTCGGATGGTCCGGACCGGGCGGTTCGCACGGATGCCTGAACATGCCCGTGTGGGGCGCAAAACTCATCTACGATTTCGACGAAATCGGCACCCCTGTCATGAGTCACTATTAAGCCGTATCCCTATGGATTTATTTGACAGTGAAGGCATTGACACCAATGGGGTACCCTCGTTCGACGAGCATGCGCCGCTCGCTGTGCGGATGCGCCCCACCTCGATTGACGAGGTTGTCGGGCAGAACCATCTGCTGACGGCGGGATCGCCCCTGCGACGCATGCTGTCAGCGGCAGCAGATTCTGGACCGCTCTCCTCCATGATCCTGTGGGGTCCGCCGGGAACCGGTAAAACGACCCTTGCCTACCTCGTGGCACGCGCCTCACATCGACATTTTGAAGAATTGTCCGCTGTTTCATCGGGAGTCAAGGACATTCGCGATGTCATCGCATCGGCACGCCGTCGCACCGCTGCCAGCGGCGAAGACACCATCTTGTTCGTTGATGAGGTCCACAGATTCTCCAAGTCCCAGCAGGACGCACTGCTTCCGGCTGTTGAAAACCGGTGGGTCACACTCGTGGCGGCGACAACCGAGAACCCGTCGTTCTCCGTCATTTCGCCACTGCTGTCACGTTCTTTGCTGTTGACGCTGCATCCACTCGACGAAGACGGGATTAGCGCATTGATTACCCGCTCCCTTGACGATGCTCGCGGACTGAAGAGTGAATTCACCATCGACGAGGCCGCTTTGGCTAGCCTCGTCCGACTGGCAGGAGCAGATGGCCGGAAGGCGTTGACACTGCTTGAAGCTGCAGCAGGTGCGGCGCGCGATGCGGACGATACGGTCATTGCTCAACACCACGTGGAAACCGCCGCAAACCAGGCGCTCGTGCGGTGGGATCAGGACCAGCACTATGACGTGGCTTCCGCGTTTATTAAGTCAATGCGCGGATCTGATGTCGATGCCGCCGTGCACTATTTGGCTCGGATGATCGAAGCGGGGGAGGACCCTCGCTTCATAGCCAGGCGCGTCATGATCTGTGCCTCTGAAGACGTGGGAATGGCGGCGCCGGAAATCCTCGGAATCTGCGTGGCAGCTGCTCAGGCAGTGGCGATGGTCGGCATGCCTGAGGCGCGTATTATCCTGGCACAGGCCGTGATCGTGGTGGCGACCGCCCCGAAATCCAATGCGTCCTATCTCGCGATCGATAAGGCGCTGGCCGACCTGCGCAGCGGGAAAGGCGGCCCGGTGCCTGCTCATCTGCGTGATGCCCATTACGCAGGTGCGAAGAAACTTGGGCACGGGGAAGGCTACCTGTATGCCCACGATGCGCCGCATTCTGTGGCCGCACAACAGTACTTACCGGATGATCTGCAAGGCACTCAGTACTACCGTCCAACTGAAAACGGAACTGAGGCAATGATCACGAAGCGGCTGACAGTGTTAAGGCAGCTGCTGTCCATGGGGTAAGCTATGAGGGTTGTCCACGACAACACCTGGGGTCTTAGCCGTTTGTGTTGACCCCATGTTCGGTTCAACGGGAGCCGGACATGACCCATGAAACAGGAAAGGAAACCGTTTTATGTCGACGAATCGTTCACGGAAGCAGGTGCGCCAGTCACGCGCACTCGGAATCGCACTGACCCCGAAGGCTGTGCGTTACTTTGAGAAGCGCCCCTACGGCCCCGGCGAGCACGGCCGTACCCGCCGTCGCCAGGATTCCGACTACGCCGTTCGTCTGAAGGAAAAGCAGCGTCTGCGCGCACAGTACGGCATCCGCGAAGCTCAGATTCGCCGCATCTTCGAAGAAGCTCGCCGTCAGGACGGCCTGACCGGTGAAAACCTGGTTGAGCTGCTCGAAATGCGCATTGATGCTCTGGTTCTGCGTGCAGGATTTGCTCGCACCATCCAGCAGGCTCGCCAGGTGGTTGTACACCGTCACATCATGGTGGACGGCAAGATCGTTGACCGCCCCTCTTTCCGCGTGAAGCCCGGACAGACGATCCAAGTCAAGCCAAAGTCGCAGACCACTGTTCCGTTCGAGATCGCCGCCTCCGGCGTGCACCGCGATGTGCTGCCGGCAGTTCCGGATTACCTCGACGTTGAGCTGGAACGTCTCAAGGCCACACTGGTGCGACGCCCTAAGCGCGCTGAAGTTCCAGTGACCTGTGACGTCCAGATGGTCGTTGAGCACTACTCACGCTGAGTATGAACGTGTGATGAGGACCCCGGGTGCCTGTGCGCCCCGGGGTCTTTATCGACACGCCGTTCGAGGTCGCCCTTCAGGTGTATCTCGCTTTCCCTCTACTTTTCCAATACGATGAGGACACATGCGCACCTCTGAGATTCGTTCCCGCTGGCTCGACTACTTCGCTGCACACGATCACGAAATTCGTCCATCAGTTTCACTGATTTCTCCCGATCCATCGATTTTGTTCACGATCGCGGGGATGGTGCCGTTCATTCCGTATATCACCGGCGTTGAACCGCCGCCGTGGCCGCGCGTTGCATCGGTGCAAAAGTGCATCCGCACCAACGACATCGACAACGTTGGACGTACCACGCGACACGGCACGTTCTTCCAGATGAACGGAAACTTCTCATTCGGTGACTACTTCAAGGAAGGTGCGATCCACCTGGCGTGGAACCTGCTGACCGGCTCGCAAAAGGACGGCATGTACGGCCTGGACGCAGACCGACTGTGGACGACGCTGTGGGAGAATGATGACGAGTCCTACGACGTGCTGACCAAACAGGTCGGTATGGATCCGCGCCACATCGTCAAGCTTCCACGCGAGGAAAACTTCTGGGATACAGGCCAGCCCGGGCCAGCCGGTCCGTGCTGTGAGTGGCACTACGACCGCGGCCCTGAATACGGTCCCGAAGCTGTGGGCGGCACCGTTGACCCGGGCGGCGACCGCTACCTCGAACTGTGGAACCTCGTTTTTGACCAGTACATGCGTGGCGAAGGCAGCGGAAAGGACTACCCGCTGCTGGGCGAACTCGATGACAAGGCCATTGACACGGGTGCAGGTCTCGAACGCCTCGCATTCGTCCTGCAGGACAAGCCGAATATGTACGAAATTGACGAGGTTTACCCCGTCATCCAGGCCGTCGAAGAGATGTCCGGGCGCCACTACCATGACGATGCCGATGACGACGTTCGCATGCGCGTGGTGGCTGATCATATTCGCTCCGCGATGATGCTGATCCTCGATGGCGTGCGACCCGGAAACGATGGACGTGGATATGTTCTGCGGCGCCTGATGCGCCGAGCCATCCGGTCGATGCGTCTGCTGGGTGTCGATACATCCTCACTCCCGACGCTGATGCCGGTTTCACGTGACGCCATGGCGCCGTCGTACCCGGATCTTGTGACGAACTGGGATCTTGTCGCAGATGTTGCGTACGGTGAAGAAGAATCGTTCATGCACACCCTCACCTCGGGCACGACGATCCTGAACGCGGCAGTCAAGCAGGCCAGGGAAACGAGCCAGGAGGCGCATTCGACGGCCACCCTCAGCGGTGAAGACGCGTTTGCGCTGCATGACACCTACGGCTTCCCGATTGATCTGACCCTCGAGATGGCGGCCGAACAGGGCGTGAGCGTGGATGAACAGCGCTTCACGGAGCTGATGAACGAGCAGAAGCAGCGTGCTCGCCAGGATGCTCGCGCCAAGAAGACCGGACACGTTGATGTTCGCGTTTTCCACGAGATTGCACATGAGCTGGGCGGGCAGTCTCAGTTCCTCGGATATACGGACATGGCAGCCGACGCGCATGTGGCAGCAATTCTGGTGGATGGCCAGTCAGTGCCCGCAGCAACAGCTCCCGCACATGTTGAGGTCGTCCTCGACCAAACACCGTTCTACGCGGAGATGGGCGGTCAGCAACCCGACCACGGCACCATTCGCGTGGCAGAAGGCGGGGGAGTGGTCCGCATTGATGACGTGCAGGCTCCGATCAAGGGGCTGACGGTCCATCGCGGCGAACTGGTCGAAGGTACCATTTCTGTCGCTGCCGACGCGTGGGCGGAGATCGACACTGAACGCAGGCGCGCCATTGCGCGCGCACACACCGCCACTCACATGATTCATCGCGCTTTGCACCAGATCGTCTCGGACAACGCTACGCAGGCAGGATCGGAGAACTCGCCGTCGCGTCTGCGCTTCGACTTCCGCCACAACAGTGCGCTGGAAGCCAGTCAGGTTGATGACATTGAATCCCTGGTCAACGATCGGCTGTCTGATGATCTGGCTGTGACGGATGAAGTGATGCCAATCGAACAGGCTCTGCAGACTGGAGCTATGGCGTTGTTCGGTGAAAAGTACGGTTCCGAAGTGCGTGTTGTGTCGATCGGCGGCGACTGGTCGAAGGAACTGTGCGCAGGTACTCACGTCCCCACAACCGGACATATCGGACGCATCGCGCTGCTGGGTGAATCATCCATCGGATCCGGTGTGCGCCGTATCGATGCACTGGTCGGATCTGGTGCCTACGGATTCCAGGCTCGCGAACATGCCCTTGTTTCGCAGCTGTCATCGCTGCTCGGAGGGCGCCCCGAAGATCTGCCCTCGCGCGTTGAACAGCTGATGGCGCGTGTGAAGAAAGCAGAGAAAGCGCTCGAGGAGGCCGAAACGCGCGGCGCGCTGGCACATGTCGACCAGCTCATCGCTCAGGCCACGATGCACAATGGCATCCGCGCCGTTGCCGCATCGGCCGGCCAGATGAGTTCTGCCGACAACGTGCGTTCCCTGGCGCTCGCCGTGCGCGACAAGATGGGCGAGGGCGAGCCCGCGGTGGTGGCACTGATCGGAGATATCGACTCCAAGCCGAGTATCGTTGTCGCAACCAACCAGAGTGCGCGTGAGCGCGGCGTCAAGGCTGGAATGCTTGTGCGCACTGCTGCGCAGGTTCTCGGTGGCGGTGGCGGTGGCCGTGATGACGTTGCCCAAGGTGGCGGTCGTGATCTGACGAATATGGATCAGGCCCTGTCAGCGATCACCGACTCGCTGAAGTAAACAGGGAAGGTAGACCTGGTGAGCATGCGAACGGGAGTACGTCTGGGACTGGACGTGGGGACCGTGCGCATCGGTGTGGCCAGGTCCGATGAACGCGGGATCGTGTGCCTGCCGGTGGAGACCGTTCATGTTCAACGGGATCATTCTGAAATCGATGATCTGTTGGACATCATCGATGAATACGATCCGATTGAGATCGTGGTCGGGCTGCCTCGGCACTTGAAGGGGACAGAGGGACAAAGTGCCCATATGGCCCGCAGCGTGGCCAACCGAATTGCGGCACGCTGGCGTGGCGGACGCATCTGTATGGTGGATGAACGCTTAACCTCCAATCAGGCTCACAGCAGGCTCCGGGACAGTAAAGTGGAAACTCACCGCCATCGGGAGATAGTGGACCAGGTCGCGGCTCAGATTATTCTGGAGCTAGCGCTGGAGAGCGAACGAATATCGGGGACTCCGCCAGGGCAAACCGTGTCTCTGGGAGATCCATCGTTGAGTAGTGGAAAGGCCGAACGTGACTGATTCAGACCCATTGCGGCCACCGTTCCCTTCACGAAGGGATCGTCACCGTCACCGGCAAACCTCGCAAGAATCCAGGACCTCTCAGCCCTCACAGCGTGTACCTCGCCCATCGTCAGGGGGCACTCCGGCAGGTGGTGTGGAACTACCGACGCGCGCGCAGCGCCGTGCACAACTCAGTGCCGAGGCGCGCCGCAATGCAGCTCGTCAACAGCGCAAACGTCGAACTCGACGCAAAATTCGGACCTTTATCGTCATCATTGCCGTGCTGGCTGTTCTGGGCGGAGCGGCGTATGTTGCCGTGTCTGCACTGAAGTCCACCGGAGTTGTGGCGGACCAAAGCGATGACTACCCAGGCCCCGGCTCAGGAAGCGTCGAAGTCACCATTAACAAAGGCGAGATCGGTTCCGATATTGGAGTTAAACTTGTCGAGGCCGACGTGGTGAAGTCAGTTGCAGCCTTTAACCGCGCGTTTGAAGCAAATAAGGCGGCATCGGGCATCAAACCCGGCACGTACCAGCTGAAGAAACAGATGTCGGCTTCTGGTGCCGTGGCAGCGTTGCTGGATGAAACCAACCGTACGGAAAACACCGTGACTGTCACCCCAGGTTCGGTACTGAAGCAGACTCTCGATAAAATGCGTGAAGTGAGCGGCTTCAGTGACGAGGCGATTCAGGAAGCCATCAACAACCCTGAAGCACTGGGACTGCCTGCGCAGGCTCAGGGTAATCTCGAAGGCTGGCTTGAACCAGGTTCGTACGAGGTATCTCAGGACGATACGCCTGCTGACCTGCTCTCGGAGATGATTCAGGCGCGAGTCGACGCACTGGATCAGGCAGGAGTACCCGAGGACCAGCGCCAGACCGTCCTGATTAAAGCTTCCATTGTGGAGCGCGAAATGCACCTGGAAAAGTACATGCCGATGGTGGCACGCGTCATTGAAAACCGCCTGAAGGACACTGAAGGTGAAACTCGTGGCCAGCTCAAGATGGATTCCACCGTCCTGTACGGTGTGGGCAAGTATGGCGGCGTTCCTACGAAGGATGACCTGGCCAACGACAACCCGTATAACACCTACCTGATCAAGGGACTGCCTCCGGGGCCCATCGCCTCGCCATCATCCACAGCAATTAACGCGGTCCTCAATCCTGAACCCGGTGACTGGCTTTATTTCGTCACCATCGACCTTGACACCGGTGAAACCCTGTTCGCGACGACGAACGAGGAACAGGAAAAGAACAAGGTAAAGTTCGATGAATATTGCGAAGCCAATCCCGGAAAGTGCTGACACGAGCCGCTGGGCGGCGGTCATTGGGTCGCCCGTGGCGCACTCGTTGTCACCCGTCCTGCACAGGACCGCATGGGACGATCTGGGGTGTGACCCACGGTGGGCCTACCGACGCATCGAATGCGACAGGGACGGCGTTGCATCCCTGATCCAGCAGTGGGATCCGAACTGTCTGGGACTGTCAGTGACCATGCCGTGTAAGCAGGTCATTGCCCCGCTCATGGATGTAGTTGATCCGCTGGCCAAAGCAGTGGGATCCATCAACACTGTCGTCCCGGCAGGCGGGGTACTGACCGGTCTGAACACGGATGTCGAAGGCATCGTGGAAGCTGTCAGGCGAGCGCGCACTGGACTCGAGCCGATTCGCAGCGCAACGATCCTGGGGGGCCGCGCAACTGCCTCATCCGCGCTGGCTGCGCTGAAGAGCATGCACGTTGATGATGTCCGTATCGTCGCGCGGCGCTTTTCGGGGCCAGGATCCGTTGTTATGGCAGAAAGCCGCCTGGGCGTGACCAGTACCCACATCATGTGGGATGACACTGAACGCGTCATCGCCAGCCTGGATGAAACTGATGTCGTGATCTCCACTATGCCCGCCGGCGTGTGTGACAACATTGCCGCACGTGTACGGCCACGATCCGAACAGACTCTGCTGGACGTGGTGTATGCACCGACTATCACACCACTCGTTCAGGCCTACCGTGACCGTGGGGCGCGCATTGCTCACGGCCTCGACATGCTGGTATTCCAGGGACTGGCGCAGGTGCGCGTGATGACCAGTCGAACACCCCGAGTCGAACCCGTCATGGATGCGGTGTATCGTGCAGCGGAAGTACCTCGAGCATCATGATCATGGGCAACGATGTTGGAGCGCTGTCACTGGCGCTGTCGCTGATGGTCTGGATCGCGATCGCCATGTGGCTGAACCGCGCAGGATGGCGCGTTCAGCGTCGCTACTTCACCGCCATCAACATGAGGCCCATGAATCGCATGACGGTGGTATGGGTCTGTGCCCTCACCGGCATGGTCACCCTGCTTGCCGCGCATGCCTCACCGATGGCGCCCGCGATCGTCACTCTTGCGATGATCGGGCCTCTGAGCGCGTTCGTTGACGCCAAGACCCATAAGTTGCCCACGCGTTACACCCTCGTCCTTGCTGGGGGTGCCATCATCGGCATCGCGTCAGTCATTTTCTGCAGCGAGTACGCTCAACAGGTCAACGACACGTGGTGGATCTCCATGATCGGCGGAATGGTGATGTGGACTCTGCCCTTGTGGCTGTCAGCGAAGATTTCGCACGGAGCAGGCTACGGTGACGTCAAACTTGCGCCGGTGCTGGGTGCACTGACAGGTATCCCCGGATGGGCATGCACGTTGGGTGGTCTGGTCATCTGTTTTGTGGGAGCGGGCATCGCAGCGGTGTGGGCGATCATTGCGCTGGGAGCTCATGGCCGCACCCGCGTCGCTCTGGGCCCGTGGCTCATTGGCGGAGCAGCGCTGGCACTGGTCCTGTGGGAGATCATCCCGTCCTGGCAGATACCTGCGTGAGGCACACGGTAGTGGAATGAGATGCTTCGACGTCGCTCAATGTGACACACTCGGAGCATGCTCAGATGGATCACCGCTGGAGAATCACATGGCCCGGCTCTTGTCGCGACCCTGGATGGACTACCCGCCGGCATCACATGCACGACGCAGACCATCACGCAGGCATTGGCTCGCCGCCGCCTTGGATACGGACGAGGCGCACGTCAACGCTTCGAACAAGACGTCGTGCACATTCTGTCCGGTATTCGTCACGGCACCACCCTCGGATCTCCGATCGCCGTGACCATCGAGAACACAGAATGGCCCAAGTGGGAAACCGTCATGAGTGCGGATCCGGTGGATCCCGACGCATTGCTCGTCAATGCCGGAACCGGCGATGAGCGCGAAGTTGCCCGCAATAAACGCCTGACTCGGCCTCGTCCAGGACACGCTGATCTGCCAGGAATGCTGTCGTACGGCCACGAGGATGCCCGGAATATCCTCGAGCGCGCTTCTGCGCGCGAAACTGCCGCTCGGGTCGCTTTGGGAGCTATTGCCGAGGAATATTTGCGCCAGGTTGCCGGAATTGAACTGGTCAGCCACGTCGTTGCTGTCGGAGACCGCTATGTTGGCTCCACCACGCTTCCGACTCCGCGCGAAACCCAGGCCCTTGATAAGTCGCCCGTACGTACCCTGGATCCGCAGGCTGAACAGGAATTCACGGAGGCGATTGATAAGGCTCAAGGCAACGGTGACACGATCGGTGGTATTGCTGAAGTCATCGCCTACAACGTTCCGATCGGAATCGGCACGCATGTCAGTGCTGACCAACGCCTGGATACCCAGCTTGCCGGTGCGCTCATGTCCATCCAGTCCGTCAAGGCCGTCGAAATCGGTGACGGCTTCCTGCAGGCACGCATGCCTGGGTCAACCGCACATGATGAAATAGTTCATGCCGACGACGGCCACCTGACCCGAACTTCCAACCATGCGGGCGGCATTGAGGGCGGGACCAGCAACGGGCAGCCGATTATTGTGCGCGCAGGCTTCAAACCGATTTCCACGGTGCCGCACTCGTTGCGAACCGTGGATATGGCAACCGGTGAGGATGCGCAGGCACTGCATCAGCGCTCCGACACGTGTCAGGTTGTCCCCGGAGCAGTCATCGCGCAGGCGATGGTCGCCCTCGTCATGGCTCGGGCGCTTCAATCACATGCGGGCGGGAATTCACTGGAAGAATGCAGGCGCAATCTGCGAGCCTACATGGCCGCTATCGAGACGCGCGCATGAGCGCGATCCCCGCACATCTGCCGATTTTCCTGGTCGGACTGCCGGGGGCAGGCAAGACCCGCGTCGCACGGCTGTTGTCTGAACGCCTCGCAGTGCCGTGCGAAGATACTGATGAGATTGTTGTGCGCACCCAGGGTCGTCCCGTCACTGATATCTTCAGGGACGAGGGCGAAGCAGCTTTCCGTGAATATGAACGTCAGGCGATCGAATTGGTCTTGAACCACCGTTCGGTGATCTCACTGGGCGGGGGAGCTGTGACCTCGCCTCAGGTGCGGCAACTGCTGAAAGGTCAGACCGTTGTTTTTATCGACGCGGACCACGATGAACTGGTGCGCCGGACCTCGGGCAAGAATCATCGTCCGCTCCTGGCAGGTGATGCCGATGCTGCTTTACGCAGACTACGCAGTGAACGCGCAGGCTACTACGATGAAGTGGCGACCATACGTGTGACCTCGGATTCAGGTCCAGTGGAGCGTGTTGTGGAGGACATCATGATGACGTTCAGTGACGTGACGACACTGACAGTGGACGGACCTGCTCCCTATGACGTCCTGATCGGACACTCGCTTGTGCCACAGGTGTTGACCCACTACGTTCCCGGCGGGTCACGCACCCTCATTGTGCACCCACCGGCAGTGGCCGAGTACGTCGACCAGATCGCTGACAACCTGACGCGCCAAGGTGTTGAGGTGGCCGTCATGGAACATCCAGATGGCGAAAGCGGAAAAACCTTTGCGGTCGCGGAAGCTGGGTGGCAGGCAGCAGCTGAAGCTCACATTGGCAGACGAGACACCGTGATTGGGATTGGCGGGGGAGCAACCACTGACCTGGCAGGTTTCATCGCCGCCACCTGGCTGCGCGGAGTGGACGTGATCCAGATCCCGACGACGCTCCTGGGCATGGTCGATGCAGCGGTGGGAGGCAAGACCGGTATCAATACGCCGGCCGGCAAGAACCTCGTGGGATCATTTCACACGCCGCGCGTTGTGATCGAGGACGTCGCGCTGCTGGACACGCTGCCGAGCCAGCAGATGCGCTCAGCGATGGGCGAGGTCATCAAGTGCGGTTTCATCGCAGACCGCGCGATCATTGACCTGATTCGTGACCACATCGAAGACACTGCTGTGCTGATCGATCCGCACGGACTCTACCTGCGAGAACTGGTGGAGCGTTCCGTTGCCGTCAAGGTGCGTGTTGTCAGTTCCGACCTCAAGGAATCCGGTATGCGCGAAATTCTTAACTATGGCCACACCCTCGCGCATGCCATTGAGCGGCAGGAAAACTTCACGTGGCGACATGGTGACGCTGTGGCCGTCGGCTGCATCTTTGCCGCCGAACTCGCCCACGCCCGCGGCATGCTCACTGACGAGGATGTCCAGCTCCACCGCGACCTGTTCAGCGCGTTTGACTTGCCTGTGTCCTACAGCGGTGCGCGCCTCGACGACCTTGTCCAGATCATGAAGCTGGATAAGAAAGTGCGCAACGGCGAACTCAGGTTCGTCCTTTTGGACGGTAGTGGCCATCCGGTTGTGCAGGTGGTTGATCCTGAGCAGCTGCGCATTCCAGCGAGCAAGGTAGGCATTCATGCTGACTGAGAGTGGACCGAGTGTCGTCCTTATTGGAGTGACAGGATCGGGTAAGACGACGGTGGGACGGCTCTTGGCTGACCGTCTGGGATTGCGTCTCATGGAGACAGACGCCGTGGTCTCACGTGACCTGGATTTGTCCATCCACCAGCTGATTGTGAGCCGCGATCCGCGCCTGGAAGACGCGCAGCGGCGCACAGCTCTTCGTCTGCTCAGCCCAGACGGCCAGGCACGTGGTCAGATCGTCACCCTCAGCGCATCGTTGCCGACAGATGAAGGGGTGCGTGCCGCACTGCTCAAAGCACGCAGCAACGGCACAACCGTAGTGGAGCTGGCTGCCACCCCTGCAGAGATCGCACGCCGAGAGAATATGGGCGCCCCTCGGTCAGTCGCCCTGGGCGCTCCGCGCGCGATGATGACGCAGATGATGAAAGAACTGCGGGAGTCATATGCGCCACTGGTCGACGTGAGTGTGAACACGGTTGGGGTCAGTCCCGCTGACGTGGTGAGGAATATTGCTCAATCGTTGTAAGATAGCGGGCGATTAGGTTTTGTCGAGAGTGAAGGAATGCACGTGGCTACTACAAATGATCTGAAGAACGGCCTGGTGATGGTGATTGACGGCCAGCTGTGGCAGGTTGTCGAATTCCAGCACGTCAAGCCCGGTAAAGGCCCTGCATTCGTTCGCACGAAGATCCGCAACGTGATGTCCGGCAAGACCGTCGACAAGACGTTCAACGCAGGCGTCAAGATCGAAACAGCCACTGTGGATCGCCGCGACATGACCTACCTGTACCAAGATGGCGATGACTACGTCTTCATGGATCAGGAAACCTACGAGCAGATCATGGTGCCGCGCGAAACTGTGGGCGACGCCGTGAACTACATGGTGGAGAACCAGGATGTCATCGTCTCCCAGCACGACGGCCAGGTTCTCTTCATTGACCTGCCGGCAACTGTGACACTGACTATTACGCACACCGAGCCCGGCCTTCAGGGTGACCGCTCCTCGGCAGGCACCAAGCCAGCGACGCTCGAAACCGGCTATGAAATCCAGGTTCCTCTGTACATGGAGGAAGGAAGCCGCATCAAGGTTGACACCCGCACCGGCACATACTCCGGACGAGTCACTGACTGACCGTGTCCGCTTTCGCTTTCACTGCCCGCACCAAGGCCCGCAAGCGCGCAGCCGACGTCATTTACGAGGCCGACCAACGCGGTATGGGTCGCAACCCGGAAGTTCTGCGCGACCTTCTGCGTGAGCGGCGTGTCGTTACCGCAGCGCAGACACCGCTACCGGAATACTCTCTGCAGATTATCGAGGGCGTGGCAGAGCGCCTGCACGACATCGATACATTGCTGCGTCAACACGCAAAAGTGCACGGTCTGGATCGGATGCCGGCCGTTGACCTGGCCGTGTTGCGCGTTGCAGTGTGGGAACTGCTTGTGAACGAGGACGACGTTCCTCCGCTGGTTGTCATTGACGAGGCGGTGTCGATCGTGAAGTCCATTTCGACTGATGATTCGCCTGCTTTTGTCA
Organism: Pauljensenia sp. C0254C2; assembly: GCF_056583835.1. Taxonomy (NCBI): domain Bacteria; kingdom Bacillati; phylum Actinomycetota; class Actinomycetes; order Actinomycetales; family Actinomycetaceae; genus Pauljensenia; species Pauljensenia sp. C0254C2. The sequence continues at coordinate 43,095 of NZ_JBWPJO010000012.1, forward strand.
ATGCCGTGCTCGATGCGATTCGGCGTGACCTCGAGACGCCATCGTGGACGCGTGAGCGTGTGATGGACGAGCCTGCACGTCCTGACGAGCCTGACCCGGACAGCGTCAGCGAGCCTGCACGTCCTGACGAGCCTGACCCGGACAGCGGCAGCGAAGCTGACACGCAGAATCCGAGCTTTGCTGATGTTGAAAAGCAGCATCCAAGCCTTGCGGATGTTGAAAATATGAATATGGATGAGCTTGACGAGCTCTTGTCGGACTATTGAGCCTGGAGGCCGCTTCCACTAAACGGGAGCGGCCTTCACGTATGTAATGTCACCTCGGCGCGCCCGCCGACAGACGCGCGAGTGCGGTACTCTAAAAACCGGAACGATCAACCTTTAAGGTCCGTCCTGTGAGGCGGGGAAGGGAGGTCCACTGTGGGCCAGTCATATCCACAATCAACCGAGCGAGATGCCCGGGGCAAAGAAGTCCTGGGAGGTGATGACATCGCTCGTTCCCTGACCCGAATCGCCTACGAGATCATCGAACGCAACAAGGGTGCACGTGGCCTTGTCATTGCGGGAATTCCTACACGCGGTGAATACCTCGCCCGCCGCCTCATTGAACGGATCAAGGAAGTCTCTGGCGAGCAAGCCGATCTGGCGATCATTGACACCACCATGTTCCGCGATGACCTCCATCGTCATCCCATCCGCACACCCCACCCGAGCAGTATCCCTGCCGGCGGGATCGATGCGCGCGTGGTTGTCCTCGTCGATGACGTGCTGTATACCGGACGCACGATCAAAGCGGCGCTGGATGCCCTTGGATCACTGGGACGTGCAGATTCTGTACAACTGGCCATCCTCGTCGATCGCGGACACCGTGAGCTGCCAATCCGCCCCGACTTTGTCGGCAAGAACCTGCCGACCTCGCGTGAGGAAACAGTCAAGATTCTCCTGACTGAAACCGATGGGAAAGACGCCGTCATTCTGGGAGGACACAGCTGATGACTTTCTCGCACCTGCTCAGTATTCGCGACCTGACCCGCGAAGATGCCATCGACATCCTCGACACTGCCGAAGCAATGGCGGCCACGCAGTCCCAGCGAGTCAAGAAATTGCCGACACTGTTGGGACGCACCGTCGTTGACCTGTTCTTCGAAGACTCCACGCGCACACGCTGGTCGTTTGAGACGGCTGCGAAACGCCTGTCCGCCGATGTCATCACCTTCCAGTCCAAAGGATCATCGGTCGCCAAAGGTGAAACCCTCAAAGATACGGCCTTGACGCTGCAGGCAATGGGCGCAGATGCCGTCGTGATCCGGCACCCCTCATCGGGCGCGGCTCACCGCCTCGCTCACGCGGGCTGGATCGACCTGCCCGTCATCAACGCAGGCGATGGCACTCACCAGCATCCCACCCAGGCGCTGCTCGATGCGATGACGCTGCGTCGCCACTTCAAGCGTGACGTGAGCGACCCGTCCGTCAACCCTGTTCCTGCGGGCACGGATCTGGCGGGCGCACGCGTGACAATCGTGGGCGATGTTCTGCATTCGCGTGTGGCGCGTTCCAACGTTGACCTGCTGAGCCTGCTGGGTGCGCACGTGACCCTGGTGGCACCGCCCACATTGCTGCCGATGGGTGTGGAGCAGTGGGCCTGCGACATTGACTACGATCTTGATCATGCGATCGACGAGGCTCCCGATGCGCTCATGATGTTGCGCGTCCAGCGTGAACGCATGAGCGGTGCCGGTGGAGGATTCTTCCCGTCACCGGGTGAATATCACGATGCCTACGGCCTGGACGTGCACCGCTATGCGCGTCTGAGCGACCACTGCATCATCATGCACCCCGGCCCCATGAACCGCGGCCTCGAAATCTGCGCAGAAGCGGCCGATTCGCCGCGATCCGTTGTTGTTGAACAAGTTGCCAATGGCGTGAGCGTCCGTATGGCGGCTCTGTACATGCTGCTTGCCCCGGAAGGAACCCACCGTGACTGATCACCCCACTCAACTGCTCATCACCGGACTCAACATCGAAGGAGACGGTCAGACCGACCTGCTCATCGAAGACGGAGTCATCATTGCCGAGGGCGACCAGGCTCGCGTCGATGGCGCCCACGCACACACGCTGGATGCAGACGGGCTCATTGCACTGCCCGGACTGGTAGACCTCCACACGCACCTGCGTCAGCCAGGCAAACAAGACGCCGAAACCGTCGAATCAGCCTCCCGCGCTGCGGCGGCAGGCGGCTTCACCTGCGTGCACGCCATGGCGAACACGTTACCCGTAGCCGACACAGCATCGGCAGTTGAACAGATCTGGTGGATGGGCCAGGAAATCGGATTGACCGAGGTACGCCCCGTCGGCGCCGTCACGAAAGGTCTTGAAGGCAAACACATGGCCGCACTGGGCGCGATGGCGAACTCGCGCGCTCAGGTTCGTGTCTTTTCAGATGACGGCAAGTGCGTGTCGGACCCGGTGCTCATGCGCCGCGCTCTCGAATACGTCAAGTCCTTTGGGGGAGTAGTCGCCCAGCACGCGCAGGATCCTGGACTGACCGAGGGCTCCCAGATGAATGAGTCAGAACTGTCCGGTGAACTGGGCATGCCCGGCTGGCCTGCAGTGGCAGAAGAGTCCGTGATTGCGCGCGATATTCTGCTGGCTCAGCACGTGGGATCTCGCCTGCATGTGTGTCACGTGTCGACCAAAGGATCGGTGGAACTGATCCGCTGGGGTAAGCGCATGGGTGTCAATGTGACAGCCGAAGCGACCCCGCACCACCTGTTCCTGACGGAGGACCTGGCTGCCACCTACGATCCGATCTATAAAGTCAACCCGCCGCTGCGCTCACGAGAAGATGTGGACGCGGTGCGTGAAGGCCTGGCCGACGGCACGATTGACATCGTCGCAACGGATCATGCGCCGCACAACATGGAAGAAAAAGACTGCGAATGGCAAGCCGGCGCATTCGGCATGCTTGGACTGGAAACGGCGCTGCCCATCATTATCGAAACGATGGTGAAGCCCGGACTGATGGACTGGCACGACGTGGCCCGCGTCCTGTCACGCACCCCGGCGCGCATCGGCTTGGTTGACCATCAGGGGCTGTCTCTCACCGTCGGTAACCCCGCGAATATCACGCTGGTCGATCCGACCGTGCGTGTGCGCGTCAACCGCTCTGACTTGCATTCACGCTCCGTCAACACGCCGTATGACGGAATGGATGTCACAGGTCGGATCATTCATACGATCTTCAACGGGAAGGTCACCGTCCGTGACGGTGCTTTGGCGGCAGAAGGGACCGCACAATGACCACACACGATGATCTGGCCTTGCTCGTCCTCGAAGATGGGCGCATTTTCCGTGGACGTGCGTGGGGAGCGCGTGGCCGCACGCTGGGTGAAGTCGTCTTCGCCACGTCAATGACGGGGTACCAGGAAACATTGACGGATCCGTCCTATCATCAGCAGATTGTCGTCATGACCAGCCCACATATCGGCAATACCGGCGTCAATTCGGAGGACTCCGAATCCTCACAGATCTGGGTCGCCGGATTCGTGGTGCGTGACCCGGCCCGTCGCGCGTCCAACTGGCGTGCCTCAGGAGAGTTGGAAGAAGAACTGATCCGCCAGGACATCGTCGGAATCGCAGATGTCGACACGCGAGCCATTACACGCCACATCCGCTCTCACGGTGCGATGCGCGGGGGGATCTTCTCCGGCACCGCGCTGCCTGCAGGTGCCGAGTACATGAGCGAGTATGTGTGTGAGTCACTGGTACGCATCGTGCAGGACCAGCCTCACATGGCCGGTTCATCGCTTTCACAGGCGGTGTCAACGTCGCACACGTACGTGGTGCCGGCAGCAGAAGACGGAGCCGACAATCACAAACGCGTCGTGGCAGTGGATCTGGGCATCAAATCACGTACACCCGAGCAGCTCGCAGCACGGGGTGTTGACGTCTACGTCGTGCCCCAGAACATCACCGCCGGTGAGATCCTCGAACTCGAACCTGACGGCGTATTCTTCTCCAACGGTCCGGGTGACCCCTCAACCGCCGAGCACCAGATTGGTGTGCTCCGCGCCATCTTGGACCAGGGGATTCCCTTCTTTGGCATCTGCTTTGGCCATCAGCTTTTCGGCCGAGCTCTGGGATTTGGCACTTACAAGCTGGAATTTGGTCACCGGGGGGTCAACCAGCCAGTGCGCGATGAGCGCAGCGGACGAGTGGAGATTACCTCTCACAACCACGGTTTCGCCGTGGACGTGCCAGTCGGTGAGCCGGTAGTTGCTCCCTTCGACAAGGGACGGTACGGACGAGTTGAGGTCAGCCACATTGACCTCAATGATCGAGTGGTGGAAGGCATACGCGCCCTCGACATTCCAGCATTCTCCGTCCAGTTCCACCCCGAGGCGGCGGCCGGTCCCCACGATGGGGAACACCTCTTCGACCAGTTTCTTTCCATGCTGAGCCACGATAAGGAGGATGCTTCCGATGCCTCAGCGCACTGATCTGAAATCCGTCCTCGTCATTGGTTCAGGCCCGATCGTCATCGGTCAGGCATGCGAATTTGACTACTCCGGGACGCAGGCCTGCCGTGTCCTGAAAGAAGAGGGCCTGCGGGTCATCCTCGTTAACTCGAACCCCGCAACCATCATGACCGATCCGGCGATGGCGGATGCGACATATGTGGAACCGTTGACCTGCGAAGTGGTCACCTCCATCATTGAAAAGGAACGACCCGATGCGTTACTGCCCACCCTGGGTGGCCAGACCGCCCTCAACCTCGCCGTTGAACTGGCAGAAAGAGGCGTACTCGAGCATTACGGCGTTGAACTGATCGGCGCCTCCATCGAGGCGATCCAGGCTGGTGAAAACCGTGAGACGTTCAAGGAAATCGTGGCGCGCTGCGGAGCTGAAGTTGCACGCTCAACCATTGCGCACACGCTGGAAGATTGCCATGCTGCTGCCGAAGAGCTCGGCTATCCGCTGGTAGTGCGTCCCTCGTTCACCATGGGCGGTCTGGGTTCGGGTATTGCGTTCACACCCGACGACCTTGACCGCATCGCTGGCGCAGGCCTCGAAGCGTCCATGACCACCGAAGTTCTGCTGGAAGAGTCCATCCTGGGATGGAAAGAATACGAGCTGGAACTGATGCGCGACGCCGCCGATAACGTGGTGGTTGTCTGTTCGATTGAAAATGTTGACCCTGTGGGCGTGCATACCGGCGATTCGATCACGGTTGCTCCGGCTCTGACCCTGACCGACCGTGAACTCCAGCGGCTGCGCGATATTGCGATCGCCGTGATCCGTGAAGTCGGCGTGGATACGGGTGGCTGCAACATTCAGTTCGCTGTGCACCCGCAGAGCGGGCGCATCATCGTCATCGAGATGAATCCGCGCGTGTCACGCTCTTCAGCTCTGGCCTCCAAGGCAACCGGTTTCCCGATCGCGAAGATCGCGGCACGTTTGGCCACTGGCTTCACCCTCGATGAGATTCGCAACGACATTACAGGCTCCACGCCGGCCTCGTTTGAACCGACGTTGGACTACGTGGTGGTGAAGGTTCCACGATTCACTTTCGAGAAGTTCCCTGAAGCCGATGAGACGCTGACGACATCCATGAAGGCCGTGGGCGAAGCAATGGCGATTGGGCGCAACTTCACCGAAGCCCTCAATAAGGCGCTACGGTCCCTCGACAAGACGGGCGTGCAGTTCCACTGGGACGGCGCCGATCCAACACCGGCAGATGTCGAGGACCTGCTCACCCGCATCGCCACCCCGACCGAGCACCGATTCGTTCAGGTCCAACAAGCCCTGCGCGGGGGTGCAACCCTGGAACAGGTATGCGAAGCAACCGGCATTGACCCGTGGTTCATCGACCAGATCATGCTGATCAACGAGGTCGCCCGCAGCGTCAGGAACGCGCCGGCGCTGACTCCGGACGTGCTCACCGCGGCCAAGCGGCACGGCTTTTCGGATCGACAGATCGCGGTATTGCGTAGCCTGACCGAAGAAACTGTGCGCCAGGTTCGCCACGCCTTCAACATCCACCCGGTGTTCAAGACAGTCGACACGTGCGCAGCCGAATTCGCGGCACGCACCCCGTACCATTACTCCTCCTACGATGAGGAAACGGAAGTTACTCCACGCAGTCGCGAAGCAGTGATGATTCTGGGTGCTGGGCCGAACCGAATTGGTCAGGGTCTTGAGTTCGATTACTCGTGTGTGCACGCAGCATTCGCACTGCAGGATACCTACGACACGATTATGGTCAACTGCAACCCAGAGACTGTGTCGACCGATTATGACATCTCAGATCGTCTCTATTTCGAGCCGCTGACCCTGGAAGACGTCATTGAAATCTACCGGGCAGAATGCGAGGCTGGTCCCGTTAAGGGTGTGTTGGTCCAGCTGGGTGGACAAACGCCACTGTCACTGGCCTCCGACTTAGAAGCGGCAGGTGTGCCGATTCTGGGAACTACACCCTCGTCGATTGCGCTGGCGGAGGATCGCGAAGCCTTTGGTCATATTCTCAGCGAGGTGGAGCTGCCCGCACCTGCCCACGATATTGCGCACACGCCGGCGCAGGCTTTGGGTGTGGCGCAGGCGGTTGGATACCCGGTCCTGGTGCGCCCCTCGTTCGTGCTTGGCGGGCGCGGAATGGCGGTCATTAACGATGCGGACGCCCTGCGCGCCTACCTCGACCGCCCCGACATTGACGAGCTGTTCACCTCAGGTCCGCTCCTGATCGATCGGTTCCTTGACGACGCCATTGAAATTGACGTTGATGCGCTCTACGACGGCACCGAGTTGTTCATGGGCGCAGTGATGGAACACATCGAGGAAGCGGGCGTCCACTCGGGCGATTCGGCGTGTGTGCTGCCACCCATGTCACTGTCGGAGCGGGAAGTTGCCCGCATTACAGCTTCGACGGAAGCACTCGCCAGCCAGATCGGAGTGCGCGGCCTGATCAACGTCCAGTTCGCGCTCATGTCGAACGTTCTGTACGTGATCGAGGCCAACCCGCGTGCCTCGCGTACGGTGCCGTTTGCATCGAAGGCGACAGGCGTTCCGCTGGCGCAGGCGGCAGCCCGCATCCAGATCGGCGCATCGATCCAGCAGCTCGTCGACGAGGGTGTCCTGCCCGCTGTTGACTCTCGGATCATCAATATGAATGCTCCCATTGCCGTGAAGGAAGCGGTATTGCCGTTCTCACGATTCCGCCGCGCTGACGGCGGGGTAGTGGACACAATTCTGGGTCCGGAGATGCGGTCGACCGGTGAAGTGATGGGAATTGACTGGCGTTTCCCGGCAGCCTACGCCAAGTCTCAAACTGGCGCGTACGGCGAGTTGCCAACGGATGGCACAGTGTTTATTTCGGTTGCTGACGGTGATAAGCGTGCCATGATTCTGCCGGTCGTGCGTCTGGCTGAATTGGGTTTCCACATCTTGGCAACGGAAGGCACTGCCTCAGTTCTGAGGCGCAACGGCGTGGATGCGCACATTGTGCGCAAGGGTTCTGACGGTCCTGGCCCCGACGGGGAACCGACCATTATTGACCTGATTCGTGACGGATTTGTCGACATGGTGGTGAACACGCCCCAGCGTTCGGCGCATCGCCAGGATGGCTTCATGATTCGAGCAGGGGCAACCGCAAACAACCGCACGATCATCACGACGCTGCAGGCATTCAGTGCCGCTGTTCAGGCAATCGACGTGCGCTTGGGTGGCACATATGACGTGTGTTCACTTCAGCGATGGGATGAGTTGCGTGCGCATGGAAACGAGAGCGGTGAAGACAAGTGAGCACAGCAGGTTTTGGTGATCGTCTGTGGGATCTGATGCGCCAGCGAGGCCCGCTGTGTGTGGGCATTGATCCCCATCCGGCGCTGCTTGATCAGTGGGGGCTGGAACGCAGCGCGCAGGGTATGCGCGAATTTTCGATGCGGGTTGTTGATGCCCTGGGCGATCATGTTGCTGCCTTTAAACCCCAAAGTGCACTGTTCGAGCAGTACGGCTCTGCCGGCGTAGCTGTCCTGGAAGAAGTGATCGCCCGCTGCGGCGACACGGATGCGGTATGCATTGTGGATGCGAAGCGTGGTGACATCGGATCCACGATGGATGCGTATGCGGCAGCATATCTGGGGGAGGGGTCACCGCTTGCCGGCGATGCACTGACCGTCAGTCCGTATCTGGGTGTCGGAGCGCTGGCACCTGCCTACGAGCAGGCACAACAATCCGGACATGGTGTGTTCACACTGGCCCTGACATCGAATCCCGATGGTCACGGCATTCAGCATGCGACGGTGGACAATGCTCACAGCGTTGCAGGGCTTATCATCAGCGAGGTCAACACCCTCAACACAAAATGTGATTTCCAACACATTGGTCCGTTTGGTTTGGTGATTGGAGCAACGATTCAGTCGGCGTTAACCGACCTGCACATCAACATTGAGGATTTCACAGGTCCAATCCTGTCTCCAGGAGTTGGCGCGCAGGGTGCCGGATCGGAACAGGTCAGAGATGTTTTTGGACGTGCTGTCGATCGAGTGCTGGCGTCTTCGTCCAGGCAGATCTTACGCTGCGGTCCGGAAAAAGACCGTTTGGTTGGTGCCGTGAAGGAGATCTGTGACTCTTTGAGGTTCCAGTGACACGGAGTTGATGACACGCCTCGAATTCCCTCGTAAGTGGCGCTTTGGGGCCATACTTAAAGCGTGAGTAACACATGTCACAATTAAGGGAGGTGAGCGGCGTGGCACTACCTAAACTCACTCCGGAACAGCGATCAGCTGCACTGGAGAAAGCCACGCAGGCGAGGCGCAGGCGTGCTGAAATTAAAACCGCGCTGAAGTCTCGATCCATGACATTGAGTGAAGTTTTTGACTTGGCTGAGTCTGATGAGGCAGTCGCAAAGATGAAGGTGACGTCCCTACTGGAGTCTCTTCCGCGCGTTGGAACCAATACCGCTGCAAAGTTGATGGCAGACATCGGTATTGCTCCCACTCGACGTGTGCGAGGTCTCGGACCTGTTCAACGGGAAGAATTACTCAAGAAATTCGGATGACGTGGCAAGATGGGGCTCATGAAACTTCATGAGCCCCGTCTTACTGTTCTGGTTGGGCCGACGGCGGTCGGTAAGGGAACCGTTGTGCACTCCCTCCTGAGCCGCCATCCCGAGATCGCACTGTCCGTATCAGCCACCACCCGTGCACCGCGCCCAGGTGAAATCAATGGCACGCACTACTTCTTTGTGAGCGACGACGAATTCGATCGCCTGGTCAATGACGGACAGATGCTCGAATGGGCATTGGTACACGGCGCACATCGATATGGCACTCCCCGCAAGCCGGTTGAACAATGGCTGTCAGAAGGAAAGAGCGTTCTTCTCGAAATTGACGTGGCAGGCGCACGACAGGTTCGTGCTTCCATGCCTCAAGCGCATTTCATCTTCCTGGCGCCTCCCTCGTGGGACGAACTGAAACGACGCCTCACTGAACGCGGCACCGAAACGCTCGAGGAGCAGGAGCGGCGCCTGACCACCGCGCGAGCCGAACTTGACGCAGCTCACGAATTCGACGTAATTGTGATCAATGACGACCTTGACCAGGCCGTGACGGACCTAGCCGTCTTGATGGGGCTGGAGTAGACTGGACAAGCTAATTAGCCAGATTTACATGAGAAGAGGTCCCATGTCCGGAATTGTTGCCCAGCCTGAAGGCATCACCAACCCGCCGATCGACGACCTTCTGAACCACGTCGACTCCAAGTATGCGCTGGTGATCTTCGCGGCAAAGCGCGCCCGGCAGATCAACACCTACCAGCTCCAACTCGAGCAGAACATGGTGCAGTTCGTCGGACCCGTAGTGGAAAGTGACCCCGACGATAAACCGCTGTCAATCGCACTACGCGAAATCAATGAAGGCAAGCTGACGCTCGAATCTGCGCCTGAGGCCTAACCGTGAAACCACTGGTCGTCGTCGGAGTTGGCGGCGGCATTGCTGCGTACAAGGTGACCCGCGTAGTACGCGAACTCCAGCACCACGATTATGCAGTGAGAGTCATCCCCACTCAGGCGGCCACCCACTTTGTCGGTGATACCACGTGGCATGCGCTCAGTGGGCAGGCCGTCACAACCAGCGTATTTGACGGTGGAGCAACCGAGCACGTCGAGATTGCCCGCCACGCGCAGGCCATTGTGATTGCACCTGCCACGGCAGATCTCATTGCGCGCCTGGCAGCGGGCATGGCAAACGATCTGCTCACCACCGTTGTGCTGGCTGCGCATCGCGATACGCCTGTCATTCTGGCACCCGCCATGCACAGTGCGATGTGGACTAACGCCGCAACTCAGGACAACATCCAGACACTGCGCACGCGTGGCATGATCATTATCGAACCGGATGACGGTCCGCTGAGCTCAGGAGACAGCGGCACAGGCCGTCTGCCTGATCCGCTCATCATCACGGAACGCGTCCTTGAAGCTCTCGAGCCGCACGAGGGGGACCTTGCCGGGCGCAGCGTCCTCATTACGGCTGGCGGTACCCAGGAACCGATCGATCCCGTCCGTTTTATTGGCAATCGCTCATCCGGCCGGCAAGGATGCGCATTGGCAGCTGAAGCGCGTCGACGCGGGGCAGACGTGACCCTGGTTGCCGCCAACATCGACGATCACCTGATTCCGCACGGAATTACCGTCATCCCGGCCCCGACAGCCGCTGAGATGTATCAGGCAGTCACTGACCGCATCGCGACAACGGACATTGCGATCATGGCAGCTGCGGTGGCAGATTTCAGACCCATCCACGTTGCCGACGACAAGATCAAGAAAGATCCGTCGACTCAGGATGCGCCTGCCATCGAGCTTGAACGCACCACCGACATTCTGGCGTCGGTTGCCCACTCGCCCCAGCGTCCACCGGTGCTTGTCGGCTTTGCCGCCGAAACCGGCTCGCCTCAGGTTGTGCTCGAGCGTGGTGCCGACAAAGCTCGGCGAAAGGCAGCCGACCTGCTGGCTATTAACGCCGTAGGGAACGGACAGGGATTCGGTGACGTGGAATCTCAGGTCGTGCTGGTTGATCGCGAGGGACAGCCCGTGAAAACAGTCAGCGGATCGAAGGTAACAATTGCGGCCGGCATCATCGATGAGGTCGCACAGAGGATAGGTAAGATAACCCGGTGACATCGCTTCGACTTTTTACTTCGGAATCAGTAACTGAAGGTCATCCAGACAAAGTCTGTGACCGCATCGCGGATTCAATCCTTGATGCATTGCTCGAACAAGACCTACATGCACGTGCCGCGATCGAGGTTTTCGCCACCACCGGCCAGGTGCATGTCATGGGTGAAGTAACCACGGACCGCGCCTACGTGGAAATTCCGCAGATCGTTCGCGAGGAAATCTGCCGCATCGGATACACCTCGTCGCGAATTGGATTCGACGGCGCCTCTTGCGGTGTCTCCGTGTCGATCGGCCAGCAGAGCCCGGACATTGCCGGGGGAGTGGAACGTTCTCTTGAAGCACGTGAAGGGGCTGATACAGCTGACCCTCGCGAACTTCAGGGCGCCGGCGACCAAGGCCTCATGTTTGGATATGCATCCGATGAGACACCGGATCTGATGCCTGCCCCGATCTGGACGGCACACAAGCTGTCTCATCGCCTCGCACAGGTTCGACACGACGGCACCATCGACGGTCTGCGCCCTGATGGCAAGACGCAGGTGACCTTCGGATACGACGAGAACCACACGCCCGTCAGTATCGAGACGATCGTTGTGTCCACCCAGCACGACGAGGCACTCACATTGGCAGACCTGACTCGGCAAGTGCGCCGCCATGTCATCGAACCAGTGCTGGACGAATCAGGTCTCAACGTGTCCTGGAAAGACGCCGAAATCCTCGTGAATCCATCGGGACGGTTCGTGTACGGCGGACCAGCTGCCGACGCAGGCCTGACCGGACGCAAGATCATCGTCGATACTTACGGCGGAATGGCGCGGCACGGAGGTGGCGCGTTCTCAGGTAAGGATCCATCGAAAGTTGACCGCTCAGCTTCCTACACGCTGCGCTGGATTGCCAAGCACATCGTTGCAACAGGCATCGCGAAACGCTGCGAAGTTCAGGTGGCTTACGCCATCGGCCGCGCACACCCGGTAGGTCTGTACGTCGACACCTTCGATACGGGGCAGGTAGACGATGCGACCATCGCGCGCGCAATCACCGACGTGTTCGACCTGCGCCCAGCAGGTATGATCGAGGACCTCGATCTCTTGCGCCCGATCTACAAGGAGACCTCAGTGTACGGCCACTTCGGGCGACCGGGATTCCCGTGGGAAGACGTGACCCGCATAGAGGATCTGCGCGCAGCACTGAAAGGCTAAGACTATGGCGGACCAGGACGATTTCGATCTCGACCATGCTCCCTCGCGTGCGTGGATGATGCGAAGCGCCGTGGTGCTGGCCATTATGTCGGCTCTAGCCCTGATCGCCTCATTCGTCCTGTCCGTGGAAGCCTGGATCCTTGCAGGTGACCAGAACAGCCGCTTCGGATGCGATGTCAGCGATGCACTGTCATGCTCGGCAGTCGCATTGACACCGCAGGCCCGCGTCCTGGGATTCCCCAACGCATTTTTCGGAATCGCCTTTGGCGCAGCGGTGTTCACTATCGCATGCGCCCTTCTCAGCGGCTCGCGCCTGTCACGTCTGTTCCTCATCGGTGCGGAAGTCCTCGCCGCCGGCGGTCTGGCGAGCGCACTATGGCTGTTCTACCAGTCCTACGTTGTCATCCAGGTATTGTGCCCGTGGTGCCTGGTGGTGTTCGTGTCATCACTGCTGATCTTCGCCACCATGACGCGTATCTGCCTGGTCCGCGAAACGCTGCCCTCAAGTGCCAGCATTCGCTCCCTCATAGCCTCGGGCACGGACTGGTGGATCACGGGCGGTATCCTTGTCATCATCGCCGCACTGATCGTCCTTAAGTACGGCCCGGAGCTCATTGCGTGAGACGCAATGGAGTCATACCTGCCGGGCTTCGAACCACCGCCACGTGAGGATTTCCGTGACCCACTGACTGTCGCGCACGTTCTGGTCGACGTCGACTTGGCGCACCTCGATCATCCGCTTGACTACGCCGTCCCACCCGAACTTGACTCTGCAGTAACTGTCGGTTGCACCGTGCGCGTTGCATTGGCCGGTACACGCCAACGAGGGTGGGTTGTGGGTCGGGAGACCGTACCGCAGCACCGCGCCCTGTCACCCATCCAGTCCGTTGTTTCACGCACTCCGGTGCTCAACGAATCCACGCTGACACTGGCGCGCTACATTGCGCATAAACATCTGGCGACCACCTCACAGGTGCTCTCACTGGCGATCCCGGCGCGGCATGCACGCAGTGAAAAAAACGTCCTCGCTGCACACCGAGACTGCGCGGCGCCCTCGCCAATCTCAATGGATACGGAATTCCTGTCGTGGTACGAGGGGGACCCGACTGCGCCAGGGCGGATCGTCTGGCAGGTCGTGCCTCATGACTGGATACGCCAGCTGGCAACCGTTGTGGCAATCCGCTCGGCGCGCGCCCCTGTCATCGTGGTGGCCGCCACGCGTGAACAGGTGGATCGAATCGCTGCGCAGATCGCCCTGATCGTCGGTACCGACTGTGTTGAGACGGTCGGGTCGGATGATTCGGCAGCTCATCGATTTGCCGTTCATCTGCGCGCACTAGCCGGAGAACTGACCATCCTGGTGGGAACACGATCAGCTGTGTGGACACCAGTGAAGGATCTGGGAGCAATCATCGTGTGGGATGACGGTGATGACCGTTTAACCGAGGAGCGGTCTCCACGCGCAAGCGCGCTCGATGTTGCGATCGCGCGTGCCCACCTGGAAGGGGTCGACCTGCTCAGCGCAAGCCTGGCACGGTCGGTGAAATCGCATATGCTGGTCAATTCCTCATGGGCAGTGCCGCTCACACCGCTGCGCCACGCGCTGCGCGAACATGCGCCGCGCGTACGTGTCCTCGATGACTTTGACGCGGCCAGGGAAGGCCCATCGGCAGGTAATATTCCGACCAGCGTACAGCGCTTTATCCGGGAAAGTGCGCAGAGCGGGCATGTCCTGATTCAGGTGCCACGACGCGGCTATGTGCCGGTTATTGCTTGCGCACAGTGTCATCGGACGGCGCGATGTCAAAGATGCCACGGCCCATTGGCGATGCGAGGCGATCGCCAGATTGTGTGCCAATGGTGTCAGTGGGATGCGTCGGCGTTCACGTGCCCGCATTGCGCAGCGCACGCGGTGCGCGCACGCCAGATCGGCTCTGAACGCACGGCAGAGGAACTGGCTCGAGCTTTACCGGGATTGCCACTAGTGGTCTCTTCTGCAGACCATCGGATCGACACACTGCGTCCGACGGATTCACGAATCGTGGTGGCAACACCCGGCGCAGAACCTACCCTCGATGGCGGTTATGAGGCAGCCGTTATCCTCGATGCCGATACAACAGCCGCACGCCCTGAACTGTGGGCATACGAGGAAGCCATGCGCCGCTGGTTCGGAGCATTGTCACGTGTAGCGCCCGCACACCCTGCCATCGTTGTCGGTCTGTCAGATCCGACACTGGGTCAGGCCCTCGTGCGGTGGGATCCGGTCAGAGTTGCTGCCGATCAGCTGGCAGAACGTCGTTCTGTAGGATTCTTCCCCTTTACGACAATCGTTGCCCTCGACGGGCCTGCACCTGACGTTCACGCGATTGTGGCAAGTCTTTCAGATGCGGAGCTGCTCGGCACAGTTCCGATCGAACAGGCGCCCACACGTCGTGCAGCTGATAGTGCCCAGCTCTCCCTCGCTATGCCGGAACATGAGCCCGACCAGCACATCCGCACTCTTGTCCGCACGCCGATTTCGCACACAAATACGCTGCTTGACCAGCTGACACAGGTGCGGCAGCACCGCTCAGCCCACAAGCTGGCACCTGTGAGAATGGAAGTCAATCCTCCCGAGTTGTTCTGACACCGCTTAGACTCGATAGGTGATTTCTGTGCAGGACTTTTCGCTTCGGATCGGTGCACGCGTACTGATCTCGAACGCCACCTTCAGGATTGACCGCGGGATGCGTATCGGTTTGGTTGGCAGAAACGGTGCCGGCAAGACCACTATGATGCGCCTCTTAGCAGGGGAGAGCGATCACGGTGCCGCTGAGTTTACTGGGCACGTGCGTCGCAGCGGCACCATCGGATACCTGGCACAGGACACCCATATTGGCGACCAGAAGATGACGGGGCGTGAGCGCATCATCTCCGTTCGAGGTATCGACACCCTCATAGAGAAGATCCGCAAAGCTGAGCATGAAATGTCCACCCTGGAAGGGGAGCGCCAACAGCGGGCGATGGAGCGTTACGTCAAGCTCGACCAGCGTTTCACGAATGCCGGAGGGTGGGCTGCCAATGCTCAGGCATCGCAGATCGCTCATTCACTGGGATTAGACGATCGCGTGTTGGAGCAAAGCCTCGACACGTTGTCCGGTGGTCAGCGACGCCGCGTCGAACTGGCTCGGGTGCTTTTCTCAGAGGCTGATATTTTGCTGCTGGATGAGCCGACCAACCACCTTGATCACGATTCAATCCTGTGGCTGCGCGATTGGCTGCGCGCATACTCCGGCGGATTCATGGTGATCAGCCACGACGTCAAATTGCTGGATGACACGGTCAACTCCGTGTTCTATCTGGACGCGAACCGCACGGCACTGGATGTCTACCACCTCGGATGGTCTGCCTACCTGCGTCAACGCGACGAGGATGAACGCCGTCACCGCCGCGAACGCGCCAACGCGCTCAAGAAAGCTGAACAGCTGCGTGCGCAGGGCGAAAAGATGCGCGCGAAGGCAACGAAGGCTGTTGCGGCACAGCAGATGCTGCGCCGCGCCGATGAACTGGTTGAGCAGGCTGGTCAGGAAATCCAGCATGAAAAGGTTGCGCGTTTGCGTTTCCCCGAACCTGCGCCATGCGGACGCGTGCCACTGTCAGGAGAGGGCCTGTCGAAATCCTACGGCTCGTTGGAAGTTTTCACTGGTGTGGATCTGGCAATTGACCGCGGCTCGCGTGTGGTGATCCTGGGTCTGAACGGTGCTGGTAAGACGACGCTGCTGCGCCTGCTGGCCGGCGTGGAAGAGCCTGATCTGGGGCAAGTCATCAGTGGGCATGGCCTCAAACTTGGCTACTACGCCCAGGAACACGACTTCCTGGACATGGACGCCACAGTGTATGACAACATGGCGCACGCAGCTCCTGACCTGGACACCACGCACGTTCGCAACGTGCTGGGGCAGTTCCTGTTTGGCGAGGACGACATCGATAAGCCGGCGCGCGTACTATCCGGCGGAGAGAAGACGCGCCTGGCCCTTGCGACGCTGGTCGTCTCTGCAGCAAATGTGCTGCTGTTGGATGAGCCGACGAACAACCTTGATCCAGCCTCTCGCGAGGAGATTCTCAACGCGCTGCGCACCTATGAGGGCGCCGTCGTCCTGGTCACGCACGATCCCGGCGCGGTCGAGGCGCTCAACCCGGACCGCGTGCTGGTGCTGCCTGACGCCGATGAGGATCTGTGGGATGAGTCGTACCTGGACCTGGTCACACTTACCTAGAAACTGCAGGTTAACGTGGTCGGACGCTAAGAGTCGACCTCGTTAATTGGGATGACACGGGTGGGAAAATCTCGGTAGGCCAGGTATTGCTGGAGCGAGTCGCGATGATCACGACACGCCAGCCATGTCTTGGATCGGCCAGTGTGAATGGCCGGATTTGACCAGATGATTGCAACCTCAGCCTTACGGCTGCATCCGCGTGCTGAACACGCCAAATCCTCTGGCCCGGGTGCCAGTGCCATCCAATCCCTCCTCGATCCTCGCTATTGTAGATACTATGACGACACGAACGCTTATCCTGGTACGTCACGCTGCTGCCGGTTCGAGCAGCTCCGGTGACCGTCAAAGGCCGCTGACTCCAGAAGGTGTTGAGCAGGCTCGGCGACTGGGACGACGAGTCTCACGCCTGATTGACCACGTTGATCTGTCACTGACATCGCCCGCCGTGCGTACACAGGAAACGGCGGTGCAGCTCCACACGTCGATCGAGGTGCGCACCACCTCAGTTGATGACGAACTGTATCTGGCCGGCGCTGACAGTCTGCTCGACAAGGCGCGGAGCCTGCCCGCGTCAGTCACCTCAGTCATGATGGTCGGCCACGAGCCAGCTATTTCAGCAATGGCGGCATCGCTGGGGGCACGCCGATCCTGTAAGGAAAAAGTCCGTTGGGGTGTTCCCACGGGTACCGCCGTCGTCCTCACTTTCGAGGGCAATTGGTCGCAGCTGGCCGAGAACTCGTGCGAAATGGAAGTTTTTCGCGAACCAGCGTGACGAAAGTGTGAAAACACTTACCTCAACGGTTCTCATACTGTGCACCAGGCGCCCGTACTGGGATCAGGGCGCTACACTATACGCGTACTAGACCATACCCAAGGGGAGAATTCATGTCCGGACACTCCAAGTGGGCAACCACAAAGCATAAGAAAGCAGCCATCGACGCCAAGCGTGGAAAACTCTTCGCCAGGCTCGTCAAGAACATTGAGGTGGCAGCCCGCACAGGTGGAGGAGATCCCGCAGGTAATCCCACGCTGTATGACGCCATCCAGAAGGCGAAGAAGAACTCCGTTCCGGCCGACAACATTGATCGCGCTGTCAAGCGTGGCTCCGGTGCAGAAGCCGGTGGCGCTGAGTACGAAACCATCATGTACGAAGGCTACGGTCCCGCAGGTGTTGCGATTCTGGTCGAATGTCTGACCGATAACCGCAACCGCGCGGCATCAGATGTACGCCTGGCATTTACCCGTTCCGGTGGCAACCTGGCTGACCCCGGCTCGGTGTCCTACCTCTTTTCCCGTCGCGGAATCGTCGAGGTGCCGGAGGCCGACGGTGTGGATGAGGATTCCATCATGGAAGCCGTACTCGATGCAGGTGCCGAAGATGTCGCCCAGCAAGGAGACGTCTTCGTCATTTCCTGTGAGCCGACCGAGGTGGTCGCGGTGCGCACCGCGCTGCAGGATGCAGGAATTGACTACAACTCTGCTGAGGCGCAGTTCGTTGCCTCGACACAGGTGGAACTCGACGTTGAAGGTGCCACCAAGGTTATGCGTGTGGTGGACGCCCTCGAAGATTCTGATGACGTGCAGAACGTCTACCACAACATGTCACTGAGCGATGAAGTTCGCGCTCAACTCGAACAGGAGGAGGAATGAGCGAAAATCCCTCTGCTGCCACACCCACCGACGAAGGACGCCAGGTCGGAACTGACCGCGTCAAGCGTGGAATGGCGCAAATGCTCAAAGGCGGCGTCATTATGGACGTCGTCACCCCTGAGCAGGCGAAGGTTGCTGAAGACGCCGGTGCCGTGGCCGTCATGGCACTCGAACGCGTCCCCGCGGATATCCGCGCCCAGGGCGGCGTGGCCCGCATGTCAGACCCGGATCTGATCGACGGCATCATTGACGCCGTCTCCATCCCCGTCATGGCCAAAGCCCGCATCGGACACTTCGTGGAAGCGCAGGTGCTCCAGTCCCTCGGCGTCGATTACATTGACGAATCCGAGGTGCTGACCCCGGCTGACTACTCGCACCACATTGACAAGTGGAAGTTCACCGTGCCGTTCGTGTGCGGTGCGACCAACCTGGGTGAGGCTCTGCGCCGCATCAGTGAAGGCGCGGCCATGATCCGCTCCAAAGGCGAGGCCGGCACCGGTGACGTGTCGAACGCGACGACGCATATGCGCAAGATCCGTGACCAGATTCAGCACCTGACGTCGCTGCCAGAAGACGAGCTGTATGTGGCAGCGAAAGAACTGCAGGCACCGTATGAACTGGTCGCAGAGGTGGCACGAGAAGGCCGCCTGCCTGTCGTCCTGTTCACCGCCGGCGGCATCGCCACTCCTGCGGATGCCGCGATGATGATGCAGCTGGGTGCCGAGGGTGTCTTCGTTGGATCCGGTATCTTCAAGTCCGGTGATCCGGCTAAGCGCGCGAGCGCGATTGTGCGCGCAACAGCGGCTTACAACGATCCTGACACCATTGCGGAAGTCTCACGCGGACTGGGGGAAGCGATGGTCGGCATCAACGTCGACGATTTGCCGGTTGATCACCGCCTGGCTGAGCGCGGATGGTGACACCAGCGTGAGAACCATAGGCGTACTCGCGCTTCAAGGTGATATCTCAGAACATGTGCGGGCGCTGGAAGAATCCGGCGCCCGCGCTGTGTATGTGCGCCACCCTGACCAGTTGACACAGATCGACGGCCTGGTTATTCCCGGTGGGGAGTCAACCGCCATGTCTATCCTCATGCATGCCACAGGTATGGACGAAGGGCTGCATGGGGCTGTGGATCAGAAAATGCCGATGTGGGGGACTTGTGCCGGCATGATTATGCTGGCCAGCACTATTCTTGACGGGCGCAGCGACCAGATCGCATTGGGCGCAATGGACATGACTGTCAGACGTAACGCATTTGGCCGGCAGGTCGACTCCCATGAAGAAGACCTGGAGGTGGATGGATTTGACACGCCATTTCGGGCATTGTTCATTCGCGCTCCATGGGTCGATACGGTCGGAGAATCTGTTCGCGTCATGGCGCGTGCCGACAACAAAGCTGACGGGCCGATTGTCGCACTGCGTAACGAGCACTGCCTTGCGACATCATTCCACCCTGAAATTGGGGGAGACAACCGGATCCATTCTCTCTTCGTGCAGATGGTTGACCAATGCGCGTAATGGGGATTGACCCGGGCATCACCCGATGCGGAATCGGAGTGGTGGATGTTGATGCGTCACGCGCAGCGGCGCTGGTTCACGTCGGCGTGGCCAGAACCAAAACCAGTCTGGCCACCCATTTTCGCCTCGCATCCATTGCCCAGGAGATCCGGCACACCATTGAGACCTTTCAGCCTGAAGTGGTGGCCATTGAACGGGTTTTCGCACAGGACAACCTTCAGTCAGTAACCACCACAATGCAGGTGATGGGCGTGGCCATGTCATGTGTCGGGCAGGCACGTCTGCCAATGGCAGTCCATACACCGTCAGAAGTCAAAGCAGCGATCACCGGTTCTGGCACCGCCGGGAAAGCGCAGGTGCAGCACATGGTGGCTCGCATCCTCCGCCTCGATACTCCGCCGAAGCCAGCAGACGCGGCTGACGCCCTTGCAATTGCAATCTGTCACGCCTGGCGAGGCTCAGGCTTGCTCGGCGCGGGGGATGATTCTCAGATTACCGTGTCCCTGTCAGGCAAAGTCTCCTCCAAGGGCACCATGACACGGGCTCAGCAGATCTGGGCAGAAGCTCAGGCGACGCAACACCGCACGGGTGCGGTCGATCCGCGCTGGCATCGCCGCTAAGATGGAACAGATGTTCGTAGCGAGGGGGAATAACGGTGATCGCACTGCTGACTGGAACGGTTGAGCACATCGGCCTGGATGAAGTCACTGTGGTCAACGGTGGAATTGGATGGGCCGTCAAGGTCACTCCACCAACGGCGCACAGCCTGATCCGTGGCAATGAGGTCACGCTCCACATCGTCATGGATGTCAAGGAAGATGCGATCGCTTTGTTCGGCTTCCCGACGCGTGACGAGAAAGACGTGTTCACCGTGATCCGCACCGTCTCCGGAGTGGGACCGCGCATCGCCCTGGCGGCGTTGGCAGTTCTCACACCCGACCAGCTGCGCGACGCCCTCGCCCAAAAAGACAGCGCACAAATCAGGAAGATCCCCGGAGTGGGGCCAAAACTTGCTGATCGGATCGTCCTTGAAATTGGAAACAAGCTGGGGCCCGCTGCACACGCTGAAGATGTACCCAGCGAACCCGACAGTGATGAAGTGACCGAGGAAGTCACCGCTGCACTGGTACAGCTCGGCTGGACACAGGCGATTGCCCGAAAAGCAGTCAACTCACTTGCCGGGCAGGGGATGGGGGCATCCGACCTTCTGCGCGCATCACTGATCAAGCTGGGAGGCACCCGTGGATGAGATGGACGACGACCTGTCTCCGCGCATTGTCGCGCCAGATGCGACGGAACTGGAGCGCGCAGCTGAAGCTGCTCTCCGTCCGAAACACCTCAGCGAATTCGTGGGTCAGCCGCGCGTGCGCACACAGCTCGAACTGGTGTTGAAAGCAGCGATCGGTCGCTCTGTCACACCCGACCACGTGCTCCTGGCCGGACCGCCTGGACTGGGAAAGACAACCCTGGCGATGATCATTGCGCAGGAGATGGGATCCTCACTGCGCCTGACCTCCGGACCTGCGATCCAGCACGCTGGCGACCTCGCCGCGATCCTGTCTGGCCTGCAGGAAGGTGACATCCTCTTTATCGACGAGATTCACCGCCTGGCACGCACCGCTGAAGAAATGCTCTACCTGGCGATGGAAGACTTCCGTGTCGACGTGGTCGTTGGCAAAGGTCCGGGCGCCACGTCGATTCCGCTGACGCTGCCACCGTTTACAGTGGTGGGCGCGACCACGCGTGCCGGGCTGCTGCCTGCACCGCTGCGCGACCGCTTCGGCTTCACTGGGCACCTGGAGTTCTACGAGACAGAGGACCTGGTTCAGGTCATCAACCGGTCGGCAGGGCTACTGGGAGTGTCGGTCAGCGATGAGGCAGCCCATGAAATCGCCTCCCGTTCACGCGGCACGCCACGTATCGCAAACCGTCTGTTGCGCCGCGTACTTGACTACGCGCAGGTGCATGGGGACGGAACACCCACACTGGAATCGGCGCGTGAAGCACTGGCATTGTTTGAAGTGGACCAGTCGGGACTGGACCGACTGGATCGCGCCGTCCTCGAAGCACTGTGCGTGCGCTTTGGCGGAGGGCCGGTGGGGCTGTCCACGTTGGCTATCACCGTGGGCGAAGAAGCTGAAACCGTTGAAACTGTCACTGAACCGTACCTGATGAGGCAGGGGTTCATTGTTCGCACCCCACGCGGCCGTGCAGCTACACCGAAAGCGTGGTCACACCTGAATCTGACCCCTCCGAGCGATCAGGACACGCTGATTTAAACGTGAGGTAGCACGCACAGTGACGCCGTTCGTCGCGATCGAGAAGACGAACAGGTAGACTGCAACGGGCGCCGTGTACTGTCACGGTGCTGTCATATACGTAGATTTGTCGAGGATGAAGAGGTTTCCCCGTGCAAGGTACCGGCTCGTTAATGCTTTGGCTGCCGCTGTTGTTGATGCTGATTGTGATGTTTTGGTTCTCATCACGCGCTCGCAAGAAAATGGCGAAACAGCAGGAAGAACAGCAACGGATCATCAGCGAACAGATGGTGCCCGGTGCATGGGTGAAGACCGCCGTAGGGTTCTGGGGACGCTACGTGGATCAGGATGGCGACATCGTCATCCTGGAAACGTCGGACGGCACCGAAACTTACTGGGAACGTTCCGTCATCCGCGAAGTCGGCGAGCCACCTTTCGCCACGGAATCAGCTGATCACATCGAAGAAGCCATTTCCGAGGAAGAAGATGAGCCTGCTGTACTTGGGTATGATCCCATCGAACCTGAGACACCCTCGTCAGTGAACGAGGGCGACACGCTCGCAGCGGATCTTGAGGACGAGGATAAGCGGGACAAGAACCGCAACAAGGACGATATTCCGCCCGTCATCTAATTCATTCATCCATTCATCGACTTCATTGACCAAGGACTCCATCACTGTGGCTAATAAGAAACGTCGCCCGGTGCGCACACTTGTCGCGCTCTTTGTTGTGGTCGCTATCGGCATCGCAGCACTGCTGATCGGACGCGCAACTCAAGGTGCAACACTCCATCCGAAGCTGGCTCTGGACCTCGAAGGTGGAACCCAGCTGATTCTGACGCCGAATACGACAGGCGAAGACGACCGCAATATTACTGATGAGGACATCACTGAGGCGATCAACATTATCCGTAACCGCGTGGACGCCTCGGGTGTCTCCGAATCGGAAATCACCTCAATGGGTTCGAACAACATTGTGGTCTCGCTGCCTGGCCGTCCCTCAGAGGAGACGCTGAATCTGATCCGCTCATCTTCTCAGATGGACTTCCGTCCAGTGCTGCAGGTCGGTGCCGCAGTTGCACCCAGGCAACAACTGGAAGCGGCTCAAAGCGGCGATTCCGGCCAGTCGGGAGCCGGCAGCGCGCAGTCTGGAGATGCAGCCGACCAGCCGCAGTCGCAAACCCTTGTCTCCACGGCCATGTCCGAGGATGAGGCCCGCCAGGCTGCCGACCAGGATAAGGATGGGAAACTGAGCACCGAGCCGGCGACCACACCGGAGAACAACTCGGACTCGGCATGGATGACCGAGCAGGTCGTGTTCGACTTCCTGACCCTGGACTGCATGTCGACTGAGGCACGCACCCAGACCACTCCCGGTGATCCCGACAAGCCTTATGCCACGTGCTCGGATGACGGAACCCAAAAATTCCTGCTTGGCCCGATCGATGTCAAAGGTGAGAACCTGAATTCAGCCCAGGCCGCAATGGACTACAACCAGACGGGGCAGGCAACAGGCGAGTGGGTTGTGAGCCTCGAATTCGACTCAGTCGGTACCGAAGCATTCAAGGAAGCGTCAACTCGTCTGGTCGGCTTCCAGAATTCTGATCCCACGCGTAACCGCTTCGCAGTCGTCCTTGACAATAGGGTGATTACCTCACCGTCGATGAATGCAGCAATCACTGACGGTCATGCCAAGATCAGCGGTAATTTCACGCCAACCAGTGCCAAGGCACTGGCCAATCAGCTGAACTTCGGTTCACTGCCATTGGACTTCACCGTCCAGTCCGAGCAGCAGATCTCTGCAACGCTCGGATCCGATCACCTGGCCAAGGGTCTGTGGGCCGGTCTGATCGGTCTGATCCTGGTTGTCCTGTTCATGATCTGGCAGTACCGAGGCCTGTCGATCATCTCGATCGGTTCACTCCTGATGGCGGGCGTGATCACCTACCTGGTCATCACGTTGCTGTCATGGCTGATGGAATATCGCCTCTCACTGCCTGGCGTAGTTGGCCTGATCGTTGCAGTTGGCGTCACCGCTGACTCGTTCATCGTCTACTTCGAACGCATCCGCGACGAGGTGCGTGACGGTCGCCCGCTCGTGGCAGCCGTCGACGAAGGATGGGAGCGGGCCAAACGCACCATCATGATTTCGGACGCGGTGAACCTCGTGGCCGCCGTGGTGCTGTACATGCTCGCGGTGGGTGGCCTGCAGGGATTCGCCTTCACATTGGGCGTGACGACGGTGGTTGACCTTGCGGTGATCTTCTTCTTCACGCACCCGATGATGGAGCTGCTCATCCGCATCCCATTTTTCGGTGAAGGCCACAAGCTGTCCGGTTTGGATCCCGAACACCTCGGTGCAAAGTCCAGTGCCATCTACGCGGCGCGTGCACGCACTGATGTGCGCAAGACGAAGTCAGTATCAACGCCATCGGGGAGCACAGCGGTCGGCACCCGTAAATCGCTTGCTGAGCAGCGCCGAGAACAAGCCGCTGCGGCTAAGCAGGAGGAAGCACGATGAGAAGTTACGCCCAGTGGGGAAACGCCCTGTATGCGGGCGAGAAATCCTATCGGATCGTCCCGAACCGCAAGATTTTCGTGTACGCGGCCGGCATCACGCTGGTTGTCTGTGCGCTCCTCGTGTCAGTGCTGGGACTGCGTCAATCCATCGAATTCACCGGTGGTTCGCAATTCTCCATGATCGGCATTAGCCAAAGTGAACAGCAGCTTGCATATGATGCAGCCAAATCCGCGGGCGTGACCGACGTGCGCGTGTCGAATCTGGGTCAGAACGGTATCCGCGTCCAGACACCGTCACTGGACCCCAACCAGACAGCGCAAGTTCGCGACGCGCTGGCAGAGGCATACGATATATCCGCAGATGATGTCCAGTCCTCGTCGATCGGCCCGTCATGGGGTAAAGACGTTACCGGGAAGGCACTGCAGTCTCTGGTCATCTTCCTGGCGGTCATCACCGCCTTGATGACGGTGTACTTCCGCTCGTGGACCATGTCAATCTCTGCTATGACGGCTCTGCTGCACGACGTGGCCCTGACCGTCGCGTTCTTCGCGATCACTCGAGTCGAAGTCTCGCCTGCAACCGTCATTGGCTTCCTGACCATTTTGGGATACTCCCTGTATGACACGGTGGTCGTTTTCGACAACGTGCGCGGCCTGACGAAGAACGTGTGGGAGCAGAAGCGCTACACATATGGCGAACTGGTCAATCTCG
>NZ_JBWPJO010000013.1:0-55808 GCF_056583835.1 Pauljensenia sp. C0254C2
ACTTCCCAAGCCTTAAATTCCTGGGAGTCATCCGGAGCAGTAAAACCATTAGGCAACACCGTGTACTTACTGCCCTTGTTTAAAGTCTTGCCATCCATATCGCCGACTCCGCCGTTACGATCATAGCTAACAGTGGCAGTTTCGAGTGTCTCGCTGGCCGGTTCTGATTCAAGCGGCTGTTCTTCAGTGGGAATTAGTCCGCCATTATCTTTTGCTTTTGCCGTGACAGTTCCACCAACTTCGATGTCTTCAACTTTCAGAGTAATCACACCAGTGTTCGCATCAACCGTTGCACCATCTGATGTCCACGTGGTCTTACCGGAAGTTTCGTCTACGGTTCGAGTTGCAGTGACGGTTTTTTCCGCTCCTGAAGCATCCTTATAGGTGACGGTGTAGGATGCCAAGTCGGTATCATCACCCGGGTTTTCATAGGCTGGCGGGGTAATAGTTACCTCACCCTTATCCGTATCTACCGCAATCGCAGGAGATTTCGGAGCGATATTTTTTACCAGATCTTTGGCAGGGATTTTAGTGACTTTGGATACATCATTTACTTTATAGGTTCCATCAGGATTTTTTACATATATCGGATTGCCGTCATTATCCCAATCAGTTTCCACATCATTAGGGCTGATTATTGTAACGTTTCCGTCTTTATCAAACTCGATAAACGCAGGATCGGTTAAAAATCCAGTTCCATCGGGAAGCTTAGATACGCCATTTACCGTATTGGCATCTCGAATAGCTTTATCGATGGCTTGTTTATCGGCATCCGTTAATTTGTGAGGATCTCTCACGGCGACTTTGTCGGGGGTTGTTATTACCGGCTCAGACTTCGCGCAAGAACGGAATTTATGTGGCTCTTTGACAACGATACCGAACTCTGTTCCGAGTTTTAAATCGTTAACCTTATCCGTGATTGGGAAAGTAACTTTTTTGCCGTCAACGGTTACTGCTTGAGACATCTCTTGTGAGTTAGATTTGTCCACTATACAGCTTCCATTTTGGGAAAAATTCCTGTCCTCTCCATCGGTAAATTGTTTGACAAAACTAAATTTTGTTCCTTGGGCAACTTCTTTAGCAAATGTAACGATAATCTGCCCGTCTGTCACCTGGACTTTTCCTATTATCGGAGCCACAGATGTTTCCGTTACCTGTTTGATTATTACGTCCGGAGCTTCAATTTTTCCGGAGGTTGATCCATCTGTATAGGTCACTTCATAGTAGGCATGGTCCGTGTAATCGATAGAGAATTTAATTTTGTCAAGGTTAAAGTCGTTCGCAATGTCCGGATTAGCTTTCTTCAGCATTTCAATAGCTTCTGCTTGCTCATCATTATTTACAAGGTTAGCGTCCGGGTGTTCAATCCAGATTTCTCCTACCGGCATTTTGATCTTGTCTTTATTCGAGAATGCCATGGATGGCTCAGCATTTGCGGTCACCACACCAGATGTAGCGCCATCCAAAGTTTGATAGGCAGTGACGGTATCACCTGGTGCAACTTTAACGCCGTTAGGTAGACTTACCGTCCAAGCTGTTCCACTTTTAGGGGTAACAGAAACAGTGGCTTTTTCGTTGCCATCCTTACCTTTTAGGGTCACATATACAGTCGACCTTTTAACCTTTCCACCAACTCTTTTTCGTTGTACATTAGCGCCGGAAATAGTTGTGGCGTCGTAAAAGACCTTGCGAATGGTCGGTGCCGGTAAAGTTGATTGACGCACGGGTTGATCGACAGTCTCCGGTCCGATCTCTAGACCATCGCCAGACTGGGTATCAGTTACAACTTCTGGAGTGCTTACCGGCGTCGGACTGGCGCTTTGTTCGTCATCCCGGGAGCTACTCTGTAGATCCTCGGCATGAGCCATAGACGGGCTCGATAGCGTGAAGCCCAAAGCGCAGACCAAGGTTAGGATCAGTAGTTCTGTAAGAAGATGAGCTGGTTTAAGCAGCGCTCCGCCGGCGAACGTTTCAAGAAAACCGGGCTTGTCCTTGAAGTTGCGCATTAGACCTTCCTGTCCAGTGTGCTAGTTAAATCTATTCCCCTCAAAGTACCACTACGTCATCCAGAAAACCAGCCCGTTGAGCTCAGGTAGGTGGTGACAGCTACAGGAATATAGCTAAACAGATAAAACACATTAGCTAGACGTTCATTAAATACATTTTAGCTATTGAAATTCTTATGCATACGTGATTTTTTGGTAATCAAATCATCCATCAACGGTGATTTGGAATGAATGTCTGCAAAAAACATGACAACTTTTATTGCTTAATTTAGAAGGTCTGGCTTCGGGCAGTTACTCTACGGCTGCTCTAAATTATAGATCTATTCTGTGAAACCCCAAAGCTTTTAGCGACTCGCACACTTTTGGCGGATAGACATATTTTTTGTAGCTTGCTTCTCGGAGCCTTCCGGCCTCTAGAAATCTGACAAACTGTGCCAAGCCAACGATAAGTCAAATACCTAACCAAGAAGACTTCCGAAAGCAATAAAGCTGCCCCGACAAGGCGAAACGTCACATCTTATGGCATAAAAAAATAGGACGTTCACTTTGTACCAAAATGAACGTCCTAATAGTGGAGATGGGGGGAGACAGCGCCGCCACCACCCGTGACCAGCACAAACGCTAAAACTGCGATGGCAGCGTGCCCCGCACATGCCCTACCCGTCAATATGATCCATAGCGTACTGAGCCTCGTCCTCCGTAAACTGCTCAAATTCAGACACCAGCTGATCGTAAATCGCGCCATTCGACATGTCCATCGTCTCCCTGTAGCTCTTAGCCGTTTCCAGGGCATTCTGATTCCAATCGGCGACCATATTGTCTATCGCATACTGAGCGGCCTCAGGCGGATACTGTTCAAACTCAGACACCAGCTGATCATAAATTCCCTGCTTCGACATGTGCATGGTCTCTGAGTAGGATTCGGCTGTTCGCAGTGCCGCCTTGTATTCGGCTGGTACCTTCTCCTCGGCTGGCTGAACCTTCTCAACCGGAGCTGCCGCTACTGCCTCGGCAGGTTCTGCCGGAGCTGACTGCTCCGCCTCGGCGGGCTCCGGTGGAGCAGACTGCTCCGCCTCGGCCGCCGCTGACTGGCCTGACTCCTGAGAGACCGACTGAGCCGCTGCCGGCATGGATGACTGCTCGGTCGAAGCATTTTTACTGCCGCCGCCGCACGCCTGAGCGATAGCGGGGACGAGGATAATAATGATGAGAGCTATAAACCACCATTTTTGGTAGAACGGTTTTTTAGCCGGTTGAGGCTGTGGGACTGGTTGTCCGGGCGCGGGAAACGGCTGCTGCTGGCTGGTCATTGTGTTTTCTCCTTTGAACTCACATGAAAAATATGGTCTGGCTACTACACACTACCCCGCCTACCAGGCGGCGAGGTAATTTTCTGATGTTTCTAGCATGTCCTGGTATGCGTGTATGACCCACACTGGCAAGTCCAGGTCGCCTGCGATCATCCACGAGTCGCCTGCATACATGTCCTCCAGGGCTGCGTACGTGTCGCGACTGATCCACATGCGTGCCACCTGCTGGTCAATGTATTTTTCTACCGGCCGGCTCACCCCGCACTCGCCGTCCTGCCTGCGCGTTCCGGTAGCTCGTCTAGAGGCCGGCCGCGCAGCGGTAATGGAGGGCTAATCAGGGCTTCTAACGAGCTTAACTGACAGCTTCTTTGTAGTTGGGGCTGGAGAGAGTTTTAAAACCTTTCTCCAGCCCCAACACTATTTATGAAACATAAACGTTTCATGAATACAGGCATTTACGATCGTATATTGTTGGGTAATTCCTGTATTGTTACGGTTATGGGCACTTGGAGCATTGATAAATTCGCCTGCAATCACGCGAAAAAGCGATTTTGGCGTTCTTGAGGTGGGTTGATTTACGCAACGGTCGTTGCAGGTTAGGTATGCCGTATCTAATCTTTTCGGTGTGAAACTTTCTGAGTGTAAGCGCGGCGATACTGGCCAGCTGCAAAATGTTGAAATCCAACCGTGTTATCAGCTACGGGTGCAAGAACTGGGCCTGCGTTCAGGAGCGCATTTCACTGTCGTAAACCGCGCCGCCTTTGGAGGCATGGTCCTAAATATCGGAGGAACGCGAGTCGCGGTAGACCATCGTTCTTCAAAATTGATTGACGTGGAGTTAGTTAAGTGAGTTGCCCAAAGTGTTCGCCAGGAAATCCGCAGTCTTGCGATAACCCGCAGGCCAGGTCTGTTCTCTTAGACGTCAAGGATGTTCGCCATCCCCGTGACACCGTAGTGCTGGTTGGTAACCCAAATGTTGGTAAGTCCACCTTCTTTAACGCGGTTACGGGTGCTCATCAGGCGGTTGTGAACGCTCCGGGTACAACCGTGGAGCTCATGCAGGGTCGTTCTACGGCGCTGGGAGCACGTGTAATTGACCTTCCCGGCACCTACTCGCTGGTGGCCAATTCTGAGGACGAACAAGTCGTCGTCGATACCTTGGCAGGTGCAACAGGGTCTGCTACGGACATGGCGTCGGGCCAGTCTATTGACCTTGTGGTCATGATGCTGGATGCCTCGGCAATGACGCGCAGCTTGTACTTGCTTGGCCAGGTAGCACAAACGGGGCGCCCGATGGTTGGCGTTATAACGATGGCGGATGTTGTCGAGCACGAGGGCGAGGTAGTTGATGCGGCCGCACTTTCAAACACGCTCGGCATCCCGATTTTGGCGGCGGATGTGCGCACGAAGCAGGGAGTGCGCGCGGTTGAAGACATGATCCGTTCCGCTCTGATTTCTCGGCCCCGCGTAAAGTCGATTCTGCCCGATCCGACTGCTCCCGGATTTAACCAGGTGGCAGCGCAGGCAGCTTTCGAACAGATTGATAAGTTGAAGTCCCCGCAGATTTTGGGCATTGGTGAGGGCGCTCCGGTCATGAGCGCGGTAGATTGCGGTTGTTCCGCGGCAGAAAATACCAGTAAGGGGCCGGCGGATTCTTCGGTGGAAGCGGCGCGCTTGGCTGATACGTCCGAGTTTGATCGCGCGGCAAAACTGTTTGCCTGGGTTGAGCGGGTTGAGGAACAGGCGGGACGTAAACGCGACTCTGCGCGTAAACCGTCTCGTTCAGACAAGATTGATTCCCTCCTTCTTCATCCGCTGGTTGGCATCCCGGTATTCTTCTTGCTCATGTGGCTTCTATTCCAAGCCGCGGGTAACTGGGTTGGCCCCGTGCAAGACTTCTTCGATGGGCTGTTTTCCAGCACCGACGAAGGCGCTTTCTCACTAGCTAACCTTTTGAAGTTTGCGTTCGCAGGCGTGGGCTTGTCCGGCACTTGGGTTGAGTCGCTGTTTGTTAACGGTCTCGCAGTTGGCCTGGGCGTAGTTGCCTCGTTCGTTCCGCTCATGTTCGTGATCTTCTTGGCGATCGCGATCTTGGAAGACTCTGGCTACATGGCGCGCGCAGCGTTCCTAGGGGATCGCGTTATGCGCATGATCGGCCTGGATGGGCGAGTAATCTTACCTCTGATTATGGGCTTTGGATGCAACTTGCCGTCGCTTGCGGCAACTCGCACGCTACCAAACGCCAAGCAGCGGTTGGTTAACGCTCATCATTCCCTACACCTCCTGCGCTGCTAGGCTCACGATCTATTTGATGATCGCGCGAATCTTCTTTGCAGATAACGCTGGCAATGTCGTGTTCTTGATGTACGTTTTGTCGCTGTTCATGGTGGTGCTCGGAGCGCTCGTGCTGAAGCCGTTCATCACGAAGGGGGAGTCGAGGGCTCCACTGATGCTGGTGCTGCCGGCTTACCAGATGCCGCGTATTCTCGTGATTTTGCAAAATACTTGGAACCGGGCGTGGGCGTTTGTGAAGGGCGCCGGCAAGATCATCGTAGTAATGACTCTTGTGGTGTGGTTGATGAGCGCAATCCCGATGGCAAAGGGCTACTCCTTCGCTGATGAGGAGTTGCCAATGGAGAACTCCTTGTACGGCTCCACCGCGCGCGTTCTTGAACCTGTATTCCAGCCCGCTGGTTTTGGTGATTGGCACATGACTGGCGCGTTGATGACGGGCTTTGTGGCGAAGGAAACGCTTATCTCTTCGATTGTGACTTCCTACAACCTGGATGAGTCCGCGGCAGGTGACGCGGAGGACGGGGGCGACGATCTTGGTTCGCTACCCGAGCTGGTGACGGCATCATTTGAGAGGACTGCGGGCGAGCAGTACGCGTCTTTGGCAGCGTTTGGCTTCCTCGTGTTCGTTCTGACTTACACACCGTGTTTGGCTACGGTTGCGGAGCAAAAGCGTCAGATTGGGGCGCGCTGGACGATTGGGGCAGTGGTCGTTCAGTTGGCTGCAGCCTGGTTGCTGGCAGTGCTGGTGTTCCAGGTTGGTAGGCTGTTCTGGTGATTGTCCGGAACCAGCCGCCTCTTTACCGGCTGATGGATGAGCTTAGACAAGGCGCAACCTTGGAGTCTGCCGCCCAGCGGGCGGGGTTGCGGGTTGAGATTGCGCAAGTGATGGTCGACCACTTGAACCGGTCGGGGCGCTTGCAAAGCGCAGGATCACTGTGTTCATCCGGCTTGGGAGCCTGCGGCGGTGGAACTTCCCAAGAGGTGAAAGTCCACTGCGCAGGTTGCCCACTGTCGGTTGGGTGATGCGGGGCAGGTTCGCCAGAAAAACTTTTTCAGAACGGCTCAGGTACGCATATTAGGGGTTATTACTCGCCCGCCGGATTGCACTATAGTCGTTCGTATTCTCTCCGGTGGGGATTCGTTTGTGATGAGTCCTGACAGCTCGTACCAGCGCGAAACCTCGAATGTGCCCATGCGATTATGCTTCGTCGAGTCGGCAACAATGAAAGTCTGATTAGATCTTGAGGCGGCAATGCGCTTGAGCTCAATTGTATCCGCGTCAAAGTCGGTTGCGCCCGCAATATCAATTCCTCCGCAAGAAATGAATGCGGTGTCGAAATGAATTCGGTCTAGAAACAATGCGGTAGAAGATCCCCTAACGTACCTCTCTTCCTGGTTTAGAATTCCAGGCGTGAGAATAGTCTCTACCTTGTTGCGGGAGGGGAGTGCTTCGGCCACGAGAAGAGAGTTTGTGAATACTGTTCCCTTCCATTGCGGGGGGAGGGCGGCTGCTATGGTTTCTGCAGTTGTGCCTACGTCAATAAAAATAGAAGTCTCATCATTGAGAAGCTCTGCGGCGGTTCGACCGATTTCAGATTTAGCACGAGGGTTGATTGAGCGTCGTTCGTGAAAACCGGGTTCAGTGGTTACCTTTAAATCAGTTAGTATCGCACCGCCATAAACTCTATGAAGGAAACCCTGCTGTTCTAGATAAGCGAAATCGCGCCGGATGGTTTCCCCGGAAACCCGTAATGTGCGGGCTAGGTCTAGTGTGGAAACACTACCGCTAGACCGAATCTCCTGAATGATGTATCGATGTCGCTCTTGAGCAATTTTTATGGTCACAATCCACATTATTCCACATTCGTTGAGTTGAATTCCAAACGGACTTACGCTTAAAACAACAATCTGAACAGAATTGCGGAAACGGCTGATTCCGTTGAGATTTTGTTAAGCGACGAAGGAGTCGCAAGCACGATAGCAATACTGTGATAACGAAAGGTGGCAACGTGGCTATTCTTGCATTAGACCAGGGAACTTCAGGGTCGAAGGCGATTGTGGTCGATGAGCAGGGCGTTCACGCGGTGGTGGAGAAGGAAATTTTCCCGGAATATTTGGCAAACGGGGGTGTGGAACAGGATCCACGAGAGCTTTTGAGCTCCATAATTGAGGTGGGCAAAGAGGCTGTGGCAAAAGCAGGCGTGCCCATTGAAGGCGTCTCCTTAGCGAATCAAGGTGAGACCATCCTCGCGTGGGATCCAGAAACGGGCGAGCCTCTTACCACCTGTATTGTGTGGCAGGACCGCCGTGCGCAAACGGTTGTGGAACGGTTGCAAGAGTTCGCGGATGAGGTGCATCAGCGCACCGGTCTAGTGCTGGATTGTTATTTCACCGCTCCGAAGATGACATGGCTTCGTGAAAACCTCACCACCAAAGGTGTGGTAACTACTACCGACACCTGGATGGTTTATCAGCTTACGGGCGAGTTCGTAACGGATGTATCAACCGCTTCGCGATCTTTGCTATTGAACGTTGACTCAACTCAGTGGGATGACAAACTCCTTGAAATCTTCGGGCTCTCTAATGAGCGTATGCCTAAGGTTGTAGCCTGTGATGAAATTGTAGGAGAAACGAGTGCGTTCACCGGTTCGCCTGTACCGGTAGGTGGTCTAATCGTTGATCAGCAGGCCGCATTGTTTGCGCAGAAGTGTTTCAATCGAGGCGAAGGAAAATGCACTTATGGCACGGGCGCTTTCATCCTTGTGAATATGGGTGAGGACGCTCCTCGATTCGATAACGGCCTGACCACTTCAGTAGCGTGGACTCTCCGAGGTAAAACAAATTATTGCTCCGACGGCCAGGTATACACAGCGGCCTCCGCAGTGCGTTGGCTAGAAGAGATGGGTATCATTACCGGCGCTCCGCAGATGGATGAAATTGCAGCGGAGGATTCAGGTGGTGTTCTATTTGCGCCGTCCTTTGCAGGATTGGCAGCGCCATGGTGGAAGCCGGATGCGGGAGCCTTTTTATCCGGCATGCGCCTATCTACAGGCAAGCCACAGGTAGTTAAGGCAATGTTAGACGGTATCGCTGCACAAATTGCGGAGCTGGCTGATCTAACTCATGGAGAACTAGGCGAATCACTTAGCAGGCTTCGTGTTGACGGCGGTCTGACGAGATCTAAAGTTCTCATGCAATCGCAGGCCGATATGTTGCAAACGCCAATCGATACCTATCCATCGGCTCATGCTACTGCTTTGGGTACCGCTGCCTGCATGCGTTTGGCCCTGAATCCGGACCTGACAATTGAAGAAGGACCTTTTGATTGGGAACCTGCTGCAACTTATGAACCGCAACGAAGTGCAGATGATGTCGAGTCATATAGGACGGCGTGGCGTGCCGCAGTTGAGTCGTCTTTGGAGCTGTAATCATGGGATTGAATCAAATTATTGTCATAATAATGGCGTTTGCCCTGATAGTTGCGGCGCTAGACAGAGCTATTGGAAGCAAGTTTGAGCTTGGTGATCAGCTCGAAGAGGGGCTTAATACGTTTGGTCCGTTAGCGCTGTCAATGGTTGGAATGATTTCCCTGGCACCCGTTTTAGCTAAAGTTCTGAATCCGGTTATTGTTCCTATTTACAAGTTTTTCGGCGCCGATCCATCAATGTTTGCTGGTACCTTGCTCGCAAACGATATGGGTGGATTCCACCTCGCAGTTCAGATGGCGCAATCAGATGATGCTGCCATGCTGGCTGGGGCGATTCTTGCCTCGATGTTGGGTTGTACTGTGGTCTTTACGATTCCAGTGGGGCTAGGAATCGTGGAAGAGGAGGATCGTCCATATTTCGCCAACGGTGTCCTGGTCGGCGTTGTTACTATTCCACTTGGCGTGCTAGCAGGTGGCTTAGTCGCCGGTTATGGCGTGATAATGATTCTGAAGAATCTCATTCCGATTATCATCGCCGCAGCGCTTATTACATTTGGACTTTGGAAAGCTCCCGAAGCAATGACTCGAGGATTCTTGGGATTCGGCAAAGCACTCGTCTTTATCATCTCGATTGCGCTGGGCATTGTAGCGTTCGAATTTTTGACCGGTTGGAAAATAATGCCCGCGGGTTGGGAGCTAGTGCCCATCGAGGAGGGGCTAACTATCGTAGCGCAGATTTGCGTATTCTTGATGGGAGCTTTCCCTCTCATGTATGTGATTACAAAAGTCGCGCGTAAACCACTAGCTGCGTTCGGGCGAGTTATGGGGATGAACGAGGTTGCTTCAGGCGGAATCGTTATGAGCCTCGCAAATGCAATTCCTACCTTCGGCTTGATGTCGAAGATGGATAAGCGCGGGATTTTTATTAATACCGCGTGGGCTGTTTCCGCAATGGCTCTTCTCGGAGATCATCTGGGATTTACCGCAGGTGTGGCACCAGAGATGATTGTTCCGATGATCGTGGGTAAGTTGGTGGCCGCTATCTCTGCAACAGCATTGGCGTATGTAATAGCGCGTAAACGTTACCCGGCATTTGATCCGAACTTGCAAGCCGTTGTCCGCGAAACGCCAGAAACAAGTAGCCCTGTCGATCTAAAACGCACTGGAGGGGAAACAAATGTCGAATGATTACGATAT
The DNA here is from genome assembly GCF_056583835.1 of Pauljensenia sp. C0254C2. NCBI lineage: Bacteria > Bacillati > Actinomycetota > Actinomycetes > Actinomycetales > Actinomycetaceae > Pauljensenia > Pauljensenia sp. C0254C2. Next base: position 10,236 of record NZ_JBWPJO010000013.1, read on the forward strand.
CGCTGTTATCGGCGCTGGAGTTGTTGGGTCAGCAATTGCGCGAGCATTTGCAGGAACCAAGTACTCCGTTGCGCTGGTTGACAGCCGAGAAGATGTAGTTGAAGGGACGTCCAAAGCAAACACTGCATTGTTGCATACGGGCTATGATGCTTCTCCAGGCACGCTTGAAGCGCAGCTTGTAGCGCGGGGCTATCACCTAACTAGAGAGTACTGTGCGGAAGCTGGCGTCGGAGTCGATACTACTGGCGCAATCCTCGTTGCTTGGGATGATGAACAAGCGGAGTCGCTACCTTCATTGAAAGAGAAGGCTGAGAAGAATGGGTACACGGAAACGTACATTATCTCACCGGAAGAAGTATACGAACAAATACCGGATTTGGGCCCAGGAGCAACTGGTGGGTTGGTAGTTCCGGGAGAGTCTGTGATAGACGCTTGGTCGGTTCCTATCGGATACGCAACGGATGCGGTTTGTCGAGGGGCCAAGCTACTTCTGAATCACAAGGTTCTTTCCATTGATGTTGGTTCTGAATATACGAAGCTAGAAACCACACAAGGCCCTCTGCGAGCCCGCTGGGTTGTCAATGCGGCGGGATTAGGATCCGATGGTGTCGACGCCATGTTCGGCTACGATCGTCTAAAGGTTCATCCGAGGCGCGGAGAGCTACTTGTATTTGACAAGCTGTCACGCCCTCTTACAGACAAGATCATTCTCGCAGCACCTTCGAAAGCTGGTAAGGGGGTGTTGATCAGTCCGACAGCGTTTGGAAACCTCATGCTCGGACCTACTTCGGAAGACATGACAGATAAGACCGACACCTCGACCACGGAAGAAGGCTTTGAATTCCTTTATGAAAAGGGATCGCGCATAATGCCCAAGCTTTTGAAAGAGGAGGTTACGGCGGCATACGCGGGATTAAGAGCTGCGAATAACCAGAAAGACTACCTTATTGAAGTCGACGATTCTAAGCGTTACATAATTGCTGCTGCCATCAGATCAACTGGTCTTACATCCGCTCTCGCAGTTGCTGAGTATGTATTCTCGCTTATGGAAAAGTCAGGCTTGGACCTGACGATGCGCGAGGACTTGCCGCCCACTTACAAGATGCCTCCACTAGCTGAAAGTCTCACTCGACCATTTGAAGATGACGAAAAAATTGCATGCGATAGCCAATACGGCGAAGTGGTGTGCTTCTGCGAAAGGGTGACTCGGGGTGAGCTCCGGGATGCGTTCCAGTCTCCAATTCCTCCAACCACATTGTTCGGATTGAGACGCCGCACACGAGCGATGAATGGTCGTTGTCAAGGATTCTTCTGTGGCGCAAAAGTGCAAGCAATTTTTGATGAACTTGCCGGAGGTAACAATGAGTAAACAGATGCTAACCCCTACGGTTGCAATTATTGGAGGCGGACCAGCTGGATTAAGCGCAGCTAAACGACTCGCTCCCGTGCTCGATGGCGAGGTTTTGGTTATTGAACGGGAACAGAATACAGGCGGAATTCCGCGCCATGCCGACCATCTCGGTTATGGCATTCGAGACAGAAAACGTTTCATGTCTGGGCCCGCCTACGCAAAGGTTCTGACCGAAGATGCCCTGCGTGCAGGCGCGAAACTTATGACTCAAGCAATGGCAACCGGCTGGAGTGACGATAGAACACTTCAGGTAACAACCCCTGCCGGCCGTTATGATGTACGTCCAGATGTATTCGTTTTCGCTACTGGTGCGAGGGAGAGGCCTCGTCCCGCTCGAATTATTCCAGGTGATAGGCCTGCTGGAATATACACCACGGGCCAGTTGCAAAACCTTGTGCATCTGTACCACCAAAAGGTTGGTAGACGAGCTGTGGTGATCGGTGCAGAATTAGTTAGCTGGTCCGCGGTTATGACCCTAAAGCAAGCCGGTTGTGACACGACTGCACTCGTCACTGAGTACCCTAAAGGGGAGTCTTACTCGGCGTTCCGCTTGGGCGGGCGAGCCCTGTTCCAAGCAAAGGTAATTACTAACTCGAAGGTAGTTCGAATTAACGGAAAGAGGCGAGTACAGAGCGTCGAAATTGAGCAAAAAGATGGCCAACGCCGCATATTGGAGTGCGATACGGTTGTGTTCACCGGTGATTGGATTCCAGACAATGAATTGTTGGTAAAGCGAGGGGTAGATATTGATGCTAATCATCTTGGCCCCAAGACTGATCAGACCATGCAAACATCTGTCCCCGGTATTTTTTCAGTTGGTAACGTGAACCACCCTGTCGAAACTGCAGATGTAGTCGCTCTTGAGGGTGAATATGTAGCTGATCAAGTACTGGCCTATCTGTCCGGGCAACAGAAAGCTGAACATCCGATAGCAATTAAACCCGTTGGATCTATCAGGTGGATATCCCCGGGAACTTACGTGCCCGGAGGGCCCAATGTCGCTCGTAATCGTCTTATCGCGTGGGTTGATGTGTTTGACGCCACGCCCGCGGTATCAGTGAGACAAAGAGGCGTGGAAGTGGCACGTAAACGTGTGCCGTGGCCAGCAGCGCCAGGCAGAGTCTTCCGTATTCCAGCTGATGTGCTTGATACGGTAGATCCGCTCGGAGGAGATATAGAGATCGCTCTAGCGTAAAACCCTGAATCGGGGGGCTCCAAGATCTTGGAGCCCCCCGATTATTTCTGTGGAAACTAACGATAATGGGCCCTTATGAAAGGAGCGAAAAAGCTTCGTCGAGGCCAGTGCGCTAAGTCAATTGAGCTACATTTCGTATTCCAAGGTTCCCGGCTCCCTGTACTCCCACTCCAGGTCTTCATCGGTGATTCGCCTGATGAATCTGGCGGGCACTCCGGCCACAACGCACATGGGCGGCACATTCTTTGGTCACCACGGCTCCGGCGCCCACAATAGAGCCCTTGCCAATGGTGATTCCGGGAAGCACAACAGCGTGCGCGCCAATCCACACGTCATCCTCAATGTTGATGGGAGCAGAAAACTGCGTGCCATCCTCACGCAGCTTAGGGTGAATCGGGTGGTTAGTGGACGTTAGAGTCACGTTGGGACCAAACATAACGTTCTTGCCAATGTTGATCTCATAGTCGTCTACAAGCGTCAAACCCGTATTGGCATAAGCGTTGCCAGAAAAAGTTGTGCGGTGCCCGTAAGCAACAGAAATAGGCGGCTCGAGGAAAGCATTTGAAGCGCTTTCGCCAAACAGTTCTGCAATGAGTTGCTTACGTAGGGCCTCGTCGTCTACGGTTGTTTGATTGAAACGCGCAACCAGTCGTTTAGCCCGGTCCCGCTCATCCTTGAGTCCTTCCAAGCCCTCGTAGGCATCGCAGTACAGTTCGCGCTCTTCAATGCGCCTGCGAACTTCTTCTTCTGAAAAATAAGCGGCCATTAGTCTATTCCTTCTATTCTTGGGCAGCCGCAAGATTCTCCTGGTACCAGTAACACAGGGAAGATCATGTGTTTTGGTAAAGGCTCGTACGGCTCTTTAACGAGGGTCTCGACTGCGGTGGTAAGCATTTCGTTAATAGGCTGTCTTACAGTGGTGATTCGAGGTTGAACATACTTAACGGTGTCCGTGCCATCGAATCCCACGATGGCAACGTCTTCGGGGATGCGAACTCCAGCTTCTGTTACGGCTTTTTGGAAGCCGATAGCTAGTGCGTCAGAAAAACAGAACACGGCGGATGGGCGCGAGTCTAGTTGTAGGAACCGCTTTCCGGCTTCGTACCCGCCCTCTAGTGACCACGAAGTCATGATGGGGGTGAGGGGTTGCAAGCCCGCATCGGATAGTGCCCGATGATAACCAGCCAACCTAGTGTTATCGCCAGGGAATAAACCGCCTAATACTGCGAGGATTCGTTCGTGCCCATGGTCGATCAGATGCTGGGTAGCGATTCTGCCTCCCTCGGCAAAATCGGGGCCAAGTGTGGTGAAGTGTTCCAAGCCAATCTGGCGGTCCAAAAGAATGGCTGGAACGGGAAGTTTTTGGTGGCGCCAATCTTCGTCGTCGAGTGCTGAGACCATAACTATGAGGCCGTCCACTCCCCATGAGAGCATTTCGCTGATAACGGTTTTTTCAGTTTCTGGATCGTTATGAGTGTTGGAAAGCAACATGGAGAGGTTGTGGCGCGACAGTTCTCGGTCCAGTCTGTGCACTACGGCGGAGTTAAACAGGTGCTTCACGTTGGGTATAACCACGCCGCACGTCTGCCTAGCTCCTAGCCGCAGTGCTCTTGCCGTGCCACTGGGGTGGTAGCCAAGCTCTTGGATAGCTTCAAGAACTCTAAGGCGGGTGCTCTCAGCTACGGGCCTGGGGCCGTTGTTTACAACGTAGCTGACAACGGCGGAGCTGACGCCAGCTCGAGCGGCCACCTCATCTCGAGTTACCCGGCGTTTTGGTTCAGTCCGCACGTTGCCACCACCTTGAAATCATTACTTCACCGCGCCCGCGAGCATGCCCTTCATGAAGTACTTTTGCAAGAACAGGTATGCAACTAGCACGGGGATTACACCCAGGAATGATCCGGCGATTGCTGCGTTCACGTTGGATCCGGCCGCGCCGAAGAAGGACGCGATAGTGGGAGCCAGCGTACGCATTTCATTTGTAGTCATGATGTAGCTACTCAGCGCGAATTCGTTCCAAACGTTAGTGCCGGTAAGGATAACCACCGTGATTGTCACGGGCTTTAGTAGCGGCAAAACGATAGAAAAGAAGGTTCGTAGCGTTCCCGCTCCATCGATCTTCGCGGCTTCCTCCAAACTTCCGGTGATACCGCGCAAAGACTGCGTGTACAGGAAGATCGCCTGGGGAAGAGCGAAAGCTGCCAGCGGCAAAACTAGGCCCATGTAGGTGTTCATCATGCCGAAGCTCTTTAGCAGACGGATCAAGGGAACAAGGATGGACAGTGGGGGAATCATCATGACGGTAAGCGTCAGCATGAGGATCGTTTGATTCCACTTTGTCCGGCGTCGCGCAAGTGGGTAGGAGGCTAGTGCGCCAACAACTACCACGATGGCTGTGGCCAGGATGGTAACAATAGCCGTGTTTAAAATGGCTTGGCCTACGTGTCCGCGTTCCCATGCGATGACAAAGTTCTCAAACGTGGATTCTCCAAAGGGGATCGCCCACGCCGAGCTTTGATCTCGCGAACCTTTAAAGGATGCAACCACGCCTAGGTAGAAAGGTACTAACTGCACAAGGCAGACCAGTACCAGGAGGAAAAGTATGAACTTAGGAGTTTTCAAAGAATTCTTATTTTCACTCATCACAGCCCCACTCTCGTAGCGCGCCTATCAAGCCAGCGGTTTGTAATAACCGTGAATAGAACGATTATGAAGAACAGCACCACGCCTTGCGCGGCTGCGTAGCCGGCGGCCTGACTGCCAAAGTAGGTGCGTCCAATAAGCGTTGAAACCGAGTTGGTGTCAAAGCCTGGACCGCCATCGGTTAGAACCTTGATGATGTCGTAGAGCTTGAGTCCTCCGATTAGGTTAATGACCACGGAAGCAGCGAATGCCGGGTGGAGCATTGGCCAGGTGATGTCTTTGAACTGTTGCCAGCCGTTAACACCGTCAAGTTGGGCGGCTTCGTGAACTTCTGTTGGAATCGACTGCAGTCCGGACAGGTAGATGATCATCGATACGCCAACGAACTGGAACGAGTTGATGAATACGATTACGGCGATAGCAAAGTTGGAGTTTGCAAGGTATGCGACGGGCTGACCACCAAACGCTTCCAAGATCCCGTTCAACGCGCCCTGGCGGAACCGGAATACGAGGTAGTAGAAGGTGCCCATAACGACCGGTGAGATGAGGACCGGCAGGTAGATAATGGCTCGCACACTGTTGGAAATCTTGCCGGAACGCTCTAGCAGCACTGCTAGAAAGAGGCCAATTATCTGCTGTAGTATCGTGCTTCCAACTCCGTAAATGAAGGTGTTGCGCACCGCTACAAAAAAGTTGGGGTCGCTTACAAGCCTCGTGTAGTTAGACCATCCTGCGCTGGAAAGAGTTGGAGAGTATCCATCCCAACTGGTGGTGGATAGGTATGCGCCTTGGATTACGGGCCATACGAGGAAGATAGCGAAGATTGTTAAAGCGGGAACATACATTAAGTTCACAGAAGAACCTTTGAAGAATCTGCGCACCGCTGTTTTTGTATCACTCATGGTTCACCTAATCGTGGTAATGAGGTGGGGTAAAATCTGTCGATTTTACCCCACCTCTAAGCAGATAATTACTTCTGCTGTGAGTACAGCGTCTGGTACTGGTCTGCCATCTGCTGAGCAGCAACTTCCGCTGTCATTTGACCATTGATCACGCCATCGGTGGTGGTAATAATGGTGTTCCACATGCCGTTAGGCAGGTAGAGACGGTCGAAGAACGGCATGGTCGGAATCTCGCCGGGGGCAACGTACTTGTCGAAGCTCGGCTGCAGGTTGCCCAGGTCTACTTCAACGTTGGTTAGGCCAGCGTAAGCGCCCATGGCCTCAAGGAACGGCTTAGCATTTTCTGGCTGTGCAAGGAAGTCAACGTACTTCAAAGCAAGCTCTTCGTTCTGGCTGGTCTTAGAAACGCCGAATGCGCTCACGCCTTCGCCACCAACCATGTACGGTCCGTCAACGCCGGGCATCGGCATGAAGCCAAGGTTTGCATCCGGGTTGTACTCGTAAGCCGTGGAAAGAACGAACGGCCAAGAGATCGCAAAAGCTGCGGTGTTGTCAGCTAGCTGACGCGACATGTCGTCAAGCGTCGCGGACACGTAGTCAGGGTTGAAGAATCCCTTTTCCTGCCACTTCTGAACGTGCGAAGTTACGCCCTTAGCCCAAAGTTCAGTGCTGAAATCGCCATTCTTAAACGCTTCGTTTTGCTCGGGCGTAAATGCGCCAGAAGCAATGTAGTTACCAACGTCGCCAGCGTTTGACTCTTTACCGGATGCAGTGATCGGGGAAATATTGAGCTCGTCCTTGATCTTCTGCATGGCGGCGTCGACGTCATCCCAGGTCTTTAGCGAATCCGGGTCAACACCTACCTTGTCGAGGATTTCGTAGTTGACCAAGAGTCCTGTGGTTGAGTACTCAAGAGGAAGGGCGTAGATGTTTCCGTCAGCGTCATACATGACCTTGTCGAGGCCCTTGCTGACGTACTCCGCCCAAGGCCGGTCATTCAATGGGCGCAAGTAGGGGCTGTAGCGGTTAACAGACCAGCCGTGCGTTGAAAACACGTCTGGCACTGAATCCGAAGCCATCTTGACCTTCATGTCATCTTCGAACGAAGAGGACGCGATGGTGAGATTTACCTTTGAATTCGTTTCGCTCTCAAACTTTGCGGTCAGCTCCTTGATCTTGGCTTCCTGAGGCGAACCGGTAGGCATGTTCATGAACACGTCAATGGATCCGCCGTCAGCGCTGCCGCCTGCGTCAGAGCCAGAGCCTCCTGAACAGCCAGCTAGGCCGAGTGCCAGTGCTGACGCTGCTACGGTTGCAACGAAAATTTTCCCTTTTCTCATCGTGAAAAGACTCCTTCGCCTTTATTGGTTTCCTACTTTTCGACTATTTCGAAAAGTAGCGTCTGGTCAGTGTGTAGACGGGGTGTCTGCACACCAGAATTTTGGAGAATGGAACCGGTGGTGGTGATTCCATCAAAGTAGCGCCGGCCATCTTCAGCGGGTTGGCTAAGTTCGCCAAACCACAGTGGCGGCACCAACCCTGAGGGCTCACTGCCAACGATTACCGGACGAATAGTGTAGGTGCGCGAATCATCCAATCCGCTAAAGCGTAGCCTTCCGCGCGGAGAGATAGCGGAGCGTCCTCGCGTAACCATTTGGAATAGCGCGCGAGATTTATCTTTCGTAACTACTCCGTGTAGCCAAATCGTTTCATCGGGTGTTTCGCAACGAACAATGTCCGAAGAGTGGAGGAAGTCACGGTTCAACTTGTAGAACGCGATCCAATCCTTCAGGTCGGACATCTCGCTGTCAGTGGCTTCAAGAATGTCCCACTCGATTCCAAAATGGCCCCAAAGAGCGGTGCCACCGCGCATGGCCATAGTGGAGTGGCGTCCAGTGGTGTGCGATTCGGTTGATGCCACGTGCGTGCCCATGAGCTCCGGCGGTGACACCTGGTTGTACCAGCGGGTCATCTCTTGGCGCTCAACCGGATCAATGCAGTCCGACACCCAGAATCGGTCGGTGTGCTGCAAGACCTCTAGATCTACGCGGCCACCTCCAGAAGAACAACTTTCAATTTCGAGGCCGGGACATTCTGCCTTGATCTCGTCAAACAGCCGGTAAACAGCGTGTGTTTGAGCAGATACGCCAGCGCGTCCACCAAGCTGAGTGTTACCCGCTTCGATCAGGTCACGGTTGTGATCCCACTTGATGTAGTCGATCGAATACTCGCGCACTAGCGACACAACGCGGTCTTTAACATACTCAAACGCTTCCGGGATTGCGATGTTGAGAACCTGCTGATGACGCCACTGTAGCGGTAGGTCTTTTGCGTCGGTGCTTCCCTGCGCGGCCATGATCCAGTCTGGATGCTTGCGGGCCAGGTTGGAATCTTCGTTGATCATTTCCGGTTCAAACCAGAGCCCGAACTGCATACCGAGGTCGTGCACCATGTCAGCCAGTGGCGTTAGTCCGTCTGGCCAAACATCTTCATCTACGTACCAGTCGCCAAGCCCCTTAAAGTCATCGCGGCGGCCAAGGAACCAGCCGTCGTCGAGGACGAAGCGCTCAACGCCAATTTCGGCAGCCTTTTGAGCGAGCTTCTGGAGCTTCGGAAGATCATGGTTGAAGTAGACCGCTTCCCATACGTTAAGGGTTACGGGACGCTCAGTCTTGGGATGATTCTTGCGGCTGCGGAACCAGCGGTGTACCTGCTGGGCAGCGTCATCGAGGCCGTAACCGTGCACAGCGTAGAACCAAGGAGTCGAGTACGTTTCGTCCTTGCCCAGCGTAACTTCACCGGGCATGAGTACTTCCGAACCGGCAATGATCTGCTGTCCGCCGATGGATTTTTCCACCCAGGTGCGGTGGTTGCCAGACCACGCGGTGTGCAGGCCCCAAACTTCGCCCTGGCGGAACGAAAAGCCTTTTGGACCAACGAAAGTGAAGCCGGGAGCGTCAAAGCCGGTGCGTCCGTGGCGCCCTTCGCGCAGGTCGCAGCCTAGAACTACGGGGCGACGTTGGGCTACGCGTTCCTTGCCCCACCTTCCGGTGGTATCGAAGATTTCATTAGCTTCGAGCGGCAGGCTAAGTGAGATGCCCAGCTCTTCCAAGTGGTAATCGGACTCGGAGAGGTTGGTTAGCTCCGCGCGGATACGCAGTGGGCCCTGTTCGAACGGCTCCACGAAAATCTTCAGAGCGAGCTGTGAACCTTCTGAAGTTGCAGAGAACGCAACGGGCTGGTTGTTAACGAATGCGACTCTGTCTGCAATATGGCAATTCTCAGGGAGTTCTATGTCCGCGCATTTAAAGCGGGGAGCCCAGCTGGTTCCGTCGGCTCGGTGTCCGGCCAGAGCTGGACGTCCCAACCAGCCGTCGGATTCAAGTGGGATGAGAGTGGAGGAAACGTGATCATCGGGCGCATTCCCGTCCAAAGACTCTCGGTTGCTTATTACCGCCGCTTTCACGTCAGCTGGGGTGAGAGTACCTAAGGCTGGGCCCCAATAGCAAACCTGGGGGATTCCGCCGAAGGAATTGTCCAGAATAAATCCGGTATCTCCGGCGCACATGTAAACGGCGTCGATTGTTTTATCTTTCACGCGGGTCTCCTTTGAACTGCGTTAAAACGCTTCTGCAGCGACAAAGCTAACACGATCTACACGCGTAGACCAATTTTCAGAGAGTAGTTACCAAACCGTTATGTTCATTCTCAGTCTCGAGTTCTTTAAGATGCTCCACGCCTGGTCCCACGTGCTGCCTTGCCTTGAGCTGGGTTGTTAGGCCTGTCATTATTGCTACGTGAGCGACACTAGTGTGCAGGATTCAAAAGATATTCGAGGTGGGCTCACTGGCGGCATTGCCAGTGAGAAACCCCGCCAAATCCAGGTTGCGGACTTCGACTCGGTTCGTCAAGCCAGCATGTGGCGCCAGCATGGTAGCGCGGAAGCCACGCGGCGCCTAATCGCAGTGTTGCGGACCGCGATCCTGCTCGGAGACGTCCTCACCATCGATCGAAATCAGCTGTTCGACGGGATCTTCTTTCTCTCACTCGGGCCGCAGGGCATTGCCCGGGAATTGGGGCTCGGGTCGGACGCTGTTCTTCCTCTTAAAGTCAAATGCCAGCCCGAACCTGACCAAGATGCCGATAGCTGTGATGCAGACAGTGACCGGAGGGTTCCCGCAATGCGGGGGACGAACGCCGGCCAAGGTGACCTCGTAAACGTTGATCTACAGCTTCGAAAAGTGCGCGATCCCGCGTTCTTGCAAGCCTCATCCGCACGCATGGCAACCATGGCGGATACAGCCCCAAACGACTGGCTGTGTCACGCGATTGGCAAGAGTTGGGTGCGCGGGGCGGGCCTCACAAATTATGCGAATGAGCTTGAAGATCAGCGGATTGAAGCACTAATTTGTCGCGCGCAAGATCAGTGGGCACAAGCCATCGTTGACGGCCTGGTGGCGGTTGATCGTTGGGATCGAGGGACGGGCACCGCCACTCTGGATGTGCCGGGCACACTCCGCCAGACGCTTGCGCAGCAGCTGGGGGACGAACAGCCAAGACCTCTGGCGCAATTCGTCCTGGAGCAAACATCAAACTTTCGCAAAGAAGTGACCGGCAGTGTTTTTGCGTGGATGACCGCGAATGAGGGCGAGGCTAAGCCGGCTCCAAGCGCGCGAGATCGCTCCACGCGAGCACTGGAAACGGACACTACTTGGCACGAGGCGCGTATGGCGATGGACATGTGGTCGCGCTCCTACTACCGCGCCATTGCGAGCCAGGACGGCGCAATGTACCTGTCGTTCTATGACAACTCGTTCGATGCTAGTAACCAGAACTTGGCCGCGCGTTACAGCCTCATACTGCCGGGCCGCTCGCGGTTGCAGCGGGTGCGTGACCGCGCTTTTTCCTCGGGTCGGGCGCAGACGATTCGTGTTGAGGGAGAAATACTTGACCATATGCTCGTGATTGCACCTCCTGTTTTCGCGCAGCTCTATCCGCTAACTCGAGAGTCTGCGCGAGACCTGATTCAACGCGGGCAGCGGCAGGCAATGTTTGACATGGCCTATGCGGCGCGCGAGGCCGTGAGTGCGCCAGATACGCATTCGCATAGGAAGTTCGTGACCCTCATGCGCGTTTTGTCGATGTCCGTGTTGGCGGTTGTGATTTCCGCGTTGAGTTTGATGACGGACTTGACGGATATGTCTACGGGCGCACAGATTGTTGCTGTAGCGGTGTCCGGTATTTTGGGTGTTGTTGCCGGTTTGCCGTGGGATGATTTGGCAGAACTTTTCCGGCTTCGCGGATCTGCGATGACAGCTACTTTGACGATGAGTAATGAGGGGGAGCATTAATGTCGGACTGGAAACTGGAGTGGAGTGCGCCGGATTTCCCGGTTCGTGTTGACAGTAGGAGCGGCAGCACGCCCACAGGGGAACCTCAGACGCACTACCGCGTGAGCGTGGGCGAGGCCTCTTTTGCCGGCGCTGTAGCGGTTCCGGTCGCTCGTGATACGGGCCGCGTGCTTTTAGTACACCAAGAGCGCATCCGGGTTGGGCGAGAGCTGTGGGAGCTACCTCGCGGCATGGCGGAAGTTTCGGACCCTGATCCGGTTGCAACGGCTTTGCGAGAGCTACGTGAAGAAACGGGGATTAACGCTAAGGCCGGCGAGTTCTTGGGAATGGTATTTCCAGATTCTGGTTTCTTAGCGTCCGAGGTGGCTGTTGTGCTCGTAGAAGTGGCGGGCGAGGACGTGGCGAGAGATGCCTGTGATGGTGAGGTTCAGGCGCAGCGCTGGTTCTCAAAAGAGCAATTGGATGAGATGATCCGAAATGGTGAGCTGCGCGACTCGATTAGTTTGAGTGCGTTGGCGGTGGCGGCTCAGCGGGCTTAGCCGTGTAAAGGGCCTGGATTGTAAAGGCACCGGATTGCCAGAGGTAAGGTGCGTTGCTTTTCTGTGGCTGGACACTTCCTCAAAAGAAGGCAAAGTCATGACACACTGAAGGTTTGCCTACCGCTCCTGCTTCGTCGTTTCAAACGCTTTACCCGAATAATCCGGATCCTAACCAGCCGGATACCGAAGTTTTGCGCCAGTTAGCGTCCCGCCTGTCCGGGCAGGTTCGCGGCGAACTCGATTTCACTACGACGGCGCGGGCCCTATATTCGACGGACGCCGGCAATTACCGTGTGGTTCCTAGCGTAGTTTTTGCCCCGGTAGATAAGGCGGAGGCCATCCTGGCTATCAACACTGCGCGGGATCTGGGCATGCCGATTACGCCTCGCGGATCGGGTACGTCGTGCGCGGGTAATGCGATTGGTCCAGGCCTCGTGATCGATTTCTTGCGTCATATGAATCGCGTTATCTCGGTTGATCCGCAAAAGAAGACGGCGATTGTGCAGCCGGGCTGCATTGAGGCAACACACCACCGCAGGATCTTTGTTGTGGTTTAACTTGGATTACAACTGGGCAGCTCGATACTGCACGCGAAAAAATCACCACGCTTGTCGAGTAGCTAACCCCGTTTGCGCTTGCCGGCATCCCGATCGTTGGGGTGGAGCCGTCTTGCACTGCGGTACTTCGCGATGATGCTTTGGATCTGAACATTCCTGCAGAGGTGGAGACCGTGAGCTCAGCTGTTTACACGCTGGCAGAACTCCTCACGGCGCCGGCGCCTATCGGACCCGATTCAACGGATTGGATGCCTAACTTGACGGGTAAAGAGGTGGTGGCCCAGCCTCACTGTCACCACTATTCGGTGATGGGATGGGACGCGGACGAGACCCTGTTAAACCGCGCGGGTGCCAAGCTGATCAAGCTCTCTGGTTGTTGCGGTCTGGCTGGAAACTTTGGAATGGAGGCGGGCCACTATGAGACCTCGGTGAAGGTAGCGCAACAGTCTTTGCTCCCCACTCTCGCCCAGCACCCGGATGCGATTTATTTGGCCGACGGATTTTCTTGCCGCACCCAGGCAGGGCAGTTGGCGGGGCGCGGCGGAGTGCACCTCGCCTCTCTAATCAAACAAAACCAAAACGGTCCAGGGACCAGCTCGTGATGTCTGCAAGCTAAGAAATGAGGTGTCCACTTAGACGCCCATTTTGATACAACGCTTGGCTTGGCTGGGTAGCGGATCGGGATGGGTGTTTTGCTTGTTGGAGTGGCAAGGTAGTTCGATCGGTTGTTGGCTATGTGAGGGTGATGGTTCCTTTCGTGCCGTCGACGGTTACGATTTGCCCATCGGTGAGTGTGCTGGTGGCGTTTTGGGTACCCATCACAGCGGGGATGGCGTATTCGCGAGCGACGATAGCGGCATGGGATAACTGTCCGCCAGTATCTGCAACCACCGCACAAGCCAGACTAAACAGTGGTGTCCAGGTGGGGTCAGTGTACTGGCAAATCAGTACGTCGCCGGGCTGAAGCCGGTAGAAATCCGCTGTTGAGGTAATGATTCGGGCTGGCCCCGATGCTCGCCCAGGCGATCCGGGAGTGCCAGTGAGCGTGGCTTCACCTTCGAGCCTGGTAGGAGCTGCGTTTCCCCACCATCTTGCGGCAGCTTCGGGTCGGTGTCGGTGCCGCAGCGCTATGAGTTTTTGCACGTGTTCGATCGTTAGCTCCTGATTTAGGGCGGCGGTGACCTCTGCGAAGGTCAGTAGCTTGATGTCTGAAGCTTGGTTAAGGTAGCCGTTCTTGTACATGCGATTGGCGAGTATGTCCATGAGCACTCGGGCTTGAACGTAGGCTTCCTCGATCATGTAAAGGGAAGCTTCGCGGGCGATGTGCCCGGCTCGCCAACGTTGCACCATGAGTTTAAACTTGCTGCGGGTGAACCGTGGTAGGCGTTTGGTAATCGATGCGATGAGATCGTCATGACTGGGCGGGTTATGCTCAGGGACGCTCTGGCGTCGAATCGCGGCCAGCGTGTGGCTGAGTTGCTCGAGGTTTTCGCGCCAGGAACGTTGCGAGAATGGCAGGTACATCTTAGAGGTGTTCGCTCCGTAGGAATCTAAGAACTGCGTGATCTCGGCACAAGTGGACTCTGATTCAGGTGACAAGGCGGCTAGTCGTTGTAGTTCGCGGTTGATTACAGTGGTCGTATAGTCGAGTTGACCGAGAAGATCGTACGGGGTCAGGTCTGCGCGTCGGGCAAGTTTCAGCATGGCTTTGAGCCGGATGGAAAGCAGCATCGCTGGGCCGAGGTAGTCAAGGAATCTAGTGCGCGCAATATCATCCACCAGAGCCAAAGTTCGGTCGAGGGCATCGATAATCGTGGTGTGGGGTGCATCATCCGCCGGAATACCGATAGCTGTGAGCCGCTTGCGAAACTCTTGTTCCACCGTAGGCCAGTCATCGGGGTCGGGTGAGGGGTAATTCAATAGCCGTAGCAGTTTTGGGCTGAAGCGCACCTGGGGGTAGGCGACGGTGATGGTGCCGTCGTCACTCATCTCGATCAGTTCAGTGATCGGGGTGGAGTACACCCCAATCTGGGCCATGCCGAATTGCAGCTGGCGGTGCACCCTGGTAATGGCAAGCAGGTCGAGAGGGTATGGGCCGGGATAATGCTCAACTAGGTCTTGGTGAAATATCCGCGCCAGCCGGGAGGGCTTACGACCCGGTTTCTCCGCAGTACTACTGGTGTCAGTCTTGGCTGGGATGGTGGTGATTGGTCTGGCTTGCAGCAGCCACAGCTGGTCGTCGTATGCCCACTCGACATCCATCGGCATAGCGAAATACTCATGCACCTCTCGACCCACGGCTGCGAGTTCACGTACTTGGTCATCGGTGAGGCAGCGTTTGCCTACCTCATTGGGGGTTTCGGTGCGTATCGTCTGGCTGCCGCTGCGGTCGAGGCGGGATTGTTTCGCCCCTACCTGCACGCTGATGTGGTTGCCGCTGACGCGGTAGTCATCCGGTGTGACCGCACCAGCAACCACGCTTTCACCTAAACCCCACGATGCGTTGATCACCGTTTCCTCCGCACCACTGATGGGATCAACAGTGAAAAGCACCCCGGCAGTGGTAGCGTCAATGAGGCGTTGGACGATGACCGCTATCGCTACCTCGGTGTGGTCGATGTTGTGGCGTTGGCGGTAGTTGACTGCCCGATTAGTCCACAGTGACGCCCAGCACGAGCGCACAGCCGCACAGACCGCATCTACCCCCACGACGCCGAGGAAAGTGTCTTGCTGGCCAGCAAACGACGCCTCCGGCAGGTCTTCAGCAGTAGCCGATGAACGCACCGCCACCGCCACATCCCCACCCCACGCAGCAAGATATTCCCGGATCGGAGCCACGACCTGTTCAGGAAGAGCCTGGGCTTCAACCGCATCCCGCACCGCGCCAGCGCCCCCACGTGCCAGTAAATCGGCAAGATCGAGATTAGCTACCGCCTGCCGGTAGACCTCAGCCGAGATAACGAACCCATCGGGCACCGGGAACCCCGCTTCAACCAGACGCCCCAGCCCCACGGCCTTGCCACCACCGGTGGCCAAAGTGGCCTCACGCAGCGAAATGATCATGATGAACTCCTTGCTACTACCAGCCCACCCGCAGTGAGCAGGAGGGCAAGAATGACCATGCATAGTGATGCTGTTCCCAACGAAAACCTGGTGCACACCCCGAAGGCGGGTACGAGAACAGCTGCCCCAGCGTGTCGACCTAACTGCACCCATGACGATGTTGTTGCCACCTGATCTGGTGGAGCCACCGCCTGGGTGGCAGACAAGATCATCGGCAAACTCCCCGCGCAACCCCCACAGATCAGCGCCACCCCCAGACTCAACGCCACCACCGAGTTAGCACCAAGAACCCCCACCCCACTTGCGGCCACCGCGAAAGACACAATCAAACCCCACCGAGACTGTGAGAACATCCCACCAGTCAGGCTACCCACCGCCGCCGCGAGAAAACACGGCACCAACCACAATCCCATACCGGCCGAGTCGATGCCATGAAGACGATCCAACTCCCACGGCAGATACGTCACCGCCACCGCGATCAGCCCACCAGCAATAGCCGATAACACAAAAAACCTGGTTAACACACCAGCTGACACTCTCGGCACCACCGCCGATAGCCGCCAACGGTGGCTACCGTGAGCGGCAGGAGTACTGCGAGGTGTGCGGGGAATAAGAACCAGGGCTAATGCCACACCACACACCGCCACCGGGACCACAGCGAGCAGGCCGAAACGCCAGCCTGGCCCAGCAGCAAAATAGCTTCCAAGAAGTGGACCAGCTACTTGAGCAACTACCTGAACCAAGCCGAGCACACCAAAGACCCTGCCCCGCTCACCCTCGGGCATCCCACCTACCACCAACAGCGCAGCCGGCACCACCACACCAGCACCCATGCCTTGCAAGAGGCGACCCAGCAGAAAAACCAGCATCGACGAAGCTAGGCCGGCAAACACAGTCCCGACGACGTAAATAGCGAGACCACAGGCATAACTTCTACGGGCACCCCACCGGTCAGCCAAGGGAGCACCCACCACTAAAAAGACCAAAGAGAAAACGAAATACGTGCCATTAACCCAGGAATAGAACCCAGGCGCAGCAAAATCACTCACAATCCGTGGCGTCATCACCGCCACCATCGCGTGCATCAACCCAGAACACGCCATCCCCACCGCAGCAGGAATCAACGCGGCATGAGGGCACGCGCGCAGCACCATCACCGACGAATCCCGGTAAGCAATAGATCCAATTGCGCATCAAAAACCTCGCCCAAGCCAGGCGATTCAGGCTCCAACGCCCACAGCGCAACCGAAGAAAAATAACACGCCGCAAGCCCGTGTGTAATCTGCTGCACAGGCACATCACGCCACTGCCCAGAAGCCACACCACGCTGCGCGCACTCAGCGAAAAACTCAAACAGTCGCCCCCGCTCAGCACTAGCAGCAACCTTACCCACCGAACGCAACCGCGCCAACACCATCATGCGAGCAATAACCTCGTTATCACCAAACCACTCGGCAGCTGCCGCAAAGCTGGCACGCACCTGCTCATCAGCAGGCAACGACGGGTCATCTGCGCCCAGCATCATCTCGAGCACATGCTCACTCAGAAACGAAAACACGCCTTCCTTCGTCGGGAAATGCGTGAAAAACGTTCCCTTGCCAATATCGGCCGCTTCGGTGATCTGATCGACAGTAGTGGCATCAAAACCCTGCGACTCAAACAACTCAACAGCAACCTCAACAATCCGCTGCCGCGTCGCGACCCGCCTGCGCTGAACCCGTGGACGATCAACCATAAAAATAGAGTAACACTAAACATGACCACAGTCATATTAGGTGGCAGTGCGGGCCCGGCACCCACACCGCACCCCAGTGCACCCGCCGCAGCCGTTGTGCAACCAAGAAGCACCTGCTGCACCCAAAACCAGCTTTTTATCAAAATGAACGTCTAAACATCATGTTTTCAAGGTAATCAGCCTCATCCCCGAGTTCTTCTCTTGGGATTATATGGTCAGCCTGAAGATCCAATCGAGTACCGCAGTCCTGGCATCGACCTGTCTGACTGTTGTGCCACTCGTAAACCGCTTTCATTGTCTGACGGGGCGGGTAATGAGCCTGGAATGTCTTCTTGGACGCTATGGAGGTTCCGACCTGGGACGGATTCAAGGGGAGCAAACAAGCAATTTTTGGAGCAAAAAGGCAAAACAAAACCTGCTGGCGCGAAATTGTATCAACACCAGCAGGCAGTTAGTGGAGATGGGGGGAATCGAACCCCCGTCCGACAGCCGCCCCCGAGGTCTTCTCCGGGTGCAGTTTGCCAAAAGATTTTCGACCCGCCTCTACTGACAAACCAGATGAGGCAAGCTTAGTCAGCTAAGTGTTGACGACCGCCCACTGACAAGGCGCCCATCCAGTGGCTCCCGAAACGACGCCAGGATCCGGGCTGGGAGCATCACCCGGGCTGACGGACTAAAGGCTCTCAAGCCGCAATATCAGGCGGCGAGAACGTAGTCGGTGCGATTCTGTTCGGCACCTATTGGTTTGCACGCATCGTTGACGAGATGAGCATGCGTCCTCGACCCGCTTCCCCTCGATTGACGACCACCGTCGAAACCGATCATCCCCTATGTAATTCACAAACCCGTCGCTGTGCCACTTTCGCAGCGTCACCAGCGCCGGACATCAAAGTATAGCGAGCAGTCGGTACACTTTCAATATCCAGTTGAAACCAGCAAGGCCGGCCACCCTCGTCAGTGACGAGCCTGCTTCACGTAGCGCCGCATCGCACGCTCCGCCTCACGCTTATCCTGAGCCTCGCGCAACGCCTGACGCTTGTCCCACTCCTGCTTGCCCTGGGCAAGCGCAATCTCAACCTTGACGCGCCCGCGCACAAAATACAGTTCCAACGGCACAATCGTCATACCTTTGGCCTGGCTGCGCTGTTCCAGACGTGCAATCTCATCACGATGCAGCAGGAGCTTGCGCTTACGGGTCGGCGTGTGATTGTTCCAGGAACCCTGCGAATACATGGGAATATTCGCCTGATAGAGCCACGCTTCCCCATCGCGCGCTTCCACCCACGCATCAACCAGCGACGCGCGTCCCATCCGCAGCGCCTTGACCTCGGTCCCGGACAGGACAAGACCGGCCTCAAACGACTCATCTATCGAATAGTCATGCAGCGCCTTCTTGTTGCGTGCAATCATCTTCTTCGCGTCAGAATCTTCCTTGCGCTTCTGCGCCTCGCTCAGTTTCGGTTTCTTCCAGTCCTTCGGCATGTCCCCTCCTCCCAGGATTGACGAGGGTACCCTCCAGCACCGCTCACTCAGCAGCCACCCATTCTACAGGAAATCGGTCGGATCAACGTCCACACCGTCCTGCATCAACGACAGGTGCAGGTGACATCCGGTCGCATACCCCGTCGCACCGGTATATCCCACAACGGTCGAACGGTCCACGTGAGCACCCACCGGCACAGCGAAACTCGACAGGTGCACGTGCGCAGAAACCCACGAATGACCGTTAATCATGCCGTGGTTGATGTACAGCACGTTGCCGCCGGCCGTCTCCTGCTGAGCAGCCACCACCGTCCCCGGAGCAATCGGATACTGGGGAGAACCACACGGAGCAGCAAAGTCAGTTCCGTTGTGATACCTGTCCACACCCAGAATCGGGTGGTGACGCCACCCAAAGGGAGAAGTGATCTGCAGCGGAATATGCAGCGGAGAGGTGAACATGGATCCAGCAGGCGCGAAGTTGCCTGACGTGGCTGCCTGCTGAGCTGCTGCGGCGCGGTTAGCGGCATCGATCTCAGCAAGTTTGGCACTCATCGCGTCAAATTCTTCCTGCCACTTGGTCAACTGGCTCTGAGCCGTCTTCTTCTGGCTCTCCCATTCTTTCTTCTTCTGATCGCGATCCGACTTCATCGCCGTCAATTCGCTCAGATGTTTATCGGCTTCTTCCTTGGAGGTGCGCGCCTGCTCGGATGCCTGGCGTGCTGTCTGTTCAAGGTTTGCGATCCGCTCCGTGACAGCTTCCTGACGCTGCGCCTGGTTTTCCTGGCGAGCCTTCAACGCCAGAGCCTCATTGAGCGCACGGGTGTGCGAACGCGTCAACGTGTCAGCCGCAGCTGCACGATCCCCGATTTCTCCCGTCCCCTGCGAGGTCAGAGCCAGCAGTTCTGGGCTGGACATGTCGCCGCGATACATTTCACGGGCGAGGGCACCGATCGCCTGGTTGGCTTCGTCTTGCTGCTTTTCAGCTTCATCAATTTCCCGAGCGATACGGCTCTGCTCAGCTTCAGCACTGTCGAGCTGGTCAAGCGCCAACTGGTGCTGGCGGTCAGCCGCCTCGAACGCCTGCTGCGCTGACTTCAACTGAGCTTCAGCCCCCGGGATCTGACCGTTGAGACGTTCCAGATCCACATACACCTGCGCCAGTGACGAATCAATTCCCTCAAGCTGACTGGTCAGCTCATCAATATGCTGAGCCGAGTCCGCCTGCTTGCGAGCCACCGAGTCGCGATCATCATCACCGTCAGCTGCGGGCATCAGCACTGCAGGTGATGGCGCGGCCTGCGCTGGGGCTGCCAACGCGTCGCCATCAGCGCGGCCGGCGATGCCTAGAGCACTGATAAACGCAACCGTTGTTCCCACAGCGAGGGCGGCACGGCGGCGGCGCCCTCGAACCTGACGAACCTGACTCATCGCACCCTCGCTTTAAACCTTCGTATACTTTGCCAGCGAGAACGCCGACGCGACTACCGCCAGCAGCAGCGCTGCCACAACCAGCACCGGAGTCATAATCCACACTTCGCGCATGCCGACAAAGCTTGTCCACTTGAACGCCGGAGCGATCCACCCGCCGATCACGAACTTCACACCCAGGAAGAGCGACCCAACAGCGAGCAGCGCGCCAGTCAGAGCGGCCAGAGCACCCTCGATCATGAAGGGAGCCTGAATGAACAGCGAGGACGCACCGACAAGTCGCATAATCGACGTCTCACGTTCCCTGCTCATCGCGGACAGGCGGATCGTCGTTGTGATCAGCAAGATGGCCGCCACAATCATGACGCCGGCCAGCCCCAGTGACATCAGCTTGGCTTTGTCGATCACGGAGAAGAGCGGCTCCACAATTTCGCGCTGATCCTTGACCTGCGCCACGCCGGGAGTGCCGGAGAATTCTTCCTTGATGATCGAATACTGCTGAGGGTCAACCAGGCGCACGCGGAACGAAATCGGCATCATGTCCACCGTGGTCCACTGCGTAATCGGGTTCTCCCCCATGATTTTCTGGAAGTTCTCGAACGCTTCTTCCTTCGATTCTTCGTACACGTCCTTGATCAGTGGGGCCAGCTCACCGGACGTCAGCTTGGTACGCACCGCGTCAATCTGGTCGCCGGTGGCTTCCTCGGCGTTACACGAGGGGATCTCATCGCCCTGTGCGCACATGTAGATCGACACTTCGATCTTGTCGTACCAGTCGGACTTCATGCGGTTGACCTGCATCTGCGCCAGGCCGGCCACGCCGACGAACAGCAGTGACACGAAGGTGACGATGATGACGGCCACCGACATCGCGCGATTACGGGTCAGGCCTTTGCCGACCTCGGAAAAGATAAAGCGTAGTTTCATCCCTCGATCACCTTGCTGCTCCGTAGACACCACGGGACTGATCGCGCACCACTGTGCCGTCCTGAAGCTCGATGACGCGTTTACGCATCTGGTTGACGATGTCGGCGTCGTGCGTGGCCATCACAACAGTGGTGCCGTTGCGGTTAATGCGGTCAAGCAGGCGCATGATGCCCAGCGACGTATCCGGGTCAAGGTTGCCGGTCGGCTCGTCAGCCAGCAACAGGGACGGCCGATTCACCATTGCGCGCGCGATCGCCACGCGCTGTTCCTCACCGCCGGACAGTTCGTGAGGCAGGCGTTTTTCCTTACCGGACAGTCCCACCAGTTCCAGCACGTCCGGTACAGCCGTCTGGATCGCGTGCTTGGGTTTTCCGATGACCTGCATGGCCAGGGCGACGTTCTCATACACGGTCTTGGATTCGAGCAGCCGGAAGTCCTGGAAGACCGTTCCAATCTGGCGGCGCAGTTTCGGCACGGCCCAGCGTGTCAGTTCACCAACATCGTGCCCCAAAACCCACACATGCCCCGAAGTGGCGATATTTTCTCGCATCACCAGCTGCAGGAACGTCGATTTGCCGGAACCTGATTTGCCCACCAGGAAGACAAATTCTTCGCGCTCAACCTCAAGGGACACATCGTCGAGGGCGGGGCGCGCACCCGGCTTGTACACCATGGTGACGTGGTCAAATCGAATCATGAACAGAACGCCGTTTTCATCAGACAACAGATCATTGTCAGACTATGGGCATTCGCCCTCATGGCCGGCGTGCGACACGCGGACGCGCGCATTCTGCGCGCGTCACCACCTCGCATCAGGCCGATTCAGCTTCGTTCTGCTGGTTCTTGCGCCAGCGGATCCCTGCGTTAATGAAATCGTCAATACCGCCGTCGAACACGTCCTGCGGGTTCCCTGATTCGAACTCGGTGCGCAGATCCTTGACCATCTGATAGGGCTGCAGGACATAGGAGCGCATCTGGTCACCCCACGAGGCTTTCACGTCGCCAGCCAGTTCCTTCTTCTTGGCCTGCTCTTCCTCGTGACGCAACACCAGCAGACGTGACTGCAACACACGCAGGGCTGCCGCGCGGTTCTGGATCTGAGACTTCTCATCCTGCATCGACACAACAATGCCGGTCGGCACGTGGGTCATACGGACAGCCGAATCCGTCGTGTTCACGGACTGGCCACCAGGCCCCGACGAGCGGAAGACGTCAACTTTCAGATCCGACTCAGGAATATCAATGTGGTCCGTTGACTCAATCAGCGGGATCACCTCGACGGCGGCAAAAGATGTCTGGCGTCGGCCCTGATTGTCGAACGGGCTGATGCGCACGAGACGGTGCGTACCGGCCTCCACTGACAAGGTGCCATACGCGTAGGGTGCCTGCACCTCGAAGGTAGCGGACTTAATTCCGGCTTCTTCCGCGTACGAGGTATCCATCACTTTAGTGGGATAGCCGTGGCGCTCCGCCCAGCGCAGGTACATCCGCATGAGGATTTCGGCAAAGTCGGCGGCATCCACACCGCCGGCACCTGAACGAATGGTGACCACGGCGTTGCGCTCGTCGTATTCACCATCCAGCAATGTGCGGATTTCCAACGATGACAGGTCATCACGGATTGCCTGCAGATCATTTTCCGCTTCATCCAGCAGATCGCCCGACTCATCGGAATCTTCACCTGCCAGCTCCACCATCGCTTCGAGGTCGTCAATACGCTCTTCCATGGTGGTGAGGCGTTCGAGTTCATTTTGCGCATGCGACAGTGCAGTGGTCACTTCCTGCGCATGTTCCACGTCATCCCACAGGTCAGGTGCGGCCGCCTGCCTGGACAAGTCAGCAATCGTGGATCGCAGCTTATCCGGCTGGGAGACAGCCAGAATATTCTCCATAGTGGTGCGCAGTGCTGGTATTTCTTCAGAAAACTCGATGGTCACCCTCCCACTGTAAACGATCGAGGGCAGCGATCAGGACTCCCCTGCTGTTATACATCTGACCCACCGCCAATAAGCGGCCGACCGTGCGATGCCTCAACGTTTCATGTCACACTAACGTTTATTTGACCACTTCTTTACTTTGCGGCGCGTGGCAGGAGGCCGCTCGATTTTTCAATGGCGACTGGAAAACCGCATGTTGGCGCGCGACTCCCTCGTTCATCGCATAAGAAAACCCCTACCCACACGCACGGCACCTCAGGGGTAAAAGACGTCCTTATTGTGCACCCTCGGCACCGATATGGGAATACCTTGAAGTAAAAATAACCAAATAATGGAAAGGTAGTCGGCAAAGTCTTCCGCGTCTGCCACAATTTTTCCATGACCGATTTAGATCTTTCTCGCTTAAGCGATTCCCTGCAGTCACAGTTCCACGCGCTCCAGGAGCGCAACCCGTCAGAACCGGAGTTCCTGCAAGCCGTCTACGAAGTGTTCCTGTCACTGGGACGCCTCGAAGGCAGCCGTCCTGACGATGACCGTTACTCCATCATCACGCGCCTGTGCGAACCTGAACGCCAGATCATGTTCCGCGTTCCGTGGGTAGATGATGACAACAACGTGCGCGTCAATCGCGGCTACCGCGTTGAGTTCAACTCGGCGCTTGGCCCCTACAAGGGTGGCCTGCGTTTCCACCCCTCCGTCAACCTGTCGATCATCAAGTTCCTCGGCTTCGAACAGATCTTCAAGAACTCCCTGACCGGCCTGGGAATCGGCGGCGGCAAGGGCGGTTCCGACTTCGACCCCAAGGGCAAGTCAGACGGCGAGATCATGCGTTTCTGCCAGTCCTTCATGACTGAGCTGTACCGCCACATCGGTGAAAACACCGACGTCCCCGCGGGCGACATCGGTGTGGGCGGGCGCGAAATCGGCTACCTGTTCGGACAGTACAAGCGCATCACGAACCGTTACGACGCGGGTGTGCTGACCGGCAAGGGCATCACCTGGGGAGGCTCCGAGGTGCGCACCGAGGCAACGGGTTACGGCCTGGTGTACTTCACCGACGAGATGCTCAAGGCGCAGGGCGAATCCCTCGACTCCAAGTGCGTGACTGTGTCCGGTTCCGGAAACGTCGCACTGTACGCCATCCAGAAGGCACAACAGCTCGGCGCTCACGTGGTAACCGCTTCCGATTCGTCCGGTTACGTGCTGGACGAGGACGGCATCGACTTCGAACTGCTCCAACAGATCAAAGAGGTCGAGCGCGGCCGCATCAAGGAGTACGCCGATCGGCGTCCTTCCGCAAAGTTCGTTGAAGGTGCAAAGCCGTGGGAGGTTGCCTGTGATGTGGCACTTCCGTGCGCGACGCAAAATGAACTGGACGAGGCGAACGCACGCCAGCTCATTGACAACGGTGTGCATCTTGTTGCTGAGGGTGCGAACATGCCGACCACTCCGGAGGCGACCGACCTGTTCCACGATAACCGTGTCCTGTTTGCTCCTGGAAAGGCATCGAACGCTGGTGGCGTGGCGACCTCAGCTCTGGAGATGGAGCAGAACGCTGCTCGTCATCCATGGACCTTTGAGCATGCCGACAACCGTCTCCACGAGATCATGGCGACCATTCATGACAACTGCTTGAGTGCTGCCAATGAGTACGGCGCGGAAGCTGACTACCAGACTGGCGCGAACCTGGCTGGCTACCTGAAGGTGGCTGACGCCATGCTGGCGATGGGTGTCATCTGATTGACTCATCACGAGTAATCTGACAGGCGCCGCAGCGGATCTCACACTGCTGCGGCGCCTGTATGTTCAGACCGTGCGCGCCGATGAGGACTGCGTCATGGCGGGCGCGGCAACGCCTTGCAGGACGGGCGGCAGCAACGGCAATGTGGCATGTGTGCGCACGGTGACCTGAATGACGTTTTCTCCGACCCTCAGGTCCGTTATGCCCACGCCCTGCCCCACTGCGCACGTGGTCGTTGACAGGCGCTCCAGGGTTCTGAAGGCTTCCTGCCTCGCCCCGCTTTCAGATGGTACTGCGAATTCGGCGCCACCTTCACCGTAGTAGTTCTCCGCAGACAGTACTGCTGCGCCTGCTGCAGAGATTCGATCAGCGCAGCTCAGGAGCGCACGTTGTTGAAGGTGAACGGACGTGATGATCACGCCGACTGCTACGGCCAGCAACGCCACTGTGACCAGCCCGATGAGCAAGACAGTGATCCGGCCGTCCTCGCTGTGCGGCTGATGCGCGGCGCTCCTGTATCGAGTCTTATTCAATGCGCACCCCCTCGATGACTGCCTGCGTCGTCGAGGAGACGGGGAAAACTCCGCGAGCGCCGATCCACGATGGGATCAAGGGCAGCGGAACAGTTGTGGAGACCGTGACCGTCAGAAGGGCGCCGCTGGTGGAACATGACGGGTCGCAGCGCGTCGTGACTGATTCTGGAGCGGGCAGCCCAAAATCTGCGAAGATGACGTGCGCCTGCTGTGATGCAAATTCAGTGCGCTGCGGATCCGCCGACAGAAGCCGTGCGGCTTCACGGGAGGATGATTCACTTGCGAACGCCGCCGCCTGCACTGATGCAAGGGTGACAACGATGTACAGCGCGGGGATGACCAGCACGACCATCATCATGATGAATTCGACGATGGCGTTCCCGTCTTCACGTATGTCTCGCGCGGCCCTGGTGTCCCTCACGGTTCGGTTCCTTCTGCCTGGGCGGTCGGCTCACCGTCTTCCACCAGTGAGCGTCCGTGCACGGTGAGCCAGTTGGGTGGGCCCCACGTGAGGAACACAGGCATCGTTGTACGTACTGTCACGACGAGGGCGTCCTGCCCCTGCCACTGGTGGTGGGATGTCGAAATGTCACGGGGACGTCCCTGCCCCAAAGAATCATCGAGTAGGTCGCCGGTTCGCTGGATGGCATCTGCGTCGACCGCGCCGACCAGGGCTCCTCGGCGTGCTCCCTCACTGGCGGCAGAGATCGCCAGGTTACGAGTGTGCAGGGCGAACGCGGTTTGCAGGATGATCAGGAAGACGATGACGACCAGTGCCTGCATCATGGCGTGTGCAACCACCTCTGAGCCTTCTTCGCTCCAATGCGTCCGCTCCTGCGTTGTCATGGTGGCCTTACCCGAAGTTGACGGAAGACAATGCCTGTTCCAGCATGTTTTGCAGTTGCGGACCGGCGATCGCCCATATTCCGATGACGAGGGCGACGGTCATGAGCGTGATGAGGACCCATCCGGGTACGTCGCCGCGCTCTCCCTCGTCAGGCTGTGTCGGCAGGTGGATGAACCTGTCTGTCAGTGTTGCGATCCATAGGAAGAAGGTGTGCATCGGGTTTCTCTCTTTTCTGTCGGTGCGGTGGTGGTGTGGTATTGGGATATGCATGTCACGGTCCGATCTGGAGGGCAAGCAGCCCGGGGTACAGTGCGAACAGGACAGTGATGGGCAGGATCAGGAAGACGATCGGGAACAGCATGGCGATCTCTTTCCTGCCACCTTGTTCCATGAGTCGTTGCCGAGTTACTTCACGAATGTCGCGCGCCTGGTCGTGCAGGGTCTGAGCCAGTGGCGCTCCGCGTTCGATGGCGGTAACAAGGGTCTGACACAGTCGTGACAAGTTGGGTGAATCATTGCGGGCGGCAAGGTCGGTCAGTGCCCGCGTGGTGGCACGGCCCATCCGTATCTGAGTGACCGTGTGGTTCAGTTCGCGGGCCAAGTGTGACTGGGAGATTCCCGCCACACGCGACAAGGCTGCCGGCACCGATTCACCGGCACCGATTGCCAGTGCGAGCAGCTCAGAGGCGTCAGGGACACTACTGTCCAGTTGACGCTGTCGACGCCTGGCCTGCACACTCAGGAGCTGGTCCCACAGTGCGGCCCCCGTCAATGCACCCACCGCCAGAGCACATATGAGTGACATGATTCCTGCGGGGGTGCGGTGAATCAGCGGGATGATCGCAACTGCGGCCAGGAGCATCAAGCAGGTTGCCGCAATGAACTGGTGCAGGCGAAAAGTGGCGAGCTCCCTGCCCGAGCCGAGCAGTTCCAGGCGGCGAACAACGCTGGTGGATGTGGAGCCAATTGCGTCCATTACGCGTGCGAGCCACTGCGCCGCCAGTGAACGTACCCGACTGCCCGGCATATCGGAAGGCCACGTGGTGTCCGAGCGCTGGCTCCACACGCGCATGGCGAGCAGATTGTTGCGGGCACGGATGGCAATCGCCAGCTGCCATATTCCAATACCCAGAGTCATCCCTATCGCGACAGCCGCCCACGTCATCCCATTCATCGCAGGGTCCGCCGTTCCGTTTCCAGTTTGCCGATCTGCTTCATTACGAAGTACGCGACGACCGAGACCAGTGCCCCCACACTGAGGATCACCACGCCTTGTGGAGTGGAAAACGCGCTGGCGGCCTGGGCCTGTGCGGAGATCAACACCAGCACGATCCACGGGGCTGCCACTCCCAGCCTGGCTGCGTTAACTGTCCATGACTGGCGCGCTTCGAGTTCTCCGCGGATGCGTGCATCTTCACGCAGCATGACTCCCAGGTCTCGCAGCAGGACCGCCAGGTCTGATCCGCCGACATCGCGTGCCAGGCGTAACGCTTCGATAATGCGGTCTGCCACCGGGTCGGCGAGCCGGTTTTTCAGTCCCGTCAGCGCATGGTCGAATCTGCCGTCAGCGCGGTACTCCGTACTGAACGTGAGGAAATAGGGACGCAAGATTCGCGGTCCGCGCTCACCGCAGTCGATGAGCAGTTCGGGCAGGGAAGCACCCGATCGGATACCTGCCACCAGTTGATCCACCACATCGGGCCACGCCGCTCGAGTCTGCCTGGTCACGCGCGCAGCGCGACCCACGATCACCATGGTGGGAACGGGTGCGATCATCAGTGCGACCACGATGGCCACGGTCCATGTGCGTGTGTAGGCCAGCACGCCCAGGAAGACACCACTCATGATCGCCAGCGTGACCAGGACGTGCGTGCTGCGGGTCAGGGAGGAAATTCCGGACCTGATCAGGGTGTCGTTCCACGCCTGCCACCAGTTCGGTGACCACCTCGGCAATTGAGGTGTGCCGACGAAGGCTAGGAGGATGCAGTTCACACCGATCCCCAGGACGATTCCGATCAGTGTGGCGCTCATGACGGCCCACCCGTCAGCAGGGCACTCAGATCATGGTGGGCCAGAGCGAAGCGTTCATGCGCGTCAAGTGCGCCTCGGCCTCGCACCCACGTGGCACCGTCATAGCGCCACAGATCTGCTGATTCGATGCGCATCTCCTCGACCCGGCCGGGCACGGCGAGCACCTCGGACACAACGCGTGTGCCGTCGTGGTTGCGTTCAACGTGGCACACGATGTCAACGCTGTGCGCAAGCGTGGGGACAACGAACTGAGGGGTGACGTTTTCGCCGGCGAGCAAGGGGAGCATGGACAGTTTCGACAGTGCTTCGCGCGCCGAGTTGGCATGCACGGTCGCCATTCCTGGAACACCCGCGTTGAGTGCGAGCAGCAGGTCGAGCGCTTCTGGACCGCGCACCTCTCCGACGATGAGCGTTTCGGGGCGCATTCGCAGTGATTCACGCACCAGGTCACGCAGCGTGATTTCGCCTGTGCCTTCCATCGAGCTGGGGCGTGTCTGCATCGCAATGCAGTCGCGAGCCGGCAATGCGAGTTCGAAAACTTCTTCACAACTGATGACGCGGCGCGCGCCCGGGATTTCTCCGCATAGTGCGCGCAGGAGTGTTGTCTTTCCTGCCTGGGTGGCGCCCGACACGACGATGGATAAGCCACTGTCCACGGCGGCGGAAAGGAATTCAGCAACATACTCGGGCAGCATGGCCACATTGACGAGGTCGCGCAGCGAGCGGGCACGTTGAATGTGTTTGCGAATGTTGACTGACCAGTGCTGGCCGGTCACGGGAGGGATCACGACGTGCAGGCGTTCCCCGCCGGCCAGCATTGCATCCACGAAGGGTGCTGACAGGTCAAGGCGCCGGCCCGAATGGTGCAGCATTCGTTCCACGAGGTCTCGCACCTGCTGGTCGGACAGGATCAATGTGGTCAGCTCGGGTTGGCCGTTTCGCGCGATGAAGATGCGCGAGGGGTCGTTGATCCACACTTCTTCAACCTCTGGATCGTCCAGATACCGCTGGAGGGGGCCAAAGCCGATAACCTCGGCCAGCAGGTTTTCTGTGTGCTCGTGGATTTCGTCGGGGGTGAGCGGCCCGAGCATCTGCGTGACGGTTTCCTCGGCCAGCTGCCGGGCGCGTTGGGTGTGCGCGAAAGGGTCGATGCCGCGGGATGCGAGTGCGCTGCGCAGCTGTGTGGCTGTATCGGGCGTGCTCGCCATCGTGCCGTTCCTTTCGCGTTGCAGTGGGCTGTCCTTGTGATTACTGTCACCGAACGTAGCAAAGTAGCATCCTGATGGGAACCCTTTCTACTGAACTGTGGATAACTTCGGGTGGGGGTTTGGGTACCGGTGAGCGTTCGGTGCGCCAGTGACCTGCAGTTTTTCCCAAACGGGGCGTGAAACACCATTAATGAAGCGGCTCGAAGTGTGGACAGGCCATGTACCGTAAGAGGGTGAGTACACCACGAACACCTCTTGAATTGGCTGCGTTGGCGACCGCGGCGGTACCCGGCCTTTCTGTTGCGGCTTTACGTGAGCCTCAATTCAGTGACGAGGTTGTCTCCATGACCGGCATTGTCGATGATCAGGGGAACCGCTGGACCGTGGTGTGTCCGCATGAAGATGTGGGCGGTGTGGATTTGAGGGCACAGTGGGCGGTCCTTGCCCGTCTGGCGTCTGCTCACGATGCGGGTGAGGTCGGTTTTGATGTGCCGCGTCCTGCTGGTATTGCCCGCACCCGCGAGGGCGTGTCGGTGATGGTGCATCAGGATCTTGCGGGCCGTTTCATGGGTGATGAGGACTTCGATCAGTCGGGTATTTTGCCGGCCTCGCTGGCCCGATCAATCGCCAGCTTGCATAACCTGCCTGTCTCAACGTATTCGGATGTGAATGTTCCGCAGTATTCGGCCTCTGAGTGCCGTGACCGCCACCGTGCTGTCCTCCAGGAAGTATTGGCAGCTGTGACGGTTCCTGCGAATCTTGTGCGCCGCTGGCGAGCTGCCTTAGATGATGACGCTTTGTGGCGTTTCCGCCCGTGCCCTGTTCACGGCGATCTGCATGTGCAGTCGGTGAAGGTCGCAGATGGGATCGTGCTGTCCATCAGTGGTTTTTCCTCTGCGCACGTGGGTGATCCGGCGATCGACGTGGCGTGGATTTTGTCTCAGGCGTCTGATGGTTTCCTTGAAACGTTCCAGTCGTCGTATTCGATGACGAGGATGGCGACGGACTTGCACCTGGTGACGCGCGCTCAGTTGCTGTCTGAATTGGCAATCGTGCGCTGGCTGTCTCACGGGCTTCATGCCGAGGACAAGGAGATCGTTCGCGACGCGTCGCAGATGTTGACGGATGTGTCGCTCGACGTGGGCGATAACCTGCTGACGGAGCATGAGCTCGCGCCTGAACCCAAGGATGAGAATGCCCCCGCGGATGAACCTGAGCCTGCCGCAGAGCCCGCCGCGCCAACCTGGACTGCTTCGCCTGAGAACGTGACGGAGCCGGTGTCGATGGACGAGGTGGAGTCCGTCATTGACCGGCATGCCGATGGTGATCCGACTCGCACTCCCCCACAGTTTTCCTGAAGCGACGCGCAGGCGCGCTCTATGCTGGCGACTGCGTGAACACTGCCTGCAACGCGGTTTCCAGGTCGTTGATCGGTGAGTCATATTCGCGCACGATTGCGTCCAGAGCTTCCCTGGAATACATGCGCTGATCTGCTGGAACGGAAGGATTACCACCCAGGTAGACGATGCGGGCATGAATGTCGTCCGGGTCTGTTCCGCTTCGCTGCGCCCATGCGGCGGTGTAGAGGCGCAACTGAGTCAGATGCGCCTGCGCGGTGAGCGCTCCGCTTGGATTGCGCGTCGGGGCGCGACCTGTTTTCCAGTCGATGATCACTGTCCGGCCGTCGGCATCTTCGAACACAGCGTCGAAGCGGCCGGGAATACTCAAGGAGCCGATCCGCACCGAAAAGGGTTCTTCTACCGCGATCGGCTTTCCTGTATTGACAATGGGGAGGGTGTTGAAAATGCCTTTCATTGCGTCAAAGCGCCTGTGTTGCGCCGAGCTAAGCGTCTCTTCGCCGGGAATGTGCTCATCCCACAGTTCACCTGAGACCATGCGCAGCTGGCGTTCGACCCATGAGTGGAACAGTGTCCCCAGGGTCGCGGCGTCGCTGGGTTCGCGCGGTATGGGCCGACGCAAGTCGCGCGCATACTCATCTGGACTGCTCAGCAGTCGTGTCACCGAGGTTGCCGGAATGCGGCTCAGTGGCACAACAAGCGCATCGTCGTGTTTGCGCAGCAGATGCTCGTCGAGAAGGACGCGCGTATCGGCGGCCAGCGGGTGCGGGGTGCGCGCCAGATGCGTGTCACCATCGGTCGCCTCACCGCTATGCCGTGTCATCGCATCCTGCACTGCGTGAGCCACCTGCGTCATGCGTTGGCGCGATACGTCAGGAGGTGCCGGAAAGAGCGGTGAGTCTTGCGCGGCCAGGAGCTGTGCGACTTCTTCAGGTTCAGGTTGAGGCGCGATCGCACGTTCAGGGTCAGCAGCCGTCAGCCCAGCTTCAAGTGGTTCCATCAGATAGCGCGAGGGAAAGTGCAATTTCGCTGACGATGCCACCCATGCACCGGTCAGCAGCATGTGATGGCGTGCCCTGGTCAATGCGACGTATGCGAGACGGCGCTCTTCGCGCTCCGTCTGGCAGCCCATTTCAGGCCGATAGGTCTGCGAAATCCAGTTGTTGAACGCTGACTGAGGTGTTCGCCCCTCCCCTTCACCGATCGTCAAGGCCGGTAGGTAGTCGGCATCGCCTCGCAACGGGTAGGGAATCTCGCTGCTTCGCTCCAACCATCCGCTCGCTCCGGGCGGGTCATCGCGCCACGTCACTGAGTTCGAGCGGTGAGAAGGGAAAATCCCATCCCCCAGTCCGTAGACAACCACACTGTCCCATTCCAGACCTTTCGCCCCGTGGATGGTGAGAATCTGCACCGCATCGGGATCCGGGTCGGTGTGCGGCCCGGCAAGGCCACGTTCTTCCTGTTCGGCCACATCCAGCCACGCAAGGAATGCGCGCATCGACGGATCAGGGGCATCTTTCTCAAAGTTTCGGGCCACATCCACGAACGTATCCAGCGCTTCGCGTCCGTCGTTGGGCATGGGGTCGGCAATAGCATCGGTTGCCACTCCCAGTATCGAGATGGCACGTTCCACCTGATCTGTCACCGGATGCCCGGACCATTCACGGATGGCACGCAGTTTGCTGGACAGGACCTCGACGCGCGCCACTGCTGCTGCAGAGATCGCAGGAGAAGCATCATCGCCGCGCCAGTGCACGGGCGGAGGCGTATCGAGAGCGTCGAGAAGGTAGGTCAGGGGATGGTCTCCCGGCGTACGCGTATTTCGTGCCCTGGCCCACTTGCCGAGCACCTGCAGATCCGAGGCTCCCAGGTCGAGGTTCGTCACCAGCCGCAGTGCTGCAGGCGAATCGCTCACGTCAACACTCAATCGCAATGCTGCCCGCACATCTGCGACCGCAGGTTGTTGAAGCAGTCCTCCTAAACCAATTACCTGGGTAGGAATGTCATGTGCTCGAAGTGTTTTTTCCACTGCAATAAAATCGGAGGTTCGCCTGCACAGCACCGCCGCGCTTGACCATCTGGAGCCTCGGCGCTGGCGGTGCTTCACGAGGAAGCGGGCCGCTGTTTCGGCCTGGTCTTGGGTGCTGGTCTCGAAGGCGACGTCCACAACTCCGTCATGGGCGCGCTCGCGCGCAGCCTGAACCGCCTGTTCGAGGCGCTGCTGTTCAGCAACGGGAGCCGCTTCGCGTCGCGCGCGCTCCAAGTCAGCAGTCAGTGTTTGTTCGAGCGTTTTGAGCTGCGGTATGTCGGAATCCTCACGCAGCGGCCTGGACACGTGGTTGGCGACATCGAGAATCATGCGGTCGTTTCGGAACGCTGTCGAGAGGTACTGTGTTTGCTCGACGTGAGGCGTATCCGAACAGAAGCGGTCCAGGAATGATTTCAGCGATCCGGCTGAGGCACCACGCCACGAGTAGATGGACTGGTTGGGATCCCCTACCGCTGTCACTGGGTGATCGTGGAACAGTGCCGCCAGAAACTTCATCTGGATGACGGAGGTGTCCTGAAATTCGTCCAGAAACACGGCGTGATAGTCGGCTCTCAATTGGTCGCGCACAGCGGGCGCGCTGTGGGCGAGCCGGTTGGCCAAGATCAGCAGGTCGGAAAAGTCGACGACTCGTTCACTGCGTTTGCGTTCAGAGAAGGCGTCGATCAGGTCAAGGAGGCGCAGCCGCAGGTCGTTGGTGTCCACCATGCTCTTGAGTACGCCGGTCGGCTTGCCAATTTCCCGCAGCGCCGTTCCGAATTCGTCGAGGAATACGCGCATCTCATCAATGCTCATTGCGTGTTCAGCGATTTGGCCGGCAAGACCCAGTGCGCTGTCCACAAGGCTGGATACGCTCTTGTCGCTTCCCAGATCGTGTGGCCACATCTCAACGATGTCGGTCATCATCTGGACTGCGCCTGCCTGTCCGATCAGACGCTGGTTCGGGTCGATACCCAGACGCATCCCGTGGTCGTGGACGATTTGCTGTGCGAAGGAGTGGTATGTCATACATACCGGATCCTCAGTGGTGATGATGCCGTCGCAGTGCTGGCTCAGTGTGCTCAGGCGCGCTCGAAGCCGCTGACCGAGTTCAGCGGCTGCTTTGCGTGAGAAGGTCAATCCGAGGATCTGGTCGGGGGATAGTCCTCGCGCGGCGACCATGTGCAGCACTCGCATCGACATGGTCTCGGTCTTGCCTGACCCAGCGCCGGCAACAACGAGGAGCGGCTCCATGTCAGCTTCAATGACGCGTTGTTGTTCGGCGGTGGGAACTGGCAGGCCTGTCAGTTCCGCGATGCGCCGGGCTGTCATCTCAGGATGGGTCAGCGTCTGCGTAGTCATGGAAGTGTCCTCCGTCCTTCATCTTTGGCAGGGCAACTCTGAGCGAAACGGCAAAAGCGGCATGCATCTTC
Source organism: Pauljensenia sp. C0254C2 (assembly GCF_056583835.1). Taxonomy (NCBI): domain Bacteria; kingdom Bacillati; phylum Actinomycetota; class Actinomycetes; order Actinomycetales; family Actinomycetaceae; genus Pauljensenia; species Pauljensenia sp. C0254C2. The sequence goes on from NZ_JBWPJO010000013.1 coordinate 44,583, forward strand.
TGACGGTGTTGCCGGATAGTGCGGGCCGCGCGCCATCTGTCCCCACTGCTTCATCTGGTCGCACCATTGAGTGAACTGTTCGGAGTCCATTGCTGACTGTTCGCGCGTCGCGACGTTTTTCGTTCCGAGGTACACCAGGCGCGCTCCAGTCATTTCATATCCTGCGGCTGTCAATGCCACCTGGTAGGACGCGAGCTGAGGATGTTCCTGAGCCGCGGTTTTTGATACGGCGCTCTTGCCTGTTTTCAGGTCCGCCACGCGTACCTTCCCGTCCACATGCTCAATCCGGTCGATGCGCCCGCTCACGATGACATCACCGATGGTGGCGTGAATGGATTGTTCGACCTCTACCGGACCGGGCACTCCCTCCATATACGCGGCAAGGTTCTCGATGATGTGCTCAGCCTGCGCGATCTGCTGGCGTCCTGCCAGTGTGTTCGCATCGAAGTCCAGCAGGTCATATGCGGCGCGCAACTCGCTCATCATGACATCGAGTGGTCCATGCGGGTGACGCTGAGCAATGGCATGGATGAGGGAGCCCAATTCCTGGGCGGCACCCGGCGCCTGGTCAGCGCCGATCGACGTGAAGAACCATTTGAGCGGGCAATCGCGGATGTCCTGGATTTTCGAGGGTGACAGGCGCACCGTTTTCGAGCCGGTAACCTCAGAGGTCGTCACCCCGCCTGTCCCCATCCAGTAGCGCGGGTTCGCATAGCTGATGCCGCTGCGTGCTAGCACCGCAAGCAGTTCGATGGCCTGTTCGCTCTCTTTTCCACCCTGAGCTGCAAGATGGCGCAGGTGCGCGACGTGACCAGCCATGTTCAGGGGCGCAGGTACGCGTTCAACAATCAAGTCTCCATCTTCGGTGCGCGGTGCGTGACTGTATCGAGCAATCAGGTCCACGAACGACGAGGGAGCTTCGTCCTCATTCAGCACAGCATAAACCTGCACGCCTCGCGTAGCTCTGGACAAAGCGGCGGCGAACAGACGGCGTTCATCTTCCATGATCTGGTGGCGCGCCAACCGCGTGGAGGGATCAGGGTCAGCCTGCCCGATCAGGTCGGAACGCAGCACTCGGTCACGCACCGTCATGTTGGGCCACTGACCGTCCTGCACGCCCACGATGTGCACGAGCTTCCATTCGCGCCCCATCGCGGCTGCCGGTGTCAGTACTTCGATTCCTCGAGGACGAATCCCTGCCTGCGCGATCGTATCGGTTGGTACGTCATCACCGAGCAGCTGCTGCGCGAAAGCTCCTGCCCGTGCGCCTGGCTCACGCTGCTCGTAGACATCGGCAACTTTGAACAGTGCCAGGACCGCGTCGAGCTGATCGTCGTACCATGCAGCATCCGTGCCTCCAGCAATGGCGCCATTGCGCCATCGGGTCGCCACTGAGTGCTCCTCACCCAGTTCGCTGCTGCTGTTCCACAGGCGCCACAGTGCCACGCCGGGTGTCAGTTGTGCGGCATCTTGGGCCGCTTTCCACATCAGGTGAGCTGTGAGCAGTTCACCCCTGATGCGCGACACGGCCTCCTGCGCTGCTTCGTCGTCATTCTTAAGCGTGTCGAGGATCTGCGGCGAGGTGATGAGCTCAGCGATGCTCACCTCCTGGACGCGGACATCAGTGTCGTCGCCATCATCTGCACTGCCTGCACCTTCGTCCCGGCGCTGCCGGTTCAGCGCTCGCAGAACTAGCGACACGTCAAGAGGATCGACCTGGATGTAGGGCGAGTCAAACAGGTGTGTCAGCAAGGCCTCCGCATCCTCCGCCTCGGCACAGATCAGCTCAAGCAGAATCCGGGTTGCTGGCTCTGCGGAAAATGTGAAGACACGCTGGCCACCGGCAACGGGGACCGAGCCTTGCATCAGCTGGCGCCGGACCTGTTCAACGATGCTGCTGGAGCGCGCAATGATGACCTGGTCCGCCCAGTCCACCCCCTCATGCAGAAAAGCATGGCGCACGGCCCGCGCGCACTGCGCTCCCATCTGAGCATCAGTTGCAACGACGTGCAGATGCACATCATCTGTCGCCGGCGTATCGTCTGCCTGCCCATCCGATACACCCAATGCCTGAGCTTCTGTCAATCGGTGCGCAGCCGAGGCCTGCACGCCGATTCGTTCAACTGCGTCGTAGACCATGTGGCGCAGTACAGGTGTGCCGCGCCGGTTGGCACCCAGCTGCATCAGGGGAACGCCCAGGCGGCGCGCCAAGCGCGCGTCCAGATGGGGTTCGCCCCCTCGGTAAGACGCCACAGCAACATCGGGAGCGGCAAATGCCACGATCCTGGTGCCACTGCGTGCACACGCGCTGAGCAGTTCAACAGTCGAGGGGGTGCAGTCCTGCAGATCATCCACCACGATCACATCAGGTATGGGCGCATCTGTACTCACCCCCACGCGCGCGGCATCACGATCCCACCCATCGATCACCTGAGCCGCCACACGCTGTATGCGCGACATGTCAGCCAGCATTGTGCCGCGCGTTTCCACAGCGAAGTCGGGGCCCCCCTCGTACACCTGCAGAAGCTGCCCGCACGCCACCCACTCGTCTGCACCGCGCTCACGTCCAATTCGTTCCAGTTCCTCACCGCTGATACCTGCTTCACCGGCGCGAGCGAAAAGGTTGCGTACTTCCATGCGGAAGGCCGCCATGTCACGCATCTGTTCAGGCAAGAATTCCGGCCAGTTAATGCCGGGACGCGTCATCAGGTCCGCTATGAGTTGATCTTCTGCCGCTCCGGTGACCAGTTGAACGGGACCGAGTGGATCCGCGCGCACGGTGCGCCACGTGGAGACAACCTGATAGGCGCAGCCGGCCGGCGTTCGCACGGGGCGAACAGTGTGCGGTGCGAGCGCTTCCACACGGGGTTGAAGCCAGTCCGCCCGGTTGCGATCCGGCACGAGCATCATCACGTTGTCTGACCTGTTCACAGCCTGTTGGACAACAGCCAGTGCGCACGTCGTCCGCCCCGATCCAGGCATGGAGCGCACCACAGCATGCTGCCCTGCGGCAACCGCATCGCATACTGCGCGTTGATACTGATCCAGCTGAGGAACAGCAACGTGAACTGGCTGTTCAAGCGCGATAATCGGAGTCGTGGTGATGTCCATGTCCCAATAGTGACATCCTGCACGTGCATTTGCGTTCGATCCGGTACGTGAGGTGCAGCGTTGCTAGGGTGAGAATCAGGATATGGCCGGCTCGAAAGGGAGATTCACATGAAAATAGCAATCGGAGTGCAAGGCGCTGCCCGCGAACTTCAACTTGACGTGGACATGGACGAGGAAGACCTGGTCGCCCTCGTCAAGCAGACAGCCGCAGACTCGACCGCCCTCGACCTGTCTGACCGGCGGGGACAGCGCATCATCGTACCGGCAGCATCCCTGGCATACGTGTCGATCGCCTCAGAACAGCCTCGCCGAGTGGGCTTCGCCGTCAGCTAGAGATGAACCACCTCAGGGCTTGAGGTTAATGCGCTCCATGCGCTCACCGTGACGCCGGGTGACCTCGGCGGAAATGGCATCAGCCGTGTCGCCGTCTTTCGCCAGATTCGGATGCGTGAACAGCGTGGCGCGAGCCAGACCGAGCACCTCGCCCGCCACGCGCCTGGCCCACAAGGACAACCGTGCGGCCAGCTGCCCGTCCTGCGCAGTCAGCGGCGCGAGGTGTTCTTCCACCCACGCGCCCTGACCCAGATCCCACGACTCCGACACGTCATCAAACAGCTTGTGGCACACGGCGACTTCGCGCATCAGGTCACTCAGGATACCCAGCGTGACGTACGTTTTGACGGAGCGTTCCCACCACTGACTGGGCCGGGTGCGCATGTCAATGTCGTCAAACATGCCTGAATACTCGTCGGCAAGCTCGGCCAGATCCAGCCCGCGGTGACGCGCCCAGACTCCCATCTGTGTGAAGAACTGGAACGCGCGATCCGCCATTTCCATGTGAGCGATATGGGCGTCGATGGTGGGCGCCTGGTCACCGTCCTTGGCCAGACGGGTCATGGCCGCCAGCGCGCCGTACGCGAAAAAACCGAGCGCTTCACTGGTGGCGTGTGAAGGAGTTTCGTAGACACGTTGCATGGCTCCAGCCTAGCGCGATCACAGCCGTGGGACGTGATAACCCTCACCGCCTGCACATTCATACGGCCGACACGGATATCATGGAGACGAACATACGGTTGACCGGTCGCTTTGACTCAACACGACACCGTCAGATACCGACTGAACCGCGGAGCTTTCACCTTGGTGAAATCTTTGCCGCGTCCGTGCACATTCAACGTCGCCCGACATGAGGCGTGTATGTGCCCAGTGATAATGCGCGATCGGCTTCCCCTCGTGTGTGAGTGCATCGCATTCACACCTGACCTCGGGCAACGTCCCGAAGATGGAGATAGCAGGATCGTGACTGATTCCTTGACAGATAACGAAGCGCAGCCTCAGGACGAGTCACCCTCGTCAGTGACCTACTCAGCCGGGGTGGTGCGCCTGGGTGACATTGCCGACGGAACATTCGACGCTCACGCCGGCGAAGCAGTCCCGGACATCACTGACGAGGACGGCTCCACGTCGCACCTCGATGAACGCTCATTCGCAGATTTCGGCGTGTGCGATCCGATCGTGCAGGCGTTGGAGGAGCGTTCCATTACCCACCCGTTCCCGATTCAGGCACTCACCTTGCCGGTGGCGCTGGACGGGCATGACATCATCGGCCAGGCGAAAACCGGTACCGGCAAGACGCTGGGTTTTGGGATCCCACTGCTTCAGGAGCTGGTGGTGCCCTCGAGCCCAGCGTATGCGGATCTGCTCAATCCCGACTGCCCGCAGGCACTGGTTGTGCTCCCCACGCGCGAGCTGTCCAAGCAGGTGGCGGCTGATCTGCGCGTCGCCGGATCGAAACTGGGTGTGCGCATCACGGAGATTCATGGTGGCGTAGCGTTCGAGCCGCAGATCGATTCGCTGGAACGCGGCACTGACGTCGTTGTGGGAACTCCTGGTCGTCTGATCGACCTGCTCAAGCGGCGCGTGCTCAAGCTCAACGGCGTGAAGACAGTGGTCCTTGACGAAGCCGACGAGATGCTGGATCTGGGCTTTTTGCCCGATGTGGAAACTTTGCTGGCACGCGTTCCGGCTACGCGCCACACGATGCTGTTCTCAGCGACGATGCCTGGCCCGGTAGTGGCGCTGGCTCGCCGCTTCATGTCCCAGCCGACCCACATCCGCGCGCAGGACCCGGAGGATCAGGGCGCCACGGTGCGCACAGTCAAGCAGGTCATTTACCGCGTGCACGCGATGAACAAGGTGGAAGTCATCAGCCGTATTCTGCAGGCACGAGGGCGAGGCCGCACCATTATTTTCTGCCGCACCAAGAGGACGGCAGCGCGCCTGGGCGAGGATCTGACGCATCGCGGTTTTGCTGTTGGTTCGCTGCACGGTGACCTGGGTCAGGGTGCGCGCGAGCGGGCAATGCGGGCGTTCCGTAACGGCAAGATCGACGTGCTGGTGGCCACCGACGTGGCGGCACGCGGCATCGACGTTGACGACGTGACACATGTGGTCAACTACCAGTGCCCTGAAGACGAGAAAATCTACCTGCATCGCATTGGACGCACCGGCCGTGCAGGCGCATCCGGCACCGCTGTCACGTTCGTGGACTGGGATGATGTGCCGCGCTGGTCACTGATCTCGAAAGCGTTGGGGCTGGGCGTGCCAGACCCCCTTGAGACGTACCACACGTCGGATCACTTGTACACGGATTTGGATATCCCGACCGATGTCACCGACCGTTTGCCGCGTTCACAGCGCACGCGCGCGGGTCTGCAAGCCGAGAAGGTGGAGGATCTGGGAGAAACCGGTCGCGGGCATCACGGTCCGAGACGCGGATCAGGGCGTGGTTCGGGTCGAGGATCCGGGCGTCGAGGTGGTGGGCGTCGCTCCTCTGGCCGCCGTAAGGGCGCAGCGTCGCAGGACGGTGGATCTGAGGAGACACCGCGTCGTCAACGTACGCGTGTGCGTCGCCGCAAGAGTGACTCTGGATCTGCCAAGGGTGAGGGCACTCAGGGCACTCGCCGCCGTGTACGCCGCCGTTCCAGTGGTTCCGAGGCTGCTGAGTAAGTCGGCACCACCTGAAGTTTCACGCATACAGATGCCCAAGGCTGACGAATCGGCCTTGGGCATCGGTGTCAAAGTCGTCTTAGCGGGACTGGCTGGACCATCCCTTTCTCAGGCATGGCGAGGGCGCGCATCCACCCTCGAACGCCTATATCCTGCGCTGCGTGAACCTGGCTGCAAACCAGCGCGCCGTGGGTGGAACCAGCGTCAGCACTACGATGACGATCACGATTCCAAGCTGGCCCAGTTTGATCGCCCAGCGACCAAGGTGATATTCCTGCAGCAAGACCGCGTAGCTGAAAACGGACAGCAGCTCCCATCCGATCGTCATGATCCCTGCAACCAGCATCAGGATCCGTGTCATTCGCATGGTGACGAGGAGTGCACCGAGCAGCAGCAGGACACACAGGCCGATAATGACAAGGTCGATAACCACTGCAACCATCGTGAGATCCTCACCATTGTCTGTCATCTGCGGCCACGCTGTGAGGGCGTCCTTGATAGCTCTGACAGTGCTGAAGATGCAATAGATCAACGTGAGGATGAGCAGCGCCCACACCGTCCCTGGCCGACGATTCGGCTCCATCTGGCCACCAACAGGTCGCACCGGGTCCGACATTGGTACCTCCACATCCACGCTACACTGACCTTCATACTTTCTCACAGGCCCGCCTCCCTCGACAAGCAGACGAGGGAGGCGGGCTGCCTGGCAATCCGCTACCGAACGGATGTGCGCCGATCCGCGTGACGCCGCGCGAGGACAAGCAGCACCACTGCCAGAACAACCGCCCACAGGACGTATCCAAGCCCCAGCACCTCAGGCGATGCTGCGTCATACTGCACCAGTTTGACGAAGCTGGGCCACATTCCTTCCATGACGATGTCACCTGCCCCGGGATCTTCCATACGCACTCCGATCGGAATGAACAGCATGAACAGCGCAGCTCCGACTTCATAAACAACGTATGTGCAGAACAGGCCGAGGACCGGTGCGCCCCATCTGAGCGACCAGAGTTTTTCGTCAGAACTGATTGTGATCACCGACCATACGATCACCAGTGAGCAGACTAACTGGAGGAGCACGCTTGCGATTACCAGTATGACCGCATTGGTCCACGCCTGCTGAAGAATCTGGTCAATGACGTAGCGCGCAGGTTCGGCGCCGACGTAATACAGGACGGCAAGCAGCGTGAACACGGCGGTCACGATCAGTGACAGCACGCCGACGATAAGTGCGTACAGGAGTTTTCCACTCAAAAGTGTTGATGTGCGCACCGGAATGGTCTGCGTGAATGAGCCCTGTCGCCCATACATTGATGTCCAGTAGTTGAGGATGCATATCAGCGCCTGCACTGCAAGCAGCCCGCCGATTGCCACCACTGCGAGTACCAGGGAAATTTCCTTCAACACTGGAATTTTCAGCGCATCTGCGCCGATTGCTGTGCCCAGCAGCAATGCTGCCACGACAGGCATGACGCACAGCTGGCGCCACGTTGCTTTGGCGTCATAGCGGATAATTGTCCAGATCATCGTGCATACACCTTTCTAAACAGAGTGTCGAGGTCCGTGCCGTGTTCTTCTCGCAGATCATCAACGTGTCCCGCCAGCAGGATCTTCCCCTGGCGCATGAAGATTGCGTAGTCAATGATCGGCTCGATGTCGCGGATCAGGTGTGTGGACAGGATCATGAGGGCGTCGGGGTCAAAACCTGTTAGCACGCCGCGCATGATAATGTCGCGCGCCGCCGGGTCAACCCCTGATATCGGCTCATCCAGCAGGTGGACTTTTGCCCGTCTGGACATGGTGAGTGCCACTTGCGCCTTTTCGCGCATACCTTTTGACATCTCTCGGAAGCGTTTGTTGTGTGGCAGTTCGAAGAAATCGATCATCTCAGAAGCCTGAGCACTGTCGAAGTCATCGAAGAAGTCGGCATACATGCGGATCGCCTCATCGGCTGTCAGGCTGGTTGGCAGCGCCGATTCGTCCGGCAGGTAGGAGGTGATGGCTTTGGACTGCGGGCCGGGCGCATGGCCGTGGATGGCGACGTTCCCCTCGTAACCGGACAGTATTCCTGCCAGGATTTTCAGAAGTGTCGTTTTCCCGGACCCGTTGTCCCCCATCAGGCCAACGATCTGCCCGGGCTCAATGGCGAAAGATATATCGTTGAGCGCCGGCCATTGTCCGTATTTTTTGGTCAGGTGCGCAACCTCAATTGCGTGCGTTGTCATGAGGATCCTTTGCGTGTTTCTGTTCATTGCCGAGGGCGACTGTGTCAGGTCCATACGTATTCCACTGGGAATTGATCAGCTCAGTGATCGCGTTCTTGTCACATCCAAGTGCTTTCATCTGTGCGATGAATTCAGCTGTTATCTGGTGTGCAAGGTTGTCGCGATGCTGCTTGATCACGTCCTGGTCGTCTGTCACAAAGCGTCCGGCAGTGCGATTCGATTGTGTCAGGCCGTCCTCGTCAGCACGGGTGAGTGCTCGTTGGACGGTGTTCGGATTGACTGTGAATTCTGCGGCCAGTTCTCTGACGCTCGGTACTTTTTCTCCGGGCTTCCACTGGCCGGAAACAATACGCTGCGTAAACTCTTCGACCAGTTGGATCCAGATTGGCCGAGAATCTCCGCTCATTTGCATGTCTACCTCCCTCCATCTGTATCACTGTATTAATACAGTAACACAGTTTGGATGGGGGTGGCAATACTCGGTCTTTGAAATCCGACAGGCTCCAGATGCACACGGGTGCTGTCATACTTCGTTTATGGATGAGTTCCCCTTCAGCGTTGAGGATATTCGAGCCCGCGCAGGCGATAAGGTTTTCGACCGTGCACGCCCCTATATGCCTTTCGTGATGGATGCACATATAGAAGAGCACGGGGCCAACGCCTCTGTACGAGGCACCTCACTGTACGACGTTGATCTGCTGTGGGAAGATGACGGAACCCTGGATGGGGCGTGCAGCTGCCCGCATGGCGAGGCCGGACACTTCTGCAAACATCAATGCGCGCTCGCTCTGGTTCTACTCGAACACGGCCAATCAGTAGATTCTGGAACGCCTTCACTGCCTCGAGAACTCCTTGACACGTCAGAGCTGGCCGAAAAGCTTATCCAATCAGTCGACCACCAGCTCCTCCAGCATTACTCCAAAATGGCGGCCGCACTTCCTCCTGTCGGCCAGCTCTTCGCCACAGCGTGGAGTTTCAATTTTGGGTCCCCCGAGCAGTCTGCGGCGCTCGTACAGCAGGCGTATAGCCGGATCTTTCTCTGCTACGGGAAACCCTCCTGGGTCGACCTCGCTGCAAACAGACACGAGATAGTGTCACTCGGTCTGCAGATGAAGATGCTGATCACCGTTGGATTAACCGACGGGCTGGAACAGATCTGCCACAACGCACTTGCCGATTTCAAACGACTGGTCTTCGACGATCCACACGACGACGCTCGTGAATGGGCCGATCACCTGCAGACGATTTTCGAAGTGATGCTGGTCTGGATATGGATGGCCACGATGCCCGAAAAGGAAGCCGGCCGTAAAACAGCCCACTATTTCGTCGAGAATTACGAATGGCGGGAAGCCTCAGCTAGAGACATCATCCCTATCCTGGGCGAGGAAGCGACGGCTGCCTATCGCGACTACCTGATCGAATGCAGACATGAGAAAATCCAGGTCGAAAGCGCCGAGAACTCTCTCTTACGCGACTTGGCACTGTGCCAGGATGACATTCCCCTGCTGCGCATGTGCGCGACGCAGGGCGATCGCTTCGCTTACAGCATGTTCTTTAACGATCTACAGGCCATCGACCGGCCGGATCTGGCCGCTGACGTCGTGGCGCGCGCCCATCAGGCACACGCCATCAGCACCGACGCGACCCAAGGTTACTCGCCGTTCCTCATTCCCCTTCGCGAGGCGGTGCTGTGCTGCCTGGCAGCCAAACGCATACGCACCGCACTTGCCATCGCACGAACCGCTTTCACCTCGACGCCAAGTGTCGGGTTCCAGAATCTTTTGCTTACATGCGGCGAACAAGCGCATAAGCGCTCCCGTGTCCTCCAACAAGTCATCGAGTGGATTGCGCAGCAGCCCTGGACGGACGCAGACATACCCATTGACCTTGCGCTGGCTGAAGGTGACAGGGAACGGGCGTGGGACTATGCGAATCGCTGGGGCGTCAACGAGCGGTGGATGATGCTGGCTCTAAGCAAGGACCAGCCGCGTCCTTGCGAGGCAATCCGTCTGGCAGTTGAGCGCATTGAACGGGACAAGTGGAGCTTGGAGGAAAACTCGCCCCAACCGGTATTGAAACTACTGTGTACGTACGCCCGCCAGTGGCAGCACGACCACCCCGATCAGCCAATCATGCAGACGCTCTCCCAACAACTGCGGTATTACTACGGCACCGATGAGATGGTGAGATCAGACCACGCTGAAGACGGCGAGGACAAATACCATGAGGACGGCTTTTGCTAAGATTCGATCACCACGCGTGGATTCGCAATTCGAATACTCTTCAAGACAGCATCAGCTTCTTACGCTACTGTGCAGCATGCATCGGGCAAGATAGTTCGGAATCAGTCACCTTTCCCTTTGATAGACTTCGACTCGACCTCCTCATCGGAGGACTACAGTTGGGAATCAGTCACCTTTCCCTTTGATAGACTTCGCGGTCAGTTCGACAACAAGCCACACACGTTGGGAATCAGTCACCTTTCCCTTTGATAGACTTCGCCTCGATGAGCTCTCACACCTCGCCGAGTTGGGAATCAGTCACCTTTCCCTTTGATAGACTTCCTGGTGACGTGCTGGAGCCGCGTCCTTGGTTGGGAATCAGTCACCTTTCCCTTTGATAGACTTCGCTTGATATATCTGATACCGCCGGGGCGGTTGGGAATCAATCACCTTTCCCTTTGATAGACTTCCGGTAGCCAACGATACGCAACCCGTGTTGTTGGGAATCAGTCACCTTTCCCTTTGATAGACTTCCTCTCACCGATCTCACGAGCCACACTCAGTTGGGAATCAGTCACCTTTCCCTTTGATAGACTTCTCACTGACCACCTGGAAGCGCTCGTATCGTTGGGAATCAGTCACCTTTCCCTTTGATAGACTTC
>NZ_JBWPJO010000014.1:0-51977 GCF_056583835.1 Pauljensenia sp. C0254C2
TTAATGGGCGAACAGCCCAACCCTTGGGACCAACTCCAGCCCCAGGATGCGACGAGCCGACATCGAGGTGCCAAACCATGCCGTCGATATGGACTCTTGGGCAAGATCAGCCTGTTATCCCCGGGGTACCTTTTATCCGTTGAGCGACCACGCTTCCACAAGCCATGGCCGGATCACTAGTTCCTACTTTCGTACCTGCTCCACCCGTCAGTGTCACAGTCAAGCCCTCTTGTGCACTTACACTCACCACCTGATCACCAACCAGGCTGAGAGAACCTTTGAGCGCCTCCGTTACCCTTTAGGAGGCAACCGCCCCAGTTAAACTACCCACCAGGCACTGTCCCCAAACCCGATCAGGGCTCCAAGTTAGATGCATACTTGAACCAGAATGGTATTTCACCAACGACTCCACCACACCTAGCGGCACGGCATCACAGTCTCCCACCTATCCTACACAAGCACAAACACACACCAATACCAAGCTATAGTAAAGGTCCCGGGGTCTTTCCGTCCTGCTGCGCGAAACGAGCATCTTTACTCGTACTGCAATTTCACCGAGATCACGGTCGAGACAGCGGAGAAGTCGTTACGCCATTCGTGCAGGTCGGAACTTACCCGACAAGGAATTTCGCTACCTTAGGATGGTTATAGTTACCACCGCCGTTTACTGGGGCTTAAATTCAAACCTTCACCACAAAAAAGCAGTTAAGTCGTCCTCTTAACCTTCCAGCACCGGGCAGGCGTCAGTGCGTATACAGCGCCTTACGGCTTAGCACACACCTATGTTTTTAATAAACAGTCGCTTCTCCCAATTCTCTGCGACCCCAACCAGCACCACCCACGCACAGCAGGCACACCAGCAGGGCCCCCCTTATCCCAAAGTTACGGGGGCAATTTGCCGAATTCCTTAACCATGATTCACTCGCACGCCTCGGTATACTCTACCTGACCACCAGAGTCGGTTTAGGGTACGGGCGCTCATCTTCCTCACATCCAGGCTTTTCTCGGCAGTACAGGATCACCACTAGCCACCCCAACAGGCAGCCCCATCAGCCCTCACCCACGCGATCAAACGCAGCTTCCCGGATTTCACCCAAGAAACAGGCCACAACCTTAGACACACATAACCACCAGTGTGCAGCAACTACCTCCCTGCGTCACCCCAATGCTCACCACACACCCCACACCACACACAGCCACACTCAGCATCATCCCGAAAGACAACACCACGCACGGCAAGCACACGACGCGAAAGCATGCAGCGTCAGACGGAAAACAAACGGTACCAGAATATCAACTGGTCACCCATCGACTACGCCTGTCGGCCTCGCCTTAGGACCCGACTAACCCAGGGCGGACAAACCTGCCCCTGGAACCCTTAGTCAATCAGCGCGTAGGATTCTCACCCACGAAACGCTACTCATGCCTGCATTCTCACTCCCACCCCGTCCACCACCCATCACCAGGCAGCTTCACCCAGAGCAGGACGCTCCCCTACCCAAAAACAAAAAGTTATTGCCACGGCTTCGGCGGCACGCTTAAGCCCCGCTACATTATCGGCGCACAACCACTCGACCAGTGAGCTATTACGCACTCTTTCAAGGATGGCTGCTTCTAAGCCAACCTCCTGGCTGTCAACGCGACTCCACATCCTTTCCCACTCAGCGCACGCTTAGGGGCCTTAGCCGATGATCTGGGCTGTTTCCCTCTCGACCACGAAGCTTATCCCCCGCAGTCTCACTGCCACACCCACTTGAAATGGCATTCGGAGTTTAGCTGACGTCAGTAACCAACACGGCCCATCAACCAACCAGTAGCTCTACCTCCACCAAGCCCAGTGTGACGCTGCACCTAAATGCATTTCGGGGAGAACCAGCTATCACGGAGTTTGATTGGCCTTTCACCCCTACCCACAGTTCATCCCCCAGGTTTTCAACCCTGGTGGGTACGGGCCTCCACCACGTCTTACCATAGCTTCACCCTGACCATAGGTAGATCACCCCGCTTCGGGTCCACAACACGCGACACACGCCCAAAATTAAGACTCGCTTTCGCTACGCATTCCCCACACGGGTTAAGCACGCCACGCATCACTGACTCGCAGGCTCATTCTTCAAAAGGCACGCCATCACCCAACAAAAGCAGGCTCTGACGGCTTACAGGCACCCGGTTTCAGGCACTATTTCACTCCCCTCCCGGGGTACTTTTCACCATTCCCTCACGGTACTATGCACTATCGGTCACCAAAAAGTATTCAGGCTTACCAGGTGGTCCTGGCAGATTCACACGAGATTCCACGAGCCCCGCACTACTCGGGCACCCCTTCAGCACACACGCACACACACAGCTACACGACTATCACGATACTTCGGTCACCCATCCCAAGATGTTCACCACACGCACACGCACACACCCCCACCCCCGGCAGAAGATGAGAAAAAAGAGCCCCACAACCCCGCACACGCAACCCCCGCCGAGTCACACACGCACACGGTTTAGCCATCATCCGCTTTCGCTCACCACTACTGACGAAATATCTTCTCCTACGGGTACTAAGATGTTTCACTTCCCCGCGTTCCCCCTACCACCCTATGAATTCAGATGATAGTGACCAGGCACAACCCCAGCCAGGTTCCCCCATTCGGACACCCTCAGATCAACGCTCGCTCGCCAACTCCCCAAGGATTATCGCAGGCCGCCACGTCCTTCATCAGCTCTTGGTACCAAGGCATCCACCGAATGCCCACAAAAACTAAACACAACACAAACATGAAAACATGCAAAAACAACAAAACACAGAAAACACAATAAAGATGCTCACAACCACTATACAGTTCACAAACAACCCACCACACACCCAACCACCACAACAGCAGCAGCCAGACGCAGGCAACAAACACTTCCAAAACACACAGGAATTGAAAGAAAACCCGACAATGTGTCTGCTCCGCCAACACTTGCAACCCCACAACGCGCCCCACCCCAAAAAGAGCAGAAACAAACGCACAAACAGGGCTCCCTAGAAAGGAGGTGATCCAGCCGCACCTTCCGGTACGCCTACCTTGTTACGACTTCGTCCCAATCGCCAATCCCACCGTCACCTGCTCCCCCCAAAAAGGTTAAGCCACAAGCTTCGGGTGTTACCAACTTTCGTGACGTGACGGGCGGTGTGTACAAGGCCCGAGAACGTATTCACCGCAGCGTAGCTGATCTGCGATTACTAGCGACTCCACCTTCACGAGGTCGAATTGCAGACCCCGATCCGAACTGAGACAAGCTTTAAAGGATTCGCTCCACCTCACAGCATCGCAACCCTCTGTACCTGCCATTGTAGCATGCGTGAAGCCCAAGACATAAGGGGCATGATGATTTGACGTCATCCCCACCTTCCTCCGAGTTAACCCCGGCAGTCCCCCACGAGTCCCCACCATAACGCGCTGGCAACATAGGGCAAGGGTTGCGCTCGTTGCGGGACTTAACCCAACATCTCACGACACGAGCTGACGACAACCATGCACCACCTGCACACCCCCAACCAAATGCACACCTATCTCTAGGCGCTCAGGGCGCATGTCAAGCCTTGGTAAGGTTCTTCGCGTTGCATCGAATTAATCCGCATGCTCCGCCGCTTGTGCGGGCCCCCGTCAATTCCTTTGAGTTTTAGCCTTGCGGCCGTACTCCCCAGGCGGGGCACTTAAAGCGTTAGCTACGGCGCAGAAACCAAGGGCGGCCCCCACACCTAGTGCCCAACGTTTACAGCATGGACTACCAGGGTATCTAATCCTGTTCGCTCCCCACGCTTTCGCTCCTCAGCGTCAGTAACGGCCCAGAGACCCGCCTTCGCCACCGGTGTTCCTCCTGATATCTGCGCATTCCACCGCTACACCAGGAATTCCAATCTCCCCTACCGCACTCAAGCCTGCCCGTACCCACCGCACACCCCCAGTTAAGCCAGAGGATTACACGACAGGCGCGACAAACCGCCTACAAGCCCTTTACGCCCAATAAATCCGGACAACGCTCGCGCCCTACGTATTACCGCGGCTGCTGGCACGTAGTTAGCCGGCGCTTCTTTACCCGCTACACTCACCACTACCCAAATAGCGGCTTGCACACGAGCGAAAGAGGTTCACAACCCGAAGGCCTCCATCCCTCACGCGGCGTCGCTGCATCAAGGTTCCCCCCATTGTGCAAAATTCCCCACTGCTGCCTCCCGTAGGAGTCTGGGCCGTATCTCAGTCCCAATGTGACCGCCCACCCTCTCAGGCCGGCTACCCGTCAAAGCCTTGGTAAGCCATCACCCCACCAACAAGCTGATAAGCCGCGAGCCCATCTCCCTCCAGAAACCACAAAGGCCCCTTTCCCACACCCCCCATGCGGAAAGCGCAGAACATCCAGTATTAGCACCCATTTCTGAGCGTTATCCCAAAGAAAAAGGCAGGTTACTCACGTGTTACTCACCCGTTCGCCACTCTCACCACACAACCACAAAGGCCACGCAGATCCCGTTCGACTTGCATGTGTTAAGCACGCCGCCAGCGTTCGTCCTGAGCCAGGATCAAACTCTCCAAACAAAAAACAAAAAACCATAATCTGCTCAGAAAACAACCACCCCACAACAGGGCAGCCAATCCCAACCAAAAAAACTCAAAAAACAAAAACAAGCATCAACAAAACAAACACACTATCGAGTTCACAAACAACACCCCCACACGCCCACAACCCCAAACAAAAGGCCACAAACGCGGGACAACCACCACAAACAACACCAACCACAAACAATCAGCACCGCCCGGGCGACAAGAAAATACTCTACGAACAATCGGGGCGATCTGTCAAATGAGTGGGCCGGGATCTGCATCACAGATCCCGGCCCTTCGTCAAGTCTCACGTACCGATTGGCATTCTCACCACGCTCGTTGACGTTCTCATCGCGCCGGTCGATATTCTCAATACGCCAGCTGGCATCGTCGATTCGCCACTCGACATTCTCAACGTAGCGCTAAGCCGAGCCGTGTCAGTGGCAAGCATCGCGTTCAGGCCGGTTCACGGCCACCTGCACGCACCTCGGTTCAGTCAGCACTTGTTCACTGATTGGCATGCACAACAGCAAGGTTGCGGCGCCCTCGTCGAATGAGCGCCAGACCGCCGGCGAGCAGGTCTGATGCTTCAATCGGGGCGTCTTCGTCTTCGACCTTGACATTGTTCAGATACGCACCACCGGATGCGACGGTACGGCGCGCAGCAGAGCGGCCCTTCTCCAGGCCCGACGCAATCAAGGCATCCACAATCGTGTCATGGCCAACGCGAATGCTACCGGATGGTAGTTCGCCAGTCGCAGCAACCAGCGTCTCTTCGTCAACTTCACGCAGATCTCCTCTGCCCCACAGCGCTTCTGTCGCAGCCTGCACGCGAGCGACTGCATCTGCACCGTGCACCAGCGTGGTGACCTTTTCGGCCAGCTCCTTCTGTCCTTCGCGAAGATGTGGACGCTCGGCAACCGACTGGGCAAGCTCTTCGATGCGTTCGCGGGAATCAAAGGTGAAGACCTTCAGCAACTTCACGACATCCTCATCCGCGACCTGCAGCCAGAACTGGTAGAACGCGTACGGGCTCATCATCTGAGGATCCAGCCAGATCGCGCCGCCCTCGGACTTGCCGAACTTGGTGCCGTCAGACTTCGTGATGATCGGTGTGGTCATCACATGCGTGGTGGCGCCCTCGACTCGGCGGATCAGTTCCACACCGCCAATCATGTTGCCCCACTGGTCGTTTCCGCCGGTTTCCAAGGTGCAGCCGTAGTTCCGGAACAGTTGCAGGTAGTCATGCGCCTGGAGGATCTGGTAGCTGAATTCGGTAAACGAGATTCCCTCTTCAGAATTCAGGCGGCGAGCGACGATATCTTTTGACAGCATGGTGCCGACTCGGAAGTACTGGCCCACGTCGCGCAGCAGGTCGATCGCGGACAGCTGGCTGGTCCAGTCAAGGTTATTGACGAGGCGTGCCGCGGCCGGCCCGTCGAACTCAAGGAACTGCGAAAGCTGGGCGCGTAGTCTGTCCGCCCACTGTCCCACCACGTCGCGTGACTGAAGCTGGCGTTCACCGGACAGGCGCGGATCACCGATCATGCCCGTTGCGCCACCAACCAGTGCCAACGGCTTGTGGCCAGCGTTTTGCAGGTGCCGCATGAGAAGCACCTGCACCAGGTGACCGTGATGCAAAGAGGCGGCAGTTGGATCAAAACCGCAATAGAAGGTGACCGGACCAGCGTTCAGGTGCGCACGCAGCGCATCCAAATCCGTGTGCTGAGCAATCAGCCCACGCCACTGTAGTTCGTCCACTAAATCCTGTGTCACCGCTCTGCTCTCCTTATGATCGCGGTCGTGTTGGCTTTCTTCTCTCAGGCGCGCGCCAGGCAGGCGTTCACCTACTGCGGTTAGCTTAGTCGGGTCGGGCCACCCTCGTCACACGTGTCCACTACGAATGAGACGACGCCACGCCCTCCTGAATCCAGGCGCGATGCGTGCTGGCCAGACGGGTCGCCTCGGACAACTGCTCGCGCACCCGGTCCGGCGCCGTTCCTCCTCGGGCATTGCGGGCAGCAACCGATCCCTCAACGCTGAGCACGTCGCGCACGCGAGGTGTCAGGTGCTCGCTGATCGCAGCAAATTCGTCATCGGTCAGGTCCCACAATTCCACGCCTCGTGCCTCTGCCTGGCGCACGCACGCACCGGACAGTTCGTGCGCCACTCTAAAAGGCACTCCCTGTTTGACGAGCCACTCGGCAATATCTGTAGCCAGCGAGAAACCCTGTGGTGCAAGCTGCGCCATTCGCTCGAAGTTCAGGCGCATCGTGGAGACCATTCCGGCAATGGCCGGCAGCAGCACGTCAAGCGTGTCGATCTGATCAAAGACAGGTTCCTTATCTTCCTGCAGGTCTCGATCGTAAGCCAGCGGGATTCCTTTGAGGACGCTCAGCAGCGCCGTGAGGTCACCGATCATGCGCCCGGCCTTGCCTCGTCCCAGTTCGGCCACGTCGGGATTCTTCTTCTGCGGCATGATCGATGAGCCCGTGGAGAACGAATCATCCAGAGTCACATAGTCGAATTCTCGGGTATTCCAGATGACGATTTCTTCGCACAGGGTCGATAGGTCGATTCCGATCATCGTCATGACGAAGGCGAACTCTGCAACCACGTCGCGCGAAGCTGTGCCGTCGATAGAGTTGGCGACACTGTCGGTAAAGCCCAGTTCCTCGGCAATGGTCTGTGGGTCCATTCCCAGCGTGTTTCCTGCCAGTGCGCCCGAACCGTACGGGCTGACGGCAGCTCGTTGATCCCAGTCACGCAGACGTTCCACATCGCGCAGTAAGGGCCACACATGTGCGCCGAGGTGATGGGCGACCAGAACGGGCTGCGCGTGCTGCATGTGAGTGCGTCCGGGCATGATCGCATCCCCCGCCAGGCGAGCCTGTTCGAGCAGTGCGTCCACAACGTCAAGTGTCAGCGCTCCAATGTGTCGCGCCTCGTCGCGCAGATACATGCGGATGAGCGTAGCGATCTGATCGTTGCGTGAGCGGCCGGCGCGCAACTTCCCACCCAGTTCAGCGCCCGCTTTGTCGATCAATGCGCGTTCGAGCGCAGTGTGCACGTCCTCGTCATCAGGGTCAGGGACGAGGGCGCCCGATGCGACTTCTGCGCTGAGTTCGTCGAGAGCGGATTCCATGCCGTCCAGTTCTTCGTCGGTCAGCAGCCCTGCTCTGTTTAGGGCGCGTGCATGAGCTTTCGAGCCGGCCAGATCAGCCTGGGCCAGCCGCCAGTCAAAGTGAGTTGACACGGACAATCTGGCAAGCGCCTGAGAGGGGCCGCCTGAAAATCGTCCACCCCACAATGCGACGGGACGGGCGGGAGACGATTGGCGTTGTGCTGCATCAAATGTCGAGTTTGCGCTCATAGTTTCATGATGCCTGTTCGCACGCCGCGATGCCAACATCGACACAGACAAAATGCATATACTCAGCACTGCAGCAATGTGAGGAGGAACAGTGGACGTCAATCCCCGTGTGGATTCCGAGATCGGTCGGCTGCGTGAGGTGATCGTGCACCGCCCCGGTCAGGAAGTCGAACGGCTCACTCCCCTCAATCATGCTGAGCTTCTTTTTGATGATCTGATGGATCCGGGCCGTGCACGAGCTGAGCACGATCAGTTCGTCGAAGTCATGGAGGGCGAAGGCATCGAGGTGCACAAGCTGCGCACATTGTTGTCGCAGACACTGCACCACGAGCAGGCCCGCCAGGCGGTACTGGATCGCACGCTCAATGAACGCCGGCTCGGACCGGTGCTCACCCCTGCGCTGCGCGAATGGACGGCGGATCTGTCGGCAGATCGCCTGACCGCCATGTGTGTGGACGGTTTGACGGTCGATGAGTGGAAGAGCGTGTCGCCTGTGCGCTCGCTGGTGACACGCACGCTCGAAGATGAAGATTTCCTGATTCGTCCCCTGCCAAACCACCTGTTCACGAGGGATGCGTCTGCGTGGATTCACGGTGGTGTGGCCGTCAATTCGATGTCACGTCTGGCGCGCGAGCGCGAATCGCTGCACTATTCGGTTATCTACCAGTACCATCCACGTTTTGCCCCCTGGGATTTCCACTGGTGGTCGCGCGGCACATCAGGTGCTATTCGCAGTGCCGAGGGCGGCGACGCTCTGGTGGTGGGCGATGGGATCGGTGTGTTTGGCGTGTCGGAACGCACCACGCCGCAAGGTGTTGAGCGCTTGGCTGTCAAAATGTTCGAGGCCGGTCACGCCCACACGGTCCTGGCTGTCGTATTGCCGCATGTGCGTACCTTCATGCACTTGGACACAGTGTTGACGCAGGTCGACCGGGATGCTTTCTTGCTGTATCCGCGCTTGGGTGACGTGCGCACGATGACGTTGCGACCCGGCCCCGATGGGGGCGCTCCGATCGTCGAGGATATGCATTACGATCTTCGACGCGCACTGGAAGTGCTGATGGGCCGCTCGTTGCGTTTCATCAGTCCAGATGGCACCTTCTCCGACGTGGATCGCGAGCAGTGGAATGACGGTTTCAATGCGCTGGCGATTGCACCTGGCAAGGTGATTACCTATGATCGTTCCCCGCTGTGTAATGCTGCGTTGCGCCGCGCAGGCATCGATGTCATCGAGATTCAGGGGGCTGAGCTGGGACGCGGCCGCGGCGGTCCGCGCTGTATGTCGTGTCCTGTGGTGCGCGACCCCGTTGACCAGGACTAGGCGGGACCGGCAGGGACAATACCCCCACGCCCACTTCGCTGTCTTCCTGTTCGACCCTGACGACCAGCCATGTGGCCAGGGCGACGAACAGAATCCATGTGCCTTCGAATAGGAGGCGCGATTCAGTGAGGGACTGCACCAAAATGGCCGTCATCATCAGTGCCGGTGCCAGCGAGTACACGTCACCGTCGATACGGCGAATGGCGACGTGCAAGACGCGAATACCGATGACGCAGATGGCAATGACGAAGACGGCCAGGCCAATGAGTCCGGTCTGGAACGACACGTCCACGAATGCGTTGTGGGCGTGAGGCGTGGGCGCGCCGTCCTGACGAATCACCAGATCGCGATACATCGGGATCCACGGTGGCCACAGCATGACCCATCCCCACCCGCCGATGGGCCGTTGTTTCCACAGCTCAAACACTGCACGCCAGATGTCAGAGCGTCCCGTCAGGTCTGCGTCGCGACCGATAAACTCAGCGATCGGGGCGTACAGGAGCGCTCCGACGACGCTGACGATCAGCAGAGCCATCGCCGAAATTCGCAGGACGCGCTGCCGCCTGTGCGCGCGCACGCGCCGTAGAACGGTTCCAACCAGGAATACTCCGGCGCATGCCAGCAGCGCCACGAAAACGGTAGCTGACCGTGTCAGCGCCAGTGTCGCCGCGTAGAGGGCGAACCATGTGAGGGCACGCCTGGAGCTCATGCGTCGCGCGCGGAGCTGAATCACCGTGCAGATGATGCCGAACAGTGCGATTGCGGCCAGTGGGTTGCGGTTGCCGACAAACCCCTGGATGGGGCCACCTCTGAACAGTGCGGATTCAGTCCACAGCTGCGTGGCGCCCACGTTACCCTGGCCGCGCAGCCACACAGGAACGATCGGATGGCCGACAAAGATGGCGCACCATAGCTCCATCACCAGGCTGATTCCCACCGACCATCGCATCGCTGCGGCGAACGCGTCGATGAGGCGCTCCAGCGGCACCGCGATGGCGATCATGATTCCAATGAGAGCGCTCAGTGTGCTGCCCAGTGATGCTAACGCTGAGATCCCCGGATACTCGGCCCACAGGGCTGACATCCAGCACACCAGTAGGAATGCCGCGATCGTCCACGGGACACGGCGGATCGTCACGCGCCGCCCCGCAATGACAAACATCGCGATGAATACTGCTGCGGACAGCACGACGATGATGCCGTATCCGACCCATCCGATCAGCGCGCGAAATCCCGTTCCGCTGAATGTCAGGAAAAAGACCCAGGCAATCATGGGTTCGAGGTATTCGTTGGCGTGAGCACCCCACCGAAGTGTTGCATTCAGGCGTGCTCTGCGAATTGCCCACGTCAAGGTGCTGAGCGCCCAGCCGGCGTTTCGCAGCGGAGACGACATGGTGACGCGCAGCTCACGAGGGCGCACATCCGAGGAAGCCTCCCTCGTCACTGTCCGGTCAAGAAGACGCCGTGACGAGGAGGATGCGATCGCAAGGTGGTGCGCCATGTGTCCCCTCGAAAACCTGGTGGTGAAATGAAGAAGCGGAGGTTCGTGCCGTGGGCAGGGACAACCCCCGGCTTCGATGCCTCAGAATACGAGGGTACGAAAAACCGGGGGTAAGTCCTAATCGGTTCGATGAGGAGTCGGACGCTCTTTAGAAACGATCCGGTTACGGTTCGATCACGAGAGGAAGCGCCGACTAGTGCGCGTCCTCGTCGAAGTTCACACCGCGTCCGAAACGCACGTCGCGGGCTGCTGCCAGTTTGGCGCTCATTCCGTAGATTTCAATGAAGCCGCGCGAGTGGGACTGGTCGAAGGTATCGCCCGTCTCGTAGGTCGCAAGGTTGAAGTCGTACAGGGAGGAGTCGGAGCGTCGACCTGTCACCGTTGCTCGCCCACCGTGCAGCGTCATGCGAATGTCACCACTGACGTAGGTCTGCGTGTTCTCGATGAAAGCGTCCAGCGCATTCTTGAGCGGTGAGTACCACTGCGCGTCGTAGACGAGTTCGGACCAGCGTTCGTCCACGCGGCGCTTGTAGCGTGCCAGTTCGCGCTCGACGGTGACGTTTTCAAGCTCCTGGTGAGCGGCGATCAGGGCCACGGCTCCTGGTGCTTCATATATTTCACGCGACTTGATGCCCACCAGGCGGTCCTCGACAATGTCGATACGGCCGATGCCCTGCGCGCCAGCGCGGCGGTTTATTTCCTGAACGGCTTCCAGAGGAGTCACGGCACGCCCATCGATGGCGACGGGGACACCCTGCTCGAAGGTGATGACTACCTCGTCAGGAAGTGGCGGGTAGGTCGGGTCGTCGGTGTAGTTGTACACGTCCTTGGTCGGCGCGTTCCAGATGTCTTCAAGGAACCCTGTTTCGATGGCACGACCCCACACGTTCTGGTCGATCGAGAAGGGATTGTGTTTCGTCGTCTCAATGGGCAGATTGTGCTTGTTGGCGTAGTCGATGGCCACGTCGCGGGTCAACGCGAGGTCACGCACGGGAGCGATCGTTTTCAGGTCAGGAGCCATCGATGTGAGGGATACTTCGAAGCGGACCTGGTCGTTGCCTTTGCCGGTGCAGCCGTGTGCCACGGTGGTGGCGCCGAATTGCCGTGCGGCGCGCACCAGGTGCTTAACGATCAGCGGGCGTGACAGCGCAGATACGAGGGGGTAGCGCCCCTGGTACAGTCCGTTGGCTTTCAGCGCGGGCATGCAGTAGTCGAAAGCAAACTCTTCCTTCGCATCTGCGACGTATGCTTCCACGGCGCCGCAGTCGAGGGCGCGTTGGCGGATCACCTCCAGGTCTTCGCCGCCCTGCCCCACGTCAACGGCAACGGCAACCACTTCCATACCTGTCTGCTGTTCGATCCAGCCGATTGCAACAGAGGTGTCAAGCCCACCGGAGTAGGCCAGTACAACGCGGTCTTTGTGTTCACTCATTTCGTTTCTACCCTTTGATTGTCGTACTCGAATGATTCACGCTTATTGGCGAGGCTCGACCAGTGCGATCAGTGTTGACTGAAGTTCCACGGCGTCCTCAGTGCTGCGACATGCGACGAAAATAGTGTCATCTCCTGCCACGGTGCCAACGACTCCCTCGAGCCGCGCGGTGTCGATGGCTGATCCGAGCAGGTTGGCTGCGCCCACTGGTGTGCGCACAACCAGGAATGTGCCGGCGGTGTCTACTGCAACGAGCAGGTCCTGAGCCCATCGCTCCAGGCGCGCCAGTGATTCTTCTCCACGACGCGTCTGTTCCCCGTCCAGGTCCGGCACTGAATAGATCTGTTTACCTGAGGCCGTGCGAATCTTCGTGGCGTGCATCTCCACGAGGTCACGTGACAAAGTGGCCTGCGTCGTTTCGATACCCAATACGGCCAGTGCTTCACGCAGTTCCTTCTGAGAGGAGATCTGCTGATCGGCAAGGATGTCCACAATGGCTCCGCGTCGAGCGGTGCGTGACGACGGGATGCCTTGCGTGTCAGGGCCGGCGTGGTCTGTCATCAGTCCTCCTTGTGTGCGTGGCCGAGTGTCTGCCGGGCGCTGTGAACCAATGCAGGCAGAGCCTCAGTGAAGGACTGAGCCTGCTGGTGTGACAGCGTTAACGGTGGTGCCAGACGGATTGTATGGGCGTTTGGCGCATTAATGATAAATCCTTCGTCAGCTGCATGGCGCACAAGCGCACTGGCGCACGGTTCATTAAATTCGACCGCAATAAGCAGGCCGCGTCCGCGCACCTCGCGCACCGCCGCTCCGCCTGTCTCACGCAGTTCGGCGCGCCACTGTTCACCCAGCGTGAGGGCGTGTGCCAGCAACGCATCGTTTTCGATGGTGTCGATGACGGCCAGGCCTGCGGCGGCGCACACCGGGTTGCCGCCAAAAGTCGTGCCGTGCATTCCCTGGGTCAGGATCGATCCAGCCTGGCCGATACCGACGCAGGCTCCAATCGGCATGCCTCCACCTAGTCCTTTGGCGAGGGTGACGACGTCGGGCGTGATTCCTGCGTGGTGGTGCGCCATCCACTGTCCGGTGCGTCCCATGCCGCTTTGTACTTCGTCAACGACCATCAGTGCGCCGATCTCATTGCAGCGCAGACGCACGGCCTGAAGGTACTCATCACTGAGCGGGTAGACGCCTGCTTCTCCCTGGATGGGTTCAACGATGATGCCTGCCACGCCTTGGGTCAGGTGGCGGTCGAGTGCGTCCAAATTGTTCGGCTCAATGAATTCGATTCCTTCGAGCAACGGTGCAAATGGCGTGCGGTAAGCCTCTTTCCAGGTCACTGAGAGTGCGCCCGCTGAGCGTCCGTGGAATGCGCCAGTCAACGCAATGATGCGAGGTGTCGTGTCGGCAGAAAAGCCCTTGGTACCCTCGTCGATCTTCCTGTTGCCCCAGGTGCGGATCATTTTGATGGCGCACTCGTTGGACTCCGTACCCGAATTGGTGAAAAAGACACGTGATCCGTCTGGAACGGCGTCCGCGCACACGATGCCGAGAACACGTTCGGCCAGTTCAATCTGCGGCGGTGTGGCAAAGAAATTGGAGACGTGATCCAGTGTTGCCAGTTGCGTACTCACTGCGCGCTCAATGGCCGGGTGGCAATGTCCCAGCACGTTGACGGCAATTCCGCCCAGCAGGTCCAGGTACTCTGCTCCGGTGTCGTCCACAACCGTGCAGCCCTGTGCACGCGTGAGGATACGCTGAGGAGGTCCAAATGTGTCCATGAGCGCCTCATGGTAGCGATTTTCCCAGGTCATTGATCCTCCCCTTCATTTCCGTCGGTGGTGATCATCGTTCCGACGCCCTCGTCAGTAAAGACTTCCAGCAGCATGGAGTGCGGCTGGCGGCCGTCGATGACGTGGACACGCGGCACACCCTGTTCGAGGGCGGCCAGCGCAGCAGTCATCTTCGGCGCCATCCCCGAATCAAGGGTGGGAACGAGGGCGGCCAGTTCGCTGCGCGAGAGGCGACTGATCAGAGAGTTTGGATCCGGATAGTTTGCGTAGAGTCCTTCCACGTCGGTCAACATGATGAGCTTTTCAGCACCGATCGCGCCAGCCAGTGCTGCTGCAGCAGAATCGGCGTTAATGTTGAGCACTCCAGATGGCGCATCCTGGTTGGGTGCAACGGAGGAGACTACCGGGATGAAACCCGAATCCACCAGCGCCATCAGTGGCTGGGCGTTGACGTGGGTAATAGTTCCCACCAATCCAATATCAACGGCTTCACCATCGACCCATGCGGGTGTGCGTTGAGCCTGGAACAGACCCGCGTCTTCTCCTGCCAGTCCGATGGCCTGGTAACCCTGAACGTTGAGCAGGCTGACCAGTTCGCGCTGTACTTTTCCAATCAGCACCATGCGCACAATCTCCATGACGTCCTCGGTGGTGACCCGCAGCCCTTTGGTGAAGGGCGCATCAAGGCCCACCCGGGACAGCATCTGGTTGATCTGAGGACCACCGCCGTGAACGACGACCGGCTTGACACCCCACTGGTGCAAGAAAAGGACATCCTGGGCAAATGCGTGCATGAGTGAGTCGTCCACCATCGCATTGCCGCCATACTTGATCACGACATACTTGCCGCGGTGGTGACGCAGCCACGGCATTGTTTCCAGCAAAATAGCGGTCTTATCCTGCGCGGTCAGTGTGGTCATGATGAGTACGCGCTGTTCTCGTGGACGTAGTCGTAGGTCAGGTCGGAGGTGATGACGGTGGCACTGGCTGAACCATTGTGCAGATCGACCTCAATATTGACCTGCCGATCCGTCATGTCGACGAGGTCTCGCGACTGCCCCACTCCCCCTGCCTGGCAGACCTGCACACCGTTGAAGCTCACGTCAATGGCATCCGGGTCAAATGGTGCGACCTCTTCAGGGATTGTGCCGATTTCTGACAGGACACGCCCCCAGTTCGGGTCATTGCCGAAAATTGCGGCCTTGAGCAGGTTCGATCGCGCGACGGCCCGGGCGATAATCTCGGCGGCTTCTTCACTGTGTGCACCGCGCACGGTGATGTCGATGTCGTGGGTGGCACCCTCGGCGTCCGCGATAAGCTGACGTGCCAGCGTGGCGCAGGCGCTGCGCAGATGTTCGGTCAGTTCCTGTGCATCGGCGCGGTGACCGGATGCTCCAGAAGCCAGTGCAATGACCGTGTCATTGGTGGAGCGGCATCCATCTGAGTCCACGCGGTTAAACGTCGTGCGGACCGCTTCACGCAAGGCGGCGTCAAGTTCACGCTGGTCAACGACTGCATCGGTTGTCAGGACGCACAGCATGGTCGCCAGTGCCGGCGCGAGCATACCTGCACCTTTCGCCATTCCTCCGACCGTGTAGCCGTCTGCATGAATCTCGATCGTCTTGTTCACGGTATCGGTGGTTCGGATGGCATCGGCAGCGTTGGCTCCCGCTTCAGGCGTATCAGCAAGTTCGCCCACCGCCATATCAATTCCGCTGATTACTGCCTCCATCGGCAGCAGCTCACCGATCAAACCGGTGGAGCACACACCGACCTGCATGCTGTCGGCCAGGCTGAGTGCCTGCGCGACGTGGTCGGCCATCTGTTGGGCGTCACGTGCGCCCTGCTCGCCCGTGCAGGCGTTTGCTCCCCCGGAGTTCAACACGACGGCACTGACAGTGCCCGCGGCGAAGTGTGCGCGGGAAAGATGGACGGGAGCAGCGGCGACGCGGTTGGAGGTAAAGACTGCTGCCGAGGCGCGAAGCTCGGTCGGTCCGGTGTTGACGACGAGGGCGACGTCACGGTTACCGCTGGCTTTGATCCCTGCGTGAACCCCTGATGCGAGAAATCCCTGAGGTGCTGTCACGCCGACCAATGGTGCTGTCTGGTTCATGGTGTCACTCCGATGGTGGGGATTCCGGTCAGTTCAGGCAGGCCGAGCGCAAGGTTTGCGCTCTGGATGGCTGCACTCGCAGTTCCTTTACCGAGGTTGTCGAGTGCGCAGATAGTGACAAGACTGTGGGCACGTTCGTCAATCACTGCATTGACGAGGGCACAGCCGGTCGCGTTGACAGGCGCAGTGGACGGCCAGGGTGCCTCGTGGCTGACACCGATCAGCGGCTCATTATCGTAGATGCTGTAGGCGTGGGCCACGTCATCTGCACTGACGGATGCGTGCAGCGGTGCCACCACTGTCGCCACGATGCCGCGAGCTGTGGGGACCAGAACGGGCGTGAATGTCAGGCGAACGTCGTCCGCCCCGCTGATGCGCAGGTTTTGGATGATTTCGGGGATGTGCCGGTGGGTCCCTCCCACGCCGTAAGGCACGATCGCGCCGAGTGCCTCGGAGGCCAGCAGATGCTGTTTGGGTGATCGACCGGCACCTGAATAACCCACTGACAAGGTGGCGCATAGGGTGGGTTCGACGATGTGCGCGGCGATGGCTGGCTGTATTGCCAGGGTGACTGCTGTCGCATTGCAGCCGGGCACGGCGATCTGACCGGCGTGTGCGAGGGCGTCGCGTTGACGTGTCATCTGTGTTTCGCCGCTGTGCAGCAACTCTGGCATTCCATAGGTCCACGGTTCGGCTGCGTCGGTGCCGTAGTAGCGATGCCATTCGTCTGCATCGGTCAGTCGATGGTCGGCAGCGCAGTCGATGATCAGTGCTGACGTGCCTGCGCGTGCGAGCTCATCGGAAAGTCGGGCGGAGTGTCCGTGTGGCAGGGCCAGGAAAATCACATCAACGCCGCCGAGAGCCTGGGCTGTTGTGTCCTGGATCACCAGCGCACCTTGGGGCCCGGTGATGTTCGGATGCATCTGTGCCAGGGTGTTGCCGGCGGAAGATGCTCCCGTAACTATGCTGAGCGTGATGTCAGGATGCGCGGTAAGGAGGCGTGCGATTTCGCCTCCTGCGTATCCCGATACTCCTGCAATAGCTGCCCGAAAATTCATATGCATGACTATACACAGTCATGCATAATTTGCATAACGGGTGTCCTCTATATGGACACCAGGACTACTGAGCGTCCGACTCCTGCGGTGCCGTATTACCCAACTTCAGATCCTGTGCTATCTCATCTGCCCACTGATCCACTTCGTCCCACGGCCGAAAATCACCTTCTACCGCACCGGCAAGGCGCGCGATGGTGCGCTCACGCAGTGACAGGCGCGAGGGGTCGTAACGACCCGGGAACTTCTGGTGGTGAACAATCGGCACCTTCATCAGCACCGGACCAATGCGCGAGGGATCCTGCAGCGAATGCTTCGGCACTCCGGACAGACCCACTGAAAAAGCCCACACTGGCATCGACAGCAGGTTCGGGCGAAAACGCTCCATGAAATCGTTCGCCTGCGCCATCCACTGCGTCATGTACACGGCTGAACCGCACACAACAGCATCGTAGGATTCCAGAGACTTCACATCCTCCGGATTGATCATCTCGACATCGAAGTCGTGCGAGCGCAGACGGTCAGAGATACGTTCGGCAACCTCACGGGTTGCACCATGTTTTGACGAAGCAGTGACGAGGATTTTCATAATCCCAGTATGGACGCTTTGGCGCGCCAATGTGAGCCGAATCGGTCAAGAAGTCGCAAATACTGCCCTGCTGTGCATACGTTTCAGACTCTGAGCAGGACTAACGCCCGAGCACACGCGTATGCGCCAGTGCGGCCGGCGCTTCACGCACCGGCCGCACTGATCACGATTCGCGCATTCGTTATGCGCGAAGTTGCGCCCCGAGCGTCTTACCTGTGCGAGAAATGATGTCGTTGCGTGTGCGCGTAACCTCATCTGCACTCAGAGTGCGATCATCGGCACGCAGTTTCACAGTGAAGGCCAGCGAGCGGTGACCGTCGGGAACCTGGTCGCCCTCGTAAATGTCAAAGAGGGATACCTCTTCGGCCAGGGCACCTGCCGCCTGGCGAATCACCTGAGCAACGCGGGCAACGGGAATGTCATTGGCGACAACCAGTGCGAAGTCTTCTTTTGCCACCGGGAACGTTGACACGCCGCTCACCTGGATTGGTTCTTCCGCCATATGCGCCACCAGCGCGTCGACGTCCAGCTCCAGTGCGCATGAGCGCTTGGGTAAACCGAATGCCTCACATACACGCGGGTGAAGTTCGCCGGCTCGCGCCACAACAGTCAGAGTCTTGCCGTTGCGGACGAAAACCTGCGCCATCCTGCCTGGATGCCACGGTGCCACTGCGTGCGGGTCACTGCTCGCCTGAGGCATCGGCGGCCCCTTGCGCACGGGGGTAGATTCAGGAAGCCAGCCGCGTGCTGTTTCCACCTTGACGCCCAGTGACTGTGCGACGCGCCAGACGAGGTCGATGGCATCGGCCCAGTCGTAGACGCGGGGCTGCTCGAACACCCCGTTACCTGTGGCATTTCCGCACAAGATTGCTCCCACATGCCACGGCTGCGAGGGAACGCCGGCCTGGAGCTGAGCTTCCACCTCGGCAGAGGGACGCTGCTCAGCGGACGGCAGATCGGATGGAACCGTTCCTGCCGGGCGCACAACCTTCGCAATCTCAAAGACCGCGATGTGGTTCATACCGCGTGACATGTTGCGTCCGGCAACATCGAGCAGCGTGTCCAGGATGCGTGTACGCAGCAGCGGCGCATCGTCGGCCAGCGGATTGCGCAGGCGCACTGCCTGACGGTTCGGGTCATCGGCAGCCAGCTGCTGGCGGTCATGGGCAGCAGTGGACATGAAGGGGTAGGACTCTGCCTCGGTCAGTCCAGCATTGGCCAGGACGCGTGCGACGTCACGGCGAGCCTTCTGCGCCGTGGTCAAGCCGTGTCCAGCGGGGGCTTGCGGCAGGATTGACGGGATCTCATCGTATCCGTGCAGGCGCGCGACCTCTTCGACCAGGTCGGCAGGCCCGGTCAGGTCAGGTCGCCAGCTCGGAGGTGTCACCTGCCATTGGGCCTCGCTGTCCTCGCCATGAACCTGGCAGCCGATTGTTTCCAGCAGTTCGCGAATGCGTGCCGGAGGCAATTCGAGTCCGGTCAGGCGCTGCGTCTCACTCACTTTCATGTCGATCGGTCGAGCTTCGGGCACGGTATTGACCTCGAACACGTGGGGGTCAGCCCGTCCCCCGCCGTATTCTTCAAGCAGCGCGCAAGCCCGGGCAATCGCGACGGGCGGAATCGCCGGATCCGAACCGCGTTCGAAACGCTTCGAGGCTTCAGAGGCCAGGAAGTGGCGTCGGGACGTGCGCGCAATTGAAATGGAATCAAAGTGCGCAGCTTCGAGGACCAGGTCTGTTGTCCCCTCAGTGATTTCAGAGTCGAGGCCGCCCATCACTCCGGCAAGTCCTATAATGCGCGATCCATGCTGGCCTTGTGGAGAATCCGTGATAAGCAGGTCTTCGTCGTTCAGTGCGCGATCTTCACCATCGAGGGTGACGAGATGTTCACCTTCTTCAGCTCTGCGCACCACGATGGGTGCTGCCACAGAACCGAGGTCGTAAGCGTGCATCGGCTGGCCCAGATCCAACATGATGTAGTTGGTGACGTCGACGGGCAGGCTGATTGAGCGCATGCCTGCCATCTCCAGGCGCTCCACCATCCATTTGGGCGTCTGAGCGTGCGTGTCGACGCCGCGCACGATGCGTGTAACGAAGCGGTCGCACCCGACGTGGTCGCGGATCGGGCGCTTGTCCTCAACTTCCACGCTCAAAGCTGAGTCGGAGTGTTCGGGCAGGTCAAGGCCATCGGGCAGACCGGGATCAGTCAGGGTTGCTCCCGTTGAGTGGGAGTATTCGCGCGCCACGCCACGCATGGAGAAGCAGTAGCCACGGTCAGGGGTGACGTTGATTTCGAGGACCTCTTCCCCCAGTCCCAGCAGTGGGATCACATCTGATCCGGGAGCGGGGATCTGGTCGGCATCGAACTTGTCGGTCAGAACGAGGATGCCGTTGTGGTCCTCCCCGAGGCCCAGTTCGCGCTCCGAACAGATCATGCCGTCAGAGATGTGACCGTAGGTTTTGCGGGCAGAGATCTCGAAGGGGCCGGGCAGAACTGCGCCCGGCAGGCTGACGACCACCAGGTCGCCCACATCAAAATTGTGAGCACCGCAGATGATGCCGCGACTGGGCAGGTCAGATGGCTCTTTCCCAGTTCCCGGCTCGTCGTTGTGCTGGCCGACATCGACGCGGCAGTAGTTGATGACTTTGCCGTTGGATTGTTCTTTCGGCTCGCGTGTGAGCACTTTGCCCACGACAAGCGGGCCCGTCACGCGGGCGGGATGAATTGTTTCTTCCTCCAGGCCCACTTTCACCAGCGCTGCGGCCAGTTGCGGAACCGTCACGGAGGCGGGAATTTCTACGTGGTCACGAAGCCACGACAATGGAACCATAGGCATGTTCAGTATCCCCTTCCGTTGAGTCCGAACTGCTGGGAGAAGCGCACGTCTCCCTCGACGATGTCGTGCATGTCAGCGATGCCGTGACGCAGCATGAGCGTGCGTTCAATACCCATGCCGAATGCGAAACCGGAATACTCGTCAGGGTCGACGCCGCAGGCGCGCAGCACGTTTGGGTTGACCATGCCACAGCCACCCCATTCAATCCAGCCGGGGCCGCCCTTCTTCTGCGGGAACCACAGATCCATCTCGGCGCTCGGTTCAGTGAAGGGGAAGAAGCTGGGGCGCAACCGCGTGCGCGCGTCAGGGCCGAACATCTGGCGCGCAAAGTGATCCAGCGTTCCCTTCAGGTGCGCCATCGTCAGGTGGCGATCAACTGCCAGACCCTCAACCTGGTGGAAAACAGGTGTATGTGTCGCGTCGAGCGCGTCGGAGCGGAATACCTTACCGGGGCATGCGACGTAGAGCGGAACACCGCGAGCGAGCATGGAGCGGGCCTGAACTGGCGAGGTGTGCGTGCGCATCACCAGGTGACCGTCATCCTCGTGGTCGCCACCGACGGAGCGGCCATCGACGTAGAGGGTGTCCTGCATCTGGCGAGCCGGGTGGTCAATGTCGAAGTTCAGCGCATCGAAGTTGAACCATTCGTGCTCGATTTCCGGGCCTTCTGCGATGTCCCATCCCATCGACACAAACAGGTCGGCCACTTCCTCCATCAAGGTTTCCAGAGGGTGACGCGCGCCCAGACTCTGGCGCCCGGTCGGCACCGTGACGTCCACGGCTTCCGTCTCCAGCGCGCGGGCTTCCTCTTCGTCGCGCAGCACTGATTCACGTTCGGACAGCGCAGTGGCGAGTTGCTTGCGGGCACCGCCCAGTGTCTTGCCTGCCTGCGCACGGTCAGCGGGGTCCAGTGACCCGATCGTGCGGTTAGCCTGGATCAGGGGTGCCTGATCACCCATCACCTGGGTGCGAACGGTCTTGAGTTGGGCCAGCGAACTCGCCTCACTGATACGCGCCAGCGCATCAGTGACGAGGGCGCTCACCGCTTCACCGTCAAGCGGATTGAGCTCAGGAGCACAGTCAGCCATATCCTGCTTCCTCGGTCGAAATTGACAATCGGTCATACGGGAAAACTCCACGTTTCCTCTTCCCCCATATTAGCCGTCGAAGCGAGTCCGCCCATTCGTCGCCATTGGCTGGACAGTTCACTGAGCGCGATCGCGTGTAAGCCCGGTGCACTGACGAAAGCGTCTAGGCTACAGATATGAGTTCACTTGCGCCCTCCGACGCTGCGGCCGTTGATACGGTCCCCGCGCCGACGAAACCGAAAAAAGTTCGCGTCCACCACCTTGCTCAAGCTAAGCAGCAGGGCCGAAAACTCACGATGTTGACAGCTTATGATGCGCTTATTGCCCCGCTGCTGGATGCGGCAGGTGTTGACATGCTGCTGGTGGGTGATTCCTACGGCAACGTGATGTTGGGGTATGACTCCACGTTGCGCGTCACGTTGGACGACATGGTTCGAGCAACTGCAGCAGTGGCACGTTCCACACGCCGCGCCCTGGTAGTGGCAGACCTTCCGTTCGCAACGTACGAGGCCAGTGCACAGCAGGCGTTTGAATCGGCTTCCCAATTGATGCGCGCTGGTGCCCATGCGGTCAAACTCGAGGGAGGCCGACCGCGCGTGGAAGCTGTCCGACTACTGAGCCAGTCCGGTATTCCCGTCGTCGGACACCTGGGGTACACGCCGCAATCAGAGAACACGATCGGCGGTCCGCGTATGCGTGGCCGTGGCGATCAGCGCGATGCGATGATTGCTGACGCGCTGGCTTTGCAGGATGCCGGTGCGATTGCCGTTGTGTTGGAGATGGTGCCTGACGACGTGGCCACTGACGTCACTGCTGCGCTGGAGATTCCCACTATTGGTATCGGTGCTGGCCCGCACACCGATGGGCAGGTACTGGTGTGGTCGGACATGGTGGGGATGCAGGAATGGGTTCCTTCGTTCGTCCATCGTTTCGCGCAGATCGGGCGTGAGATCACGGCGGCTGCTGCCGAGTATGTGGAAAGTGTGGAAGATGGCACATTTCCTGCTCCGGAGAATTATCACCAGCAGTGACATCCCAGCACTGGTCGGCAAAAGATCTAGGCTAGGGCTATGAGTAGTTCTGACAATTCTGGTCGTATTCCGGCATCTGCCAATGCGCGTCGCGCGCCGCTGGGCAACCTGACTGCCGGACGTATCTCCCCCATGCGCTCGGTGCCTGAGTCGATTGAACGCCCCGAGTACATGTTCCACGATGGCCCTGAAAACGTCACTGCCTCGGATATTAAGGATGCGGACACTGTGGAACGGATCCGCCACGCTGGCCGCATTGCCGCCGATGCGCTTCGTGTCGTGGGTGAGGCGGTTCGCCCCGGTGTGACAACCGATGAGCTCGACCGCATCGGACATGATTTTATTGTCGGTGCTGGCGCCTACCCGTCATGCCTGGGTTACATGGGGTATCCGAAGTCGCTGTGTACTTCCATCAACGAGGTCATCTGCCACGGCATTCCTGATGATCGCCCCCTCGAAGATGGCGACATTGTCAACGTCGATATCACGGCGTTTTACGAGGGTGTCCACGGTGACACCTGCGCCATGTTTGAGGTGGGAAATGTTGATCAGGAGTCGCGTCTGCTCAGTGAGAGGACACGCGAAGCGATGATACGTGGGATCCGGGCGGTCAAACCTGGCCGTGAGATCAACGTGATCGGACGTGTCATTTCGGTGTATGCGAAGCGTTTTGACTACGGCGTGGTGCGCGATTACACCGGACACGGCGTGGGCGAAGCCTTTCACTCGGGTTTGATCATTCCGCACTATGATGCTGCACCACTGTATGACACGGTGATGGAGCCGGGCATGGTGTTCACCATTGAGCCGATGCTGACGCTGGGCACTGTCGAATGGGAGCAGTGGGATGATGACTGGACTGTTGTCACGGCCGATCGTTCCCGCACCGCGCAGTTCGAGCACACGATCGTGGTGACCGAAGATGGCGCCGACATTTTGACACTGCCGTCGGACGCGTGAGAGTGCAGATGAGCCGGCCTGTACGCCGGGTTCTGTCCTGCTGACCGAAGTCGGCAGCGGCGACCATTCCTCTAGGACCAGTGTTGCCACTGGCCTCAAGCAACCTACCCGCAAGCGTGGAGCGGGCCGCTCGTACTTGCTGCTCGGTTTTGCTCCGGGTGGGGTTTACCTAGCTAGACCAGTCACCTGGCCTACTGGTGGGCTCTTACCCCACCTTTTCACCCTGACCGCTGGTGCGAAGTGTTCTTCGCGCCAGCGGCGGTCTTGTTTCTGTGGCACTTTCCCGCGGGTTTCCCCGGGTGGCTGTTAGCCATCACCCTGCCCTGTGGAGCCCGGACGTTCCTCGTCACCGCATCACGCGGTGCCGCGGCCGCCCGGCCGACTCATCTGCATCCTCGAGTCTACGACGCGCGCGGCGCCAGGGCCTACTTCGATCGGTGTGATTTTCAGGGGACGGCGTGCTGTCGGGTGATATCGTGCGGGGGCGGGGTGGAATAGCGTGCGGTCAGGCAAGAACCGCGCGTGGCCGGGGCGACGTTTAGGCGTCGGTTCGCACCACTATCTGGCCGGTGTCGACGCACCAGTACACCTCGTCTGCGGGCAATGCATTTATCTGCTGCAGCTCGGCGGGCGAAATTTCGCCGGTGGCTCCTGTGACGACGCCGCCTCGCACCTCCACGATGGCGAAGGGGCTGTGCCGCTGCCAGACCGAGTCGTATTCGGCGATGAGGTCAGAGGGCAGCGAGTCATTCAGGTCAGCTCTCTTGCACTCCAGGTCAGCCAGTTCGAGGTCAGATTGCGCGTTATCATCTTCGAACTGTTTCTTGGTTGCTTCCACGTCCTGCGTCAACGCCTGCGCTTCGCGGATCATGTCGTCTTGTGCTTTTTGGGCAGCTTCGAGGCGTTCTTCAACTTCAAGTTGGTCTTCTTCGAGGCTGTTGAGCCGGGTGCGCATCTGGGCGATTTCGTGTTCCATTGCGTTAATGTCGCGCAGGGGAACTTCATTGCGTTCGATGCGTCCTTCCTGGGCACTCTTGCGTGTGTTGACTCGCTCAATGTCCGCTTCGATGCGCGCCACGTCACGTTTCGTGTCGGCTATCACTGCACTCTGGTTGATCGCAGCACGCTTGAGGTCCTCTGCCCGTCCGGCAAGTTCACGCAGCTTGGCGTGCGCCGGGTGTGTGTCACGCTGGTGTCGCATCTTCATGATGGCGCGATCCAATGACTGCAACTCGAGTAGCGAGCGTTGATCTTCAGGTGATGCCTTCACTGAGTTCCTCCGGTTGTCTGCATGTGAGCCGTCCATGGTTCTGTCACTATGGTAGACGCTGTGATGTCGACGGAGACGTTGTCCGCCTCGGCTTGCTCGCTGAGTCGTTGCGCGAGCACCGGAACCCACGGCCATTCGGTCGCCCAATGGGATCCTGAGATCAGTGCAGGCGCTCCGCCTTCGAGGTGTTCGGACGAGGGGTGGTGGCGCAGATCAGCGGTGACGAACACGTCGGCACCGGATGCGCGTGCCTGCTCAAGCAGGGAATCACCTGCACCGCCTGACACCGCCACACGCGCGACGGTTGATTCCAGGTCTCCGCCCACGAACAGGCCGTGCGGACCGGCAGGCAATGCAGATGCCACTCGCTGCGCAAATTCACGCAGGGTCACCGGATCTATTGTTCCGACGCGCCCCAGTCCCACCGAGCGGCCGTCGCGGTCACGTCCCGAGGGGTCCAGCGGCTGCGTGCGTTCCAGTCCCAGCAGGTCTGCCAAAGCATGCGCGACTCCCCGATAGGCGATGTCGGCATTGGTGTGGGCGTTGAACAGTGCGCACTCGCCACGTACGAGTGTGGCGACGACGCGCCCTTTCGGGTCGCTTTCAGGTAGGAACGACACGCCTCGCAGATACAGCGGATGATGTGTGATGATCATGTCGATCTCATTGCTCACAGCTTCGTCGATTACCGCTGCCACGGGATCAACGGCAATGAGAACGCGGCGCACCTCGCGTGAGGGATCTCCCACAATGAGGCCTACCTTGTCCCACTCTTGTGCCGTTTCGGGTGGATACCACCGATCCATCACAGTAACGACATCGCTCACAGTCCACGTTGTAGTCATGGAATTACCCTAAGCGTGTTCGCATGCGATGTGCACAAGGTGGGACGAGGTGTGTCAGTTTGACGCTCTCCTCAGTCGCGCGTGAGACGACGGTGCGTGACGCGGTGCGGGCGGGCTGCATCAAGACCAAGACGCTCCACCTTGTTGTTCTCGTAGGATTCGAAGTTTCCTTCGAACCAGTACCACTTCGCAGGGTTTTCTTCCGTGCCTTCCCACGCGAGGATGTGCGTGGCAACGCGGTCGAGGAACCAACGGTCGTGGGTGACAACCACCGCGCACCCGGGGAATTCGAGCAGCGCGTTTTCCAGTGATCCAAGTGTTTCCACATCGAGGTCGTTGGTCGGCTCATCCAACAGGAGCAGGTTGCCGCCCTGTTTAAGCGTGAGCGCCAGGTTCAAGCGGTTGCGTTCACCACCGGAAAGCACGCCTGACGGCTTCTGCTGGTCCGGTCCCTTGAATCCGAATGCGGACACGTAGGCTCGCGACGGCATTTCAACGTTGCCGACTTCCAGGAAGTCGAGGCCATCTGAGACAACCTCCCACACTGATTTGTCCGGATCGATGCCCGCACGGTTCTGGTCGACGTATGAGATCTTGACGGTCTCACCGATCCTGAGGTCTCCCCCGTCCAGCGGTTCAAGCCCAACAATGGTCTTGAACAGAGTTGTCTTGCCCACACCGTTCGGACCGATCACACCGACGATTCCGTTGCGCGGCAGTGAGAACGACAGGTCATTGATGAGGACACGGTCACCGAAGCCCTTGTGCAGATTGTTTGCCTCGATCACGATAGAGCCCAAACGAGGCCCTGGCGGGATCTGAATTTCCTCAAAGTCAAGCTTGCGTGTGCGCTCCGCTTCGGCAGCCATCTCTTCGTAGCGTTCCAGACGGGCTCGTGACT
Organism: Pauljensenia sp. C0254C2; assembly: GCF_056583835.1. Lineage (NCBI taxonomy): Bacteria > Bacillati > Actinomycetota > Actinomycetes > Actinomycetales > Actinomycetaceae > Pauljensenia > Pauljensenia sp. C0254C2. The sequence goes on from NZ_JBWPJO010000014.1 coordinate 26,689, forward strand.
TGGCTTGGCGTCCCTTGGGATTGGAACGAACCCAGTCGAGCTCTTCACGCAGCCGCTTGGCCAGTTTCGCATCCTTCTGTCCCTGGACTTTCAGGCGTTTTTCCTTCGTTTCCAGGTAGGTGGAGTAGTTGCCCTCATAGGGGTAGAGGTGACCGCGGTCCACTTCAGCGATCCATTCGGCTACGTGGTCAAGGAAGTAGCGGTCGTGGGTCACTGCGATCACCGCGCCGGCATACGTGGACAGGTGCTTTTCCAGCCACTGCACGGACTCGGCATCCAAGTGGTTCGTTGGCTCATCCAGCAGCAGCAGCTCAGGAGCTTCGATCAGCAGACGGCACAGCGCCACGCGACGACGTTCCCCACCGGAAAGAACCTTCACATCCTGATCGGCAGGCGGGCAGCGCAGTGCGTCCATGGCCTGCTCCAGCTGGGAGTCGATATCCCACGCGTTTGCAGCGTCGATCTCACTTTGCAGCTTGCCCATTTCTTCCATGAGCGCATCAAAGTCGGCGTCCGGTTCAGCCATCTCCTCAGAGATCTTGTTGAAACGCGCGAGCTTGTCGAACGTTTCCCTGGCACCCATCTGCACGTTTTCCAACACGGTTTTCGTGTCGTCGAGTTGGGGTTCCTGCTCGAGGATGCCCACTGTGTAACCGGGTGTCAGACGTGCTTCGCCGTTGCTTGGCTCATCCAGACCCGCCATGATCTTGAGGATCGATGACTTTCCAGCACCGTTAGGACCAACCATGCCGATTTTCGCTCCGGGGAAGAACGACATGGATACGTCATCAAGAATGATCTTGTCGCCATGAGCTTTGCGCGCTTTGATCATTTGGTATATGTACTCAGCCACAGTTCTCCATTTCAAGAAGGGACTCGTCAACTTCGTGTCACTCCATGCTACGGCACGAAGCCCACCCACGGTCAACGTGAGATAACCCGAAATGGCTGATTTTCACCACAAGCGCACTGCCCGCCGATTCGCCGCATTGAGGCAGCTCCCTGCATACAGTGCCCCGTTCGCACCGCCTCCCTTACACCGCTGCCGTTACCATCTGGGCCGCTGGAGCATCTGCTGCGACCGCATCGCCGCCATCATCGCGCGAGGTCCGGATCTGAAGGTTTCCCGTGCCTCCGTCGTCACGTTCTGCTTCTCCCTCTGGCCGTGATTCCTTTGGCCTATCGAAGTGCGACCACCCGTAGTTCAGGTCGTGCCCGGCGCTGTGCGCCACAATAACCAGTTCGCTCTTAACCTCACCCGCCGCATCCTTCCACGCATTAACGCTGGGCCGTCCAGTCAGCACGATGGGATGCCCCTTGGCAAATGAGGTCGACATATTATGCGCGAGCTTGTCCCATGCGCGGATCGTGTACCACTGGGGTTCCTGCTCATCGAATTCTCCCCGATCGTTGATGCGCCAACGCGGTGTGGCAAGCCGGAAACGTGTGGTCGTTCGTCCCGTCGCAGTCCTGATTCCCTTCACGTCCGTTCCGATGCGTCCGCGTAATGTCACTGTCATATTCGCGCTCATGAATTGTCCTTTCGTGTTATCGGCCCTGTGCCGTAGGACAATCCTCACCGCGCCAGGCCCTCGTCCAAAGGCTTCGCGGGCAATCTGTGGACACACACTCAGCCCGCCGCATCCCTGTGGACAACGGCGGGCTGGCAGTGAACTGTGGATAGGGCGTTCCCCTCGTCAATTCTGCTGGGCGGCACCCTCGACAATGCCCAAAGCGGCAACCTCGCCGGCAATCTTCTGGGCGTCTTCGCGACTGGGTCCCTGGTCAGAAGGGAAAAGTGCGCGACGGTAGTACTCAAGTTCCTGGATGGATTCACGAATGTCGGCCAGTGCGCGGTGGCCCCCATGCTTCTCAGGTGAGCACTCGTAAACGCACGGGTACCAGCGCTTGGCGAGTTCCTTGATGGAGGACACGTCGATAATGCGGTAGTGCAGGTGGTCGATGACGCGTGGCATGTTCGCGCTCAGGAACAGGCGATCCATGCCGACCGTGTTCCCCGCCAGCAGGGCGCGACCCGACACAGGGACGAACTTCTTGATGTAGTCCAGGACGATGCTCTCGGCTTCCTCCATCGACGCGATGCCGTCCTTGAGCTCGTCAAGCAGGCCGGATTGTGTGTGCATGTTGCGCACATAGTCGTCCATGTGATTCAGCGCCTCCTCAGAGGGCTGGATCAGAATGTCGATTCCGGGGTCCACGACGGTCAGGCTCGCGTCGGTGATCACGACCGCCACTTCGATCAGGGCGTCATGCGCCACGTCAAGACCGGTCATTTCGCAGTCGATCCACACCAGTGGATTCTTCAGTTGCTTCGTCATGTCTCCCAGTGTAGTGACCCGCGCGGGAATGCGGGTGACTAGCTTGGGTGTGCGGATGGTCAAGCGGACGCTCAGGGCCACAGGGACCGTCCGGATTGTCGAGGGAAACGAGGGCGACTGCCGCGACCTGCTGCGGAGTGTCGTACACGTGGACAGCCTCTCCGAATCGGCACACAGGTGAATACACTGAGTTCACGAACAACGTATACACGCAGATGGAAGGAGCGTTGCCGTGGCATCATCTCAGCACGTACCGCCACATTCAGAACTCAACGACACATCGACAGTGACGCTCAATGACATTATGCGTGCCAGCCTGTCCCTGAAAGACGTCGTCAAGCACACGCCGCTGGATGTGTCGGAACGGTTGACGCAGGAACTGGGCGTGCCCGTCTTGCTCAAGCGTGAGGATCAGCAGGTGTGCCGCTCATTCAAAGTGCGCGGCGCGTACGCGAAGATGAGTGCACTGAGCGCGCAGTCGCGTCAACAGGGTGTGGTGTGCGCTTCGGCCGGTAACCAAGCTCAGGGTGTGGCGTTCGCATGCGCGCACCTGAACGTACGCGGCACCATCTATCTGCCGTCGACCACGCCGCGTCAGAAACGTAAACGTATCGCCGCCATCGGAGGCGAATGGGTGGAACAGGTCATCGTGGATGGCGGTTTTGACCGTGCGAACGCTTTGGCGACGGAGGCTGCGCGCGTCACGGGACGCGAATATGTCCACCCCTACGATGATCCAGGAACAATCGCGGGCGGAGGCACCATCGGTGTCGAACTGGCCGAGCAGATCCCTGCTGACACGTCCTGCGTGCTGGTGCCTGTCGGGGGCGGTGGCCTCATCGCGGGGATTGCGACAGCGCTCAGCCATCTGCGACCTGACGTGCGTGTCATTGGTGTGGAGCCGTACGGCGCTGCCTCGATGCAGCGCGCCTTTGACGAGGGTGGTCCTACCGCGCTGGATCGTGTTGATTCCTTTGTTGACGGGACCGCTGTCGGGACGGTGGGAACCTTGCCGTTCCAGCTGGCGCAGGAAAACGTGTCCTCTCTTGTGTCGGTGCCCGAAGGGGCCGTGTGCACGGAGATGGTGTCTCTGTATCAAACTGACGGCATCATTGCTGAGCCTGCGGGGGCGCTGGCCAGCACGGCTGCTCGCACGTTGCTGACCGATCCGAAACGGCGCGCTGAGCTCACGGGCAGCGATGAGGGATCCATTGTCTGTGTCGTGTCCGGTGGCAACAATGACTTGAGCCGTTATGCGGAAGTGGTGGAACGCTCGCTGCGTCATGAGGGGCTGCGGCACTATTTTGTTGTGACCTTCCCGCAGCAGCCGGGTGCGTTGCGCCTGTTCCTGTCAGAAGTGTTGGGTCCAGGTGATGACGTGGTGCATTTCGAGTATACGAAGAAGAACAATCGTGAGACCGGGCCTGCGTTGGTGGGGATCGATCTGAGCGATCCGGCAGACATTGAACGGCTGCGCACACGGATGGAAGCCTCTCCCCTGCATGTCGAAGAAGTTGCTCCGGATTCGGAGATTTTCCGTCTGCTGGTGTGAAGTGAGACCACTTCACCTGCCTGTATTCACACCCGAGGGTGCAGGCACGCTATCCTTATGCGAGTAGCCCCCGTAGCTCAATGGATAGAGCAAAGGCCTTCTAATCCTTAGGTTGCAGGTTCGAGTCCTGTCGGGGGCGCATTTCGTGAAGCGACTGGTAGTGCCGACACCAGTTCAGCTGGCGTGTTGTACGACAGACAATGTGCGTCAACCGGTCAAGGTAAACGAACGGGCTTTTCGTCAACCGGTCAAGGTAAGAGACCACTACTGCCACGTCTCACTATTCAAGATCCGCATAATAGTGCGGGAAAGTCACTGTCGCTGATAAGTGTTCAGTCCGAATCGTCCGCTCATACCTTGACTGGTTGATTCCAGACAACGCGATGACCTTGACCCGTTGACTCCTACCTTGACCGGTTGACTGGCACTCGCTTCACTGACTGTAACTAGGGCACTGCTACCTCGATCCGATGATGTCTACCTCGACCTGTTGAATCCTGCCACAATCAGTTTGATAAGCCGCGTTCTCATACATGCGCTAAGCGTGCTCAATGCACGTGGACAGCACACGAACAGGGGGCCTGCTCTCTGCGGCCGGATTACCAAAATCCCGCCGCGTGGAGCAAGCCCCCTGAGTGAGCCAGTCTCACCGCTTATGCGTGAATGAACAGGAACGAGAAAATCACGTTCAGAACCGTTGCGGCGATCATCGGAACCGCTGTGCGCTTGACCAGTTCAATCGGATTGACCTTAATGGCGCCCGATACGATCAGGACCGCAGCGCACACAGGCGACACCTGACGCATCAGGTTTGACGTTGCCCACATCGAGTTCAGCATACGAATGGGCAGCACACCACCGCTTTCGGCCAAGTGAGGGACAACCTCGGAGAAAGCGAAGTACGGAGCGGTACCAGACCCCGTCAGGGTAGACAGCAGCGCGACCGACACGACAAAGATCAAGATGATCAATGCCGCAGCGCCGCTTGAACCTTCCGTCGCATCAGTCAGCATCTTGATGACACCAAGCTGCGTGATACCTTCCACCAGAATTGCGGCGGCGACCAGCAGCGCAACCACGCCGCCCGCTGCCTCACCCATACCGGTGAAGAAGTTCTTACCCGCATCGATCGCCTTGTTCAGTGAACGCAGGCGGATAGCCTCGACAATCATCGCAATGAACAGGGAGACAACGGTGACAGGCAGGATGCCAGCCTCAAACGGGATGACACCCAGACGATTCAGAGCCGCTGAAATGATGATGAGCAGCAGTGGCAGCAACGGCAACAATGCGTAGAACCACGGCAAGTTGGCTGCACGCTTGAGGGCATCCTGGATCGTTGCTTCTGAGGCACTGTTCGATGCGCCCGACGCAAATTTCTCACCCTTCTTCGCAGCCTTCATTTCAGCTCCGGTCGCACCGGTCGCTGCGACAATGCCAGCAGCCACGTCAGCACGTTTGCGTGCATCAACCAAATCGCATCGACGCTGCCACCACATATGAATGAAAGCCGTGATCAGCAGTGTCGGAATCGTCGCTAACGCCACATGGCCAAACACGTACTGCGTGACAGGCATACCAACCAAGTCAGCGCCCTGGATCAGGCCCGCTTCCAGCGGCGTCGGGACAATGGTCGACGACGTCACCACAATTGCGCCCACCGTCAGCGGCGTCAATCCTGATGCCACCAGCGCCGGCAACAGCGTGGCGATGAGCAGCAGCGACAGGGATGCGGCCGACGGCACCACCAGAGACAAGATGTTGCCCAGGATGAAACCGATGGGGATCAGCCAATATGAGCCGTGCAAAGCCCTGAGGGGTTTCGACAAGATGACGACGGCTTTGGCATCTGCGCCGATGTACCGCATGTAGGATACGAAGCCGAACAGCACCATGATCGCCATACCGATTCCGGTGAAGCGATTGGCGAAGATCGATTCGACTATCTGCAGCTCGTCGTAGAACGCATTGCCAGTGGCTTCAATTTCGCGTGTTGCGTTATCGATCTTGCCCATCGCTGCAGCGATCATCATGAGCACGATGCCGACGGTGAAAATTGACGCAGCCGGATGTACCTTCTTGATCACCAGGTATCCGACCGCAGCAATGCCCGCCAGAGCAATAACAATCACGAGGAAAGCAATCATGCGGACCCTTTCTTTGAAATGTTTCACATGCCAAAGCGGCATCACCCGTGCGGTGCCGCCGTGGGGACGAGTCGCACTGTATCAGTGGACAGACCCAAAACTGTGATGATGATGTAATTAATCAGCAAGACGGCGAGGCGTGAGTTGTTCTTCGACAACCTCATCCCCGTCCTTGAACGTGTGCCAACCGTAGACCTCGTCCCGATCCGACACCACGTCGACAAGTTCCGTATCGCGGTAGACCAGGCCGATCCCGTTTTCTGACGAGTAGGCATCAGTGAAGTCACCCTCGGCCACCATGCGCTGCAGGAGTTCACGACGCTGCGGGTTCACTCCGTAGTGCACGCCGTTGCCGTAGGGAAGGAAGCCGAGGCCATCGGTTACGGGACGCAGGTCCGGCCCGAATGAATCCGTGGCTCCGCCGATGTGCCAGCACATTGATCCGGCGGACACGCCAGCCAGAACAATGCCTTTCTCCCACGCTTCGCGCATGACCTCGTCCAGTCCGTGTGCGCGCCACACTGCCAGCAGGTTCACCACCGATCCCCCGTCAACCCAGATGACGTCCTGGTCCAGGAGGTATTCGCGAGGGTCGTCGACATTCGGCATCATGAAACAGGTCAACGGGTTAAGCTGCCACCCGCGCAACCGCGCCGCCTCCATGCGTTCAGCGATTCGCGCCTTCTGGTCACCGCACGCCGTGGCGAGGTAGCCGATCTTCGGTGCCCGCCCTTCGACGCCTGCCAGCTCCACTGCGTATGCGGCAAGAGGACCATATTCAACGTCGCACCGCCGTCCCGGATGATATGTGCCTGACGTGCCCACAATAAAGCGCTCTCGAGTCATCCCTCACCTCTCAGATTCTTCATGCCGCCGCTGTGATGTGCGGCCACAGGCACCGGATTGCCGTGCTGTTCTTATGTTAACGGAAAGACACGTCCTGTCTGAGTGTTCGGCTGATCCTTCTGGGCACGCACAGCGCATGGATCAGCAGCGTTGCATCATCCACGGCGGCAGCGATCGTACACACAACAAAAGACCCGGACACCTCGCGGGGTGTCCGGGTCCTCACGTCATCGAGTGACGCGTAAGAAAAATGTCTCAGTCGAGATCGTCGACGCTGAGCAAGCCCTTCTTGTACGCCTTCGCCAGGCGACGGGGCACGCGAATCTCACGACCGGCAACCTTCAGATTGTCGAGCTGGGTGAGATCAGCCTTCCATGCTGACCGGCGAGTGCGGGTGTTCGCTCGGGACATCTTGCGTTTGGGAACTGCCATGGCCCTACCGCTCCTCTTTCTACATTCGTGGACATCACTACCGGCAATAACTGTGCCATGCCTGCTGACAAAATGCCAGCTGCTGACTCCAGTTTCGCTGTGATTTCACTCGCGTACCGGCAACCCAAAAACTCTAGCACGCCAGGGGCGTGACTTTCTTCCCTCTTTGTAGGACTTTGCCCACATTTGTGCCCTCCACTCCCCTCGTAATTGTCGTAATTGACGAGGACAACCATGCGCCGCTACTGCATGCCGACACGATAGAGTGACAGCATCATCAATGGAACCACGAGCAAGCGGAGGGGTGACACAGATTCCGTGAACGATATCCGAACGCTTCGTGCAGGAACGCTGATCACCCATGAAATCGAGATCAAACGCTCACGCTTCATCGCCACTGTGGCCCGCGCCGACACCGAAGATGAAGCGCGCGCACTCATCGACATGGTCCGTTCGGAGCACCCACAGGCGCGGCATAACTGTTCGGCCTACCTCATCAGTGCGGATGGCCGAAACGCAATCCAGCATTCCTCTGACGACGGGGAACCATCGGGCACAGCCGGCACGCCTATGCTTGAAGCCCTCAAAATGTCTGACACGTGGAATGTGACGGCTGTCGTCACCCGTTATTTCGGCGGAGTGCTGCTGGGTGCGGGAGGCCTCATCCGCGCGTATTCGTCGGCGGTGAGTGAGGCACTGGCCCGCGCACCTCACGTGGTCATCAAGACTCTCAACATTGCTCGCATCACTGTCGATCCCAATGATGCCGGTAAGTTCCAGTCGGAGCTGCACAGCGCGAATGTGCCGATTGTGGGCAGCACGTGGGATGCGCGTGTCCACCTCGACATCGCCGCCACTGACGACGACATCGAGCTGTGGGCCGACCGCGCGATGGTTCTGACCCACGGGCGGGCCAGCGTTCACGTAACGGGACAAACTCGAATAGAAGTGGACGCATGAGACAAAAGGCCGTACAGTGTCGCATGTGATTCACACAGCAACGAACCAGATGAACGCGACACAGGTCGCGCGGCGTTGCGTGCACGCAGTTTCTGCGTGCTTTTTCTGTATCTGCACGGCGGAGTGTCTCTAGGGCGAATAGCCTTCTCCGTACGTCTATGCGTACTGCTGTTCGCCCGCATGGTGATCGAACCAGCCCATTTTTCTTTTTCTTTCCTTCCTGACTTTTTCTCTATGGAGTGATTTTTCATGACCGCTATCGCCGCAAACGTCACTGAACTCATTGGCCGCACCCCCCTCGTCGCTATCAATCGCCTCGCGGGCGACAACGCCCACGTCATCGCAAAAGTAGAGGCGTTCAACCCTGCGTCATCTGTCAAGGACCGTATCGCTGCCGCCATCATCGACGCTGCCGAGGAATCGGGCGCCCTCAAGGAAGGCGGAACCATCATCGAGGCCACCTCAGGCAACACGGGTGTCGCACTGGCAATGGTGGGCGCCTCGCGTGGTTACCACGTGGTCATCGCGATGCCCTCGTCGATGAGCATTGAGCGCCGCCTGCTGATGAAAGCCTTCGGCGCTGAACTGGTGCTGACCGACCCGAAGGACGGCATCTCCGGTGCCGTGGCCGCAGCCGAGAAGATTCGTGACGAACGTGAAGGCTCAATCATCGCCTCACAGTTCACCAACCCTGCCAACCCGCAAATACACCGCGTCACAACCGCGGAAGAAATCTGGGCGGATACCGACGGCACGGTGAATATCGTCGTTGCCGGAGTTGGAACTGGCGGCACGATCTCAGGTGTGGGCGACGCGCTCAAACAGAAGAACCCTGATATCCAGATCATCGCCGTGCAGCCCGCCGAATCCCCTATGCTGACCGGTGGCGCAAGTGGCCCCCATGGAATCCAAGGAATTGGACCGAACTTCGTGGCCGACACTTATAACGCACAAGTCGTCGATGAGGTGCTCGATATCGACACCCCCACTGCTCTCACCTTTGCCCGCCGCGCCGCTGCTGAAGAAGGCCTGCTTGTCGGCATTTCCTCGGGTGCTGCCCTGGCTGCAGCAACCCAGGTTGCTGAGCGTGCTGAAAACGCCGGTAAGAACATCGTGGTCGTGTTGCCCGATACGGGCGAGCGATACCTGTCAACTGCGCTGTTTGAAGATCTGCGCGACGACAACGAGTAATACTGATACTGATCGGTCTCACGTGTGGGTGGCATGAGCGATGTGCTCCTGTCACCCACACTGGGGATCTCGGCCACTGATTGAATAAGAGGCATCATGGCACTTTCTCCCTCACGTGCGCTTAAGCTTCTGCGAGAGGACCTCGACACTGCGCTCAAACGTGACCCAGCTGCACGATCGCGCACTGAAGTGGCGTTGACCTACCCTGGTGTGCACGCGCTGTGGAGTCACCGTGTTGCGCACGCACTGTGGCAGCGCAATGTGCGTATACCGGCTCGCCTGATTTCCTCTTTCGCGCGTGTCATGACTGGAGTTGATATCCATCCGGCCGCGCAGATCGGCCATCAGGTTTTCATTGACCATGCGACCGGTGTCGTGATCGGCCAGACGACTGAAGTGGGCGACGACGTCGTGATCTTCCATGGTGTCACGCTGGGCGGTGTGTCGATGAGCCCGGGGAAGCGTCACCCCACAGTGGGGCACCATGTCATGATCGGTGCGGGCGCAAAAGTTCTGGGCCCGATCACCATCGGTGACAATTCAAAGGTGGGAGCGAACGCCGTGGTGACTCGCGATGTTCCGGAATGCTCGGTGGCCTTGGGGGTTCCGGCCAGGTCGCATCCTTCCCCCGAATCGGTGGAAGAGCCCGATGATGAGCTGATTGTGGATCCGAACTCCTACGTGGATCCATCCCTGCTGATTTAACCAAGGTTTCTCGGCCTCTGCGCTGCGCTTCCCCCTCGGCCCACACCGCATGTTGCACGCGCTCACGCCAATGCGTGTGACACCGGAGGTGACGTCACCTGCCAAAATACCCACAAACGTGCGCCAGGTCACGTAGGCTAAGGGCATGACGAAGCGAACGTTGCAAGCTTCTTTGAATACGTTGGCCGATGTCGATCAGCCCCAGGGCGTCCAGCTTGCCACCCTCACGAGGTACGACATCCCAGCGTTGGCATCGCTCCATGTCATCGCCTATGGAGCGCCCTCCACTGCGGAGAACCTGTGGGAATCAACGGATGAAATGCGTCTGTATTTTGAAGGTGCGTTTGGTCAGCCTCGTGACGACTCGTTCATCGGCGCGTGGCGTGACGGAAGCCTGGTGGGAGCGATCCTGTGCGTCACCGATGTTGTGTGGGATGATGCTCCGCGCGGTCCGTTCGTCATTGACTTGATTGTTGATCCTGAATGTCGTCGTGAAGGCATTGCAACGGTGCTCATTGCCGAGCTTGCCCGCCGTTGCGCGTCGTGGGGTGAAAATGACTTGTCCTTGCGCCTTGATCTGAAATCCGCGCCCGACGCGCAGAAGTTCTACGACGCGCTCGGTTTTGTGGAGGTCAACGCCGAATCGGACGATTCCGCGTCCTAGGTCCTCCCCTGCTCGCTGCAGACGCCTGTCTGCCCCGCTTCTCTACCGGCTTTCGTCCGTCTTCTATTTTGCATGGGCCTGTACGCCCGAGCTAGCTCCGGCTTGCATCCATGACCACTGCGGGGCACCGCACCTAGGCGCCCTAACACGATTGACGAGGGCGACCCATCCGATGTTCGGTGCACACCACCAGTGCGTGAGTCACCCTCGTCAATGTCGTATTCAGCTGAACATTACCTAGCCTGTCGGCGCCTTGCTGCAACCAAGGAGAGCCCACCAATCAGGCTGATTCCAACAAGTGCGGGCACGAGGCTTCCGACTGTGGAGCCAGTACGCGCAACCGTTGCCTTGTAGCCGGCTTGAGCGGATGCCGCTCCTGCCTTACCCCCGTTGCCGTTTCCTGGCCGGTTCACGTCGCCACCAAGATTGCCCTCGCCCTTTCCACTACCGGCATCGGCGTTCCCGCCCTCGTCTTTACCCGCATCGGCATCGGCGTTTGCATCACCATCTGCAGGCTTGGTGTCGGACTTACTCGGTCCAGTGGCCTTCAGAGACAAGCTATCCATCTGCACCCACTGGTCAGCAGTAGGGGCAGCGTCCACGAAAATATCGATCTGGCTGTTGCTTCCCGAGTCGAATTCCACAACAAAGCGCGTGTATCCGGCCAAGTGTGTGAATTCCTGAGAGGCAAGAACCTGTCCGCCTGGACCGGTTTGACGCGCACCCACCGTTCCCTTGTCAGTGCGCTGCGGGTTGTCAGGACCAGTCGTCACGAACGCTGTCATCTTGTAGTGAGTGTTGCGTGTGACGGTTACTGTCTGGGAAAGCTCCAACGTGCCTTGGTTGTTCCGCATCCATGCCTGGTGTTCTGACCCATATGCCCAATCCGGCTTGCCATCAAGACCGCAAGGTCCGTGGCATTGCCAATGGGGACTCATACCGCCATTCTCTACGCGCTCAAAACCGGGGTCCTTAACGAGGTTCGGGTGGATCACATTGCCATTCTTATCTACCTCGAATGCCATCTGGAAAATGTTGTAGGAGCCCCAGATTGACATGGCGAAATGCACTTCTGAACCTGAATTCCACGGGTGCATGTACGGTGCATACATTCCGGGATAATCCAGTGAGGTTGCCACTACTGTCTTGTCTGACCACGGGCCTTCCGGACGATCTGCCAGACGGTACACCACGTCAAAGATTCCCGCTTCGTCTGAATCAGTGGTGTACATCAGCATCCACTTGTTCAGGTAAGAGTTGTACTGCAAAGACAGTTCCGTCGTCGGAGCTTCAACGATGTCGACCGCGGCACCCTCGTCGGCACCCCACTCGCTGCCGTTCCAGTACTGGTACGCATCCTTTTCGAGGATCTTGTTCTCATCAACCCTGGCGATGCGGATGGCACCGAAGCGACCATTCGGCGTGCCCATCATGTAGACGAAGCCATCGCCTTGACCGTGAGCAAAGCCCACCATCTGAAAGTTATTGGACCACTTGTCATCGTTGGTCCACTGCGGGCCGTCGGTCGTATTCCAGGTTTCTCCCCCGTCATCGGAGTACGCGATACGGGAATAGTTCGTGAACCATTCTCCGGGGACGCCCCACTTATTGACGGACATGAACGCCAAATACTGCCGGCCGCCCACCGCGATGCCGCCGGTGGGAATAGTGGTGTGCTCGGTTTCAGGGATCTTGAGCGAGGGAATGATCTCCCGCGCTTTTCCGTTCTCATCGACCACGGCAGAATCGAACAGGATTCCGTCTTCAGCGAAGTTCCTGGTGGACGAACGCAGCAGTGCATTCGAACGCCAGTCTTCTCCGCCGCCACCATTGCCGCTCCATTCGCCGAAGGTGTCACCAACAGCGAATAACACATGACCGTGTCCGTCATCCCACATGATTCCAAGGTCGGTTCCCTGGATTTTCATGGTCTGGGCGGTGTTTGTAAAACCTTTAGCACCTGTCAGCTGAGCGACAACGCGTGCAGCCGAAGGATGAGCGTATGGCTTCTCCGCCTCGGGTGCGGCTGGATCGGCAGCGCACGCTGTTCCTGCCAGACACAGCGCGCCGGCGCATGCGCAGGCAGCAATGATTGCTCCTCGTCGAGTGAATAAGCAGCGCCCTGGTGGTGAGCTAGACTCACGCATAGCGTGTCCTTTCCTTGGATGGGTGTGTCGGCCGTGACCGTCGTCCTCATCGATGAGGACGCTCCTACTTCAGACCGGACATTTTGATGTTGCCAATGATCTGGCGCTGGAAAATAAGGAAGATGATGATCACTGGCGCCGCTGACAGGACAGAGCCCGCCATGAGTAAACCCAGTTCAGAGGTACGTTCCGAGCGGAACGTCGCAAGGTATTGCTGGAGCTGGTACTTCTCCGGGGACGTGATGGTCAGAATCGGCCACACGTATGCATTCCAGTATCCCAGGAAGGACGTGATGCCCATGACGACGAACGGAGGCTTCGACAGGGGCAGGAACAGACGCACGAAAATCTGGAAACGCCCGCACCCATCCAGCATGGCTGCCTCTTCGAGGGATGAGGGGATCGACAGGTAGAACTGTCGGATAAAGAAGATCATTCCCGCGTTCGCGATACCGGGAATAACCAGAACGGCCAGAGTATCCAGCATGCGTAACTTCGTCACAACGATGAAGCTGGTCAGCAGAATCGTCATACCCGGAATGAACATCGTCGTGATCATGACGACCCACAGGATTTTCTTGAAGCGGAACTCCAGGCGTGCGAACGCATAGGCAGCAAGTGAGTTGACGGTCAGGCTGGCAGTCATGAAGAGCAGCGCACCCAGAAGCGTCCACAGCAATGCGCGGATGAACGTGGGATCCTGCGCGATGCGCGCGTAGTTTTCCCAGTGCCACACTTCGGGGAAGAACTGGAAGGGGGTCTGAACAACTTCGGTCTTTGCCTTGAATCCTGCGATGACCATCCACAGCAGGGGGTACAGTGCAGCGAAGATGAAGATCGCACCGAACAGGCCTTTGATCAGGATGACCGGCCACCATTGTTTCCGGTGGAACTGCGGTGCTGCTGCCTGTTCTTTCTTCGTGGAGTCCGATGTCTCCATTGCGGTGCTGACACCCGTCGACGTTGACATTACTGACATGATTAATCCACCAGCTTCTCGGAGTTCACGAATTTGAAGATCAGTGCGGAGAGGGTTCCCAGAACCAGGAACATCAGCAGGGCTGCTGCAATCGAGTAGCCCACGTTCATGTCTCCGCGGAAGTGATTGAAGATGAACAGGTTCGGTGTGGTTGTCGAATCCAACGGCCCGCCGCCGGTCATGACCAGCGGGAGCTCGTACTGTTGGATCGCGCCGATAATGCCTGTTACCAGCAGATACAACCCCACATTCTTCATCTGCGGCAATGTGATGTAGAAGGTCTTTTGCCACCAGTTCGCTCCCTCGAGCGAGGCGGCTTCGTAGAACTCGCTGGGGATGTCAATCATGGCTGCCACCATGATCAGGGATGTGAGGCCCATTCCCAGCCAGATTGCCGGGACTGCGATGGCCAGAAGCGCCCACTGGGGGTCACCCAGCCATGCGATTGGTTCAACTCCGAAGAACCCGAGGAACCAGTTCAAAATGCCGCCGGAGTAGTCATAGATCAACACGAAGATGATCGAGGTAATAACGCCGGAAATAATGGTCGGCAGATAGATGCTGACCTTCAACGTGTCAGCAAATCTGCGCGACACAGATACGACAAGACTGGAAAAGAGGAATGCGAGAACCAACGTGGTGGGCACGGTGAACAGAACGAACATGAAACCGCGTTTAATGGCGGCGATAAACAGCGGGTCCTTGAGGACGTCCGTGTAGTTCTTGAACGCAACGAATACTGCGGGCTTGTAAAAGCTCCAGTCCTGGAATGACAGGTACGCTGCGTAAATTGCTGGCCACACCACGAAGATCCCGAGCAGCACAAAGGCGGGAAGGATCAAGAGGTATGCGAGTCGTCCATCACGGAAACGGAACTTCTTTGAGTCCTTCCGCACCTTTGTACTGGACATCGGGATTCCTTTCTTCAGCCTGGGAACAGTCCTATGACAGGGCTGAGTTACTTATCGCCGGGAGCAGGTGCTTTCTCGGGAAGGCTCTCACGATCGATCACGGTCTGGATCGCCTTCTCAGCAGTGTCGATCGCCTGGTCAGCGGTCGCGGCACCCTTCATCACGGTCTCCATCGCCGTGCCGACTGCCATCGAGACATCCCACGGGTAGGCAACGCCTGGAATGGCATCAGGAGCAATCTCAGTCATGATGACGTCTGACCACGGAGCGGATTTGGCCTCTTCAGTGGCGGCCACGCCTTCCTGAACGTCGTCGCGCGGAGGAATCTTGGTGAACTGGGTGGCAACATAGAACGGAACGAGGTTCTCAACGTCTCCGGCCAGAACCCATTCGAGGAACTTGCCTGCTTCTTCAGGGTGCTTGGCCTTTGCGTCAACAACCCACTTGAAGTCACCCAGTGTGGTGGTGGTTCGTCCCTCTCCGTTCGGTGAGCTCGGGAACAGGCCCAGACCCGTGTTCGTCAGCATGTCCTGGTAGTCGGAGCCAACCTCGGACATCATCCAGGAACCGGACACCTTGTAGGCCACCTTCTTTTCACCGAATTCCTTGGCTTCCAGGTAGCTGCCCAGAGGCTGCTTGGCCATGTAGCCGTTGTCCCACAGATCCTTGTAGAACTGCATGAGGTCACGGTAGCCCTGGTCGTTGATGTTCGGTGCGCTCCAGTCATCGGTCAATGCGTTGTGTCCAGAAGCATTGAACTGCTGGCCCACAGATGCCCAGCCGAATGTGCCGGCATCAGATGCCGGGGAAATGCAGTACTGACCATCCGACAGGGTTGGCTGAATCTTCGCGCAGTTGTCGAGCAGATCCTGCCACGTCTTCGGTGCCTGCTCTGCGTCAAGGCCGGCAGCGGAGACCATTTCCTTGTTCCAGAACAGCACTGTCTGCGGCTCCAGAACCAGCGGGTATGCGTAGTAAGTGCCATCAATCTGGGAAACCGAACGTGCCAGGTCGGTCATCTTGTCCAGGCCTTCCTTGGACACGATCGAATCCAGATCGTGGAACTGAGCGGCATTCACGCCGTCATTGAGCGGTCCGGAGAAGGTGTAAATGTCGGGACTCTTGTTTGCTGCCTGCGCCGACTTCATCTTCTGATCCCACGCGTCGGCCGGTACTTCGGTGTCGACTACGGTGATCTCGTCCTGCGCTTCGTTGAACTTCTGAACGATGTTCTTGTACCACTCATTTTCCACGGGGGTGAATGTGCGGTGCCAGAATTCAATGGTCGTGCCGCCTTCGGATGATGACCCCGAGGCTGCTGCGCCGCTTTCTGAACCTGCGGGTTCACCTGGCGTTCCCGAGCCGCATCCTCCTACGAGAACAGATGCCAAGGTGAACGACGCAATCCCTGCCCACGCCCACCTGCTCTTTCCTGAATTCATGGTGTCTCCTCTTCGATATGACTCAACGTTGAGTCCGTTAGCCCTATCTCGCGTTGTGATGATCTTTGAGCATTCCACCAGTGGAAAACTCGCTGATTATGGCACCTGGAAGCCAATGGCTAATTGACCCTGACTACCTGGTGCTCTACACTATACAGTAATCGATTACAACTCGTGAAATTTCGACACACATTGTGATATTTTCTCAGGAAAGGCGATCAACGATGCTCTCCCCCTTGACAGGTCTGACCACAATTCGCAACGTAGCCACTCGCTCCATCTCTCCGGAAAACTTCGACGGCACACCTGGGGGTGGCGGCCGCGCGACCGAGGGAACCGGTGCGGAATGTGCACGCGACCTGGGATCCACGTGGAAGATCTCCCCCAGTATTGACGTTCCGGCTCGCGGCACATTCGAGCTGGCCAACATCTCAGGTGCCGGATGCATCACTCATATCTGGATGACCGCTCACACCTCACTGTGGCGTCGCCTGGTCTTCCGCTGCTACTGGGACGGCAGTGACGAACCTGCCGTTGAGGTGCCCTACGGCGACTTCTTCTGCAATGGCTGGTCCGTGTTCTCGCAGGTTAATTCTGTTCCGATCGCCGCCAACCCGCACGGTGGTTTCAACTCCTACTGGCCCATGCCGTTCAAGTCCGGTGCTCGCCTGACACTGGAGAACACCTCCGACGAGGATGCCCGCGTCTACTACCAGATCACCTACGACATTGACGAGGGTGACTCATCCGCCGCTGACGGCGCAGCCGCCAAGGACGATATCGCCTACTTCCATGCGCAGTGGCGCCGCTCCAACCCCCTGCCGACGCTCACCACACACCCGATTCTGGAAAACATCGAGGGCCAAGGGCACTACGTGGGCACCTACATCGCATGGTCAGTCAATGACAATGGCTGGTGGGGCGAAGGCGAAATCAAGTTCTACATGGACGACGACACTGACTATCCCACGATCTGTGGCACCGGCACTGAGGATTATTTCGGTGGTGCCTGGAACTTCGATGTCCCCGGCCGCGGATACACGACGTTCTCCACGCCGTATTTGGGAATGCCGCAGGTCATCCGCCCCGATGGCCTGTATATCGCCAATCAGCGTTTCGGAATGTACCGCTTCCATATTCAGGATGCAATCCACTTCTCCAAGGGACTGCCGCGCGTCGACATTCAGGCTTTGGGCTGGCGTTCAGGTGGCCGCTACCTGCCGCTGCATGACGACATCGCCTCGACCGCCATGTTCTACCTGGATCGTCCGGTCACGAACCGTCCCGAGGCGCCGACCTACGATTCCATGGAGGTCCACCTGGGAGCAGCTCCGGCCACTGACCTGGCCTAGTGTCATAGCCTTCCTGTCTCCGTCGGGCTTTTGCCTAGCGCTGACAGCTCGGACACCAGAAGAGACGCCTCGTAGCCATCAGATCCTCCGCAACGGGAGTGCCGCAACGCAGGCACGGCCTACCGGTGCGGTGATAGACATACCAGCGTGATGCTTCAGGATCACCCTCAAGGGGTGGTTCCGGAGCATCCTCGTCGCTCACTGTTTCGATTCTGCCCACTTCAAGGCCGTGTGCCATGAGTGGGCAGATCGTTTTCCACAGCAGGCTCAGGCGCGCCTCGGCCACTCGGTTGCCTCGGCGTCTGGGATGAATCCCCGTAATGAAGAGCGATTCTGCGCGGTAAATGTTCCCAACGCCGGCAATCACAGACTGATCCATAACCAGTTCGCCGATGGTGCGCGATCGTGAGCGGATCGCATCGATGAAGGCGCGCTCCAGGTCGGGACGAGTCAGCGCGTGGGGTGAAAGCGGATCGGGACCCAGACGCCGCAGCACCTGGCGCTGTTCATCAGGTGTGATGACTTCGCAGCGATTGGGACCTGACAGGTCGGCGACCGCGTCATCTGTTTCGATGCGGACCCTGACCTGGCCAACCGGCTCGGGTGGAGTCCATCGGCCGTACTCGTCCGTTGTGCCGCTGTCGCCAGCCAGCCGCGGAGCTCCGATCGATACCGGAACCTCCACCGATTCACCGCCATATAAACGCCACGACCCATACAGACCCAGGTGGACATGCAGCCACAGGTCGTCGGTATATGCCACCTGCGTACCGTCGGGGTGTCCCTCGCGTACCGGTCCGGGCGCGCTCAACTGCATGAAGAAATGCTTGCCGTGCGCACGAACCGACGTCACTATCCTGCCGTTGATCAGGCGTGCTCCGCCGGCGAAGCGCCCCTGCGGCGATGACACCCGGACCGCACGTCCGACAAACAGCGTGTCGAACGTGCGGGTCAGAGCATGAATAACGTCGCCTTCAGGCATAGGTTCTCGCCACTACCAATCTGGCAGTGCGCGGCTAGTTCTTCGGCAGAACCAGGTTCACCAGTTTAGGTGCGCGCACAATAACTTTCAGCGGCTCACGTCCATCGAGGATGGCGCGGATCGGCTCCAGGTCGAGCGCGCGAGTGCGCAGATCGTCCTCGTCAATTGAGGGCGATACATCGAGGCGGGCACGAACCTTGCCGTTGACCTGCACGATCGCAGTAATCGTTTCTTCTTCGAGCAGTGATTCGTCCTCAACGACCGGGAACGGTTCACGTGCGAGCGACTCACCGTGCCCCAGTTTGTGCCACAGTTCTTCAGCGATGTGCGGCGCAACAGGGCTGACCATCAGCACCAGGGGTTCGATGATTTCGCGCGGTACCGCATCCATCGACGTGATGTGGTTATTCAACACGATCATGCGGGCAATGGCGGTGTTAATGCGCAGGTTCTCGAACTCAACCGTCACATCCGCGATCGTGCGGGCCAGCAGTTTGCGCGTGGCCAGATCGGCCGGTTCGTCACTGACAGTGACCTCACCAGTTTCTTCATCGAGGACATTGCGCCACAGGCGCTGCAGGAAGCGCTGAGATCCAACGACGGCTCGCGTCTCCCACGGGCGGGAAATATCCAGCGGTCCCATCGACATCTCATACACTCGCAGCGTGTCCGCGCCATAGTCCTGAGCGAATTCGTCAGGTGTGACAACGTTCTTCAGGGACTTGCCCATCTTGCCGTATTCCTGTGTGACGGGCTCACCCTTCCAGGTGAATCCGCTTTCCTCGTCGCCCGTCACTTCATCGGCCGGCACGTATGCGCCGCGTGAATCCGTGTAGGCGTAGGCCTGGATGTAGCCCTGGTTGAACAGCCGGTGGAACGGCTCAGATGCGCTGACGTATCCCAGGTCGAAGAGGATCTTCTGCCAGAAACGCGCATACAGCAGGTGCAAAACGGCGTGTTCGACGCCACCGACATACAGGTCTGCACCGCCGGATTCGCCCGGGTTGCGCGGCCCCATCCAGTACTGCTCATTGACCGGATCAGCGAAATGTTCGGTGTTATTCGGGTCGCCGTAACGGATTTCGTAAGCGCACGAGCCAGCCCAGTTCGGCATGGTGTTCGTGTCACGACGATACGTCTGTTTGCCTTCACCCAGATCCAGTTCAACGTCCAACCAGTCCGTTGCCCGACCCAGCGGTGCTTCCGGCTCAGACGCAGCATCGTTCTCATCGAATGTGCGCGGCGAAAAGTCATCAATTTCCGGCAGGGTGACGGGGAGCATCTCATCAGGCAGCGCGTGCACGCGGCCATCAGCCGAATACACCACGGGGAACGGTTCACCCCAGTAGCGCTGACGTGAGAACAGCCAGTCACGCAGGCGGTACGTCACGGTTTTCTTGCCCAGGCCGCGTTCTTCCAACCACTGTGTGATGCGCTCAATGGCTGCTTCCTTGCCCAGACCGTTGAGGTCCACTTCCTCATTGGCCGAGTTGGTGATGACACCGTCACCGACCCACGCGGCTTCGTCGCGGTCGAAGTCTTCGGGTGGGGTGATCGTGGTGATGATGTCCAGGTCGAAACGACGTGCGAAGTCAAAGTCACGCTGGTCGTGCGCGGGCACAGCCATAATCGCGCCGGTGCCGTATCCCATCAGGACATAGTCGGCCACAAAAATCGGGATGCTCGTGCCGTTAACAGGGTTGGTGGCGAAACGCCCGGAGAACACGCCTGTCTTCCCCCCTGCTTCGGCGGTTCGCTCCGCATCCGTCATGCGTGCAGCGCGTTCACGGTAGGCTTTCACAGCCGTAGCTGGTGTGGCGTATCCACCTGTCCACGCTTCGCGTGTTCCATCGGGCCACTCAGCAGGCACGTTCAGGTCAGCAGCGTCGCCCTCGTCCCCGAGCAGGGGGTGTTCGGGGGCAACGACCATGAATGTTGCGCCAAAAAGCGTGTCAGGGCGGGTGGTGAACACATCGAGCCGCGTGCCGTCAGCGTCAAATGTGACGCGCGCGCCGGTGGAGCGGCCAATCCAGTGATGCTGCATTGAGCGCACCTTGTCCGGCCAGTTCACTGTGTCCAGGTCAGCGTCCAGGCGGTCAGCGTAGGCGGTGATTCGCATCATCCATTGGCGCATGCGCTTGGTAAAGACTGGGAAATTGCCGCGCTCGGAGCGTCCCTCGGCGGTGACTTCCTCGTTGGCGAGCACGGTGCCCAGGCCGGGAGCCCAGTTCACGGGCGCCTCGTTGATATAGGCCAGGCGGTAGGAATCAAGCACGCGGGCCTGTTCGACCGCTGTCAGATCGTCCCACGCCTTGTCGAATGTTTCCTCGCCCTCAGATGTGGCGATCGGGCGCGTGCCGGAGCGGAATTCGTCTTCCAGTTCGCTGATCGGACGGGCGCAGCCTTTCGTGCCGGCCGGGTTCGTCGCTTCAGTGTCATACCACGCGTTGAAGATCTTCAGGAAGATCCACTGCGTCCAACGCACAAACAGGTCATCGGTTGTAGCAAATGAGCGGCGCTTGTCGTGCGACAGTCCCAGGCGCGCCAGTTGGCGACGCATATTCGCAATGTTGTCGTATGTCGTGATGCGCGGATGTTGGCCGGTCTGGATGGCGTACTGTTCAGCGGGAAGACCGAATGCGTCGAACCCCATCGTGTACAGCACGTTAAAGCCGCGCATGCGCTGGAAACGTGCGATCGTGTCAGTGGCGATATAGCCCAGTGGGTGTCCAACGTGCAGGCCTTTGCCTGACGGGTAGGGGAACATGTCGAGCAGGAAGTAAGGGGTCAGTTGCGCCAGTGGCCCTTCAAGGTCTCCGGTTGGGTTATCGGCATTGAATGTGCCACGGTCATCCCACTGCTTGTGCCACTTGTCTTCGATGGCGTTGGCCATCTGTGCGGTGTAGCGGAATTCCGGCTCCGAACCTTGATTCTGGCTCATTGATGGATCCCTCTCGAATTCTTCGGTCATGCTCGTCAAATTGGCCTGTTGCCAACCACTTAAGGGTATCTCATCGCGCCACTGGCTACCGGATTCGTTCAGCGTACGATCGGGCGCAGGTGCGGAGGGGTATCGCGACGAGGGTGGCCCATGCGGGCGCAAGATGGGTGAGAATAGAGCCATGAGTACAGCATTTGAGAACATCATTGATGGAACATGGTCGGGACGCTTCGCATGGGCTGACGACGTTTGTGTTGTTTTTGCCACCATTGAGCCGATCCGCGCTGGTCACATGCTGGTGGTGCCGCGCCACCCTTACCCGTCGTGGACGGACGCGCCGGTGGAGGTTGCCGAGCACCTGATGCGCGTGGCCCACATCATTGGGCGAGCACAGATCGAAGCCTTCGACGTGGAACGAGCCGGCCTGATCATTGCCGGTTTTGAGGTACCTCACACCCATCTGCATGTGGTCCCCATGAAGTCGGAAGCAGATATTGCATTCGCCAATGCTGCTCAGGCTAGTGATGATGCCCTCGACGATGCTACGACGAGGGTGCGTGAGGCACTGGTGGGCCTGGGGTACGAGGCGAACGTGCCGCCGTCGATGGGGTCAGCTTCCCTGAGCTAGCTCGGGTGCGCGGCTGCGACAGTTGGCGCGCGATTGCGCCCGTTACTGTTCGACGTGAAGATCGTCGGGGTCGGTGGCTACGAAAATGGCATCTGCGGCCACGTCACCGATTTCGACGGTATGCGCGCGCTCTTCACCAGATTCACGCACGTCAAGTGTGAGTGTTCCCAGCGCAGGTGAGCGGCGCACCACCGTGATACGGGCATCCAGGGCGATCCCCCTGCTGGCCAGATCGCGCAGCATCTGCGGATGGCCATCTGAGATTCGCACGATGACCGTGTCAGTTCCTTCGACAACGTCAGACAGCGGCATCATACCGGGAGCCAGGCGAGTGCCGTCAGGAGCCGGAATCGGGTCGCCATGTGGGTCGCGCATCGGGAAACCAAGCGCACGGTCGAGGTGCTCAAGCAGCGTCTCGGAGACCGCATGTTCAAGGATTTCTGCTTCTCGGTGAACTTCGTCCCACTCAAAGTCGAGCTTTTCGTACAGGTATGTTTCGAGGAGGCGGTGGCGACGCACCACACCTACTGCTATTGCGCGGCCCTTTTCGGTCAGGTGAACCTTGTGGTATGGCTCATGTTCAACCAACCCCTGGTCTTTGAGCCTTTTGACGTTTTCAGATGCCGTTGATGCGACGACCCCCATTCTGGCGGCAAGATCGTTCACCGACACTCCGGCACCACTCCACTCCCCTGCGGAGTAAATAGTCTTCAAGTAGTCCTGCGTCATTTGCGTGATGGGCACGTCACGCAGATCGTCGTGGTGTTCCATCAGCCCTCCAGGTTTGTCAGTGTCAAAGACGCGTTGGCGCTCCGGTTCTTACTGTAGATGCCCATGCGCGCCTGTGCATGCGTCCTGCAGATGTGTCCTATCGCCTACTTTTCAAGTTGTCTGAAGCCCCTTGACACGAGTACAGTATTACTTCGTTACGAGACGTAGCGCCGTTAGCTCAATTGGCAGAGCAGCTGGCTCTTAACCAGCGGGTTGGGGGTTCGATTCCCTCACGGCGCACCACCCGTAACTCATGCGCCGTTAGCTCAATTGGCAGAGCAGCTGGCTCTTAACCAGCGGGTTGGGGGTTCGATTCCCTCACGGCGCACTTTTTATGCTTCCGCTCCTCCGAGAGAGTTTGTCACCTCTTCATGCTTCTTCGGTCACGTGCACGTCTTGGCGGTCGACAACAAAGCCTGCACAGATACTGCGCAGAGTGAGCCGAGGGTCGGCCATGGTTGGCGTCTCAATGCGCATCCCCGTCATCGAGATCGGCGAGGCGATTGTCGTGATCCCCGTTCGAGTAGCTGACGCTGGATCGAGTGCGGATGAAACACATTGCGCATGAAAAGAGCGTCCGAACTTTCCACCAGCGGCCTCAGCTCTTCGAAGAACGGCTCATCAAGACTCATCAACGACACAGCCTTTACAACCTTCCTCACACACGTTATTCCTCGACGATAAAGGCTTCCAAAGCCGGGCGACCATCAGGATCCAGAAAAGAGTCAAGAAGATCCCGAACCGGAATATCACAGACATAGGAGAACTCCACCGTACGCGAGTAGTCATTGGTCAACGTATCGCTCATGAGCATGGGAAGGATTCCGCGGTCGGGTGTCTGAAGCGTGTAGTCAAATTTGTTGATTTCCACGAGGGAATAACCAGGGCGCTGTTCGTAGGTGTAGCAGGGAATGTACATGGATGGGTAGTCGCGTTGCGCCCAGCGGAATGATTCGCCCGCCTGGTAGATGAACCAGCGCGTCACCAGGTCAAGATCCGGGGAAAAAAACGAAAAGAAAATCCTCTCATTCCGCGAGCTTTCCCCATATGCGAACTGCCCATCCTCAAGCTGAGCCACGTGATAGACCGGATCCCCAGCATGACTGATACTGATCGAACGAGGATGGAACACATTGCGCATGAAAAGAGCGTCTGAACTTTCCGCCAGCAGCCTCAGCTCCTCGAAAAACGGCTCATCAAGACTCATCAACGACACAGCCTTTACAACCTTCCTCACACACGTTATTCCTCGACAACGAATGCTTCGAGGGCTGGACGACCATCAGGATCCAGAAAAGAGTCAAGAAGATCCCGAACCGGAATATCACAGATATAAGAAAACAGCACAGTCTCTGAATAGTCGTTGATGAGATCGTCATGCATACGGAAAGGCAGGACCTGGCCAGCTGGCGTCTTAAGAGCGTACGTGTACTTTTCTACCTCCACCAGTTCATATCCGGACCACTGCTCATAGGTATAACACGGAAAGTACAAGGACGCGTAGCCGCGCTGCGCCCAGCGGAATGATTCGCCCGCCTGATAAATGAACCAGCGCGTCACCAGGTCAAGATCCGGGGAAAAAAACGTAAATTGAATATCCCCGTTTCGCGAGCTGCCTCCATATGCGAACTGCCCATCCTCAAGCTGAGCCAAGTGGTAAATCGGATCACCAGCATGACTGATACTGATCGAACGAGGATGGTGAATATTGCGCATAAAAAGAGCATTACGACATTCCGCCAGCAGCCTCAGCTCTTCGAAAAACGGCTCGTCAAGACTCATCAACGACACAGCCTTACACCTTCCTCACACACGTTATTCCTCGACAACGAATCCTTCC
This sequence comes from Pauljensenia sp. C0254C2, assembly GCF_056583835.1. Taxonomy (NCBI): domain Bacteria; kingdom Bacillati; phylum Actinomycetota; class Actinomycetes; order Actinomycetales; family Actinomycetaceae; genus Pauljensenia; species Pauljensenia sp. C0254C2. The sequence continues at coordinate 51,518 of NZ_JBWPJO010000014.1, forward strand.
AGCGCTGGATGACCATCAGGATCCAGAAAAGAGTCAAGAAGATCCCGAACCGGGATGTCACAGATATAGGAGAAAAGCACCGTGTCTGAATAGTCGTTGATAAGATCGTCATCCATACGCATCGGCAGGACCTGGCCAGCTGGCGTCTTAAGAGCGTACGTGTACTTTTCTACCTCAACCAGTTCGTATCCGGGCCGCTGCTCGTAGGTGTAACACGGAAAGTACATGGACGCACAGTCAGCTCTTACGCGGAACGCCTCGCCTGCCTGGTAGATGAACCAGCGTGTCACCAGGTCAAGATCCGGGGAAAAGAACGAAAAGAAAATCCTCTCATTTCGCGTGCTTTCCCCATATGCGAACTGCCCATCCTCAAGCTGAGCCACGTGGTAAATCGGATCACCAGCATGACTGATACTGATCGAACGAGGATGGTGTATATTGCGCATAAAATGAACATCTG